>JAAEOR010000250.1 GCA_024222895.1 Hyphomicrobiales bacterium | reverse complement strand
TGTTTTTCTGATTCAAGATGGCAAACGGATGGAGGTTTGCCATGGGTTCTCCGGTTTCACTTCGAGACGATTTTGGTGCGGCCGGACTTCGGTTGCTTGCGCGTCGGACGAAGGACGCCAATCAGGGGCGTCGATTGCTGGCGCTGGCAGCGATCTACGATGGTGGCTCGCGGGGCGATGCGGCGAGAATTGGCAGTGTCGGCCTGCAGACGATCCGTGACTGGGTGCTGCGGTTCAATGCCGCGGGGCCGGACGGACTTGTCGATGGCAAGGCCCCGGGCAACTCGCCCAAACTTAACGATGCCCAGCGGCGGTCGCTTGCCCGGACTGTCGAGAGCGGGCCGATCCCGTCGGTCCACGGGATTGTTCGCTGGCGGCTAATTGATCTCGCGCATTGGGTTCGGGAGGAATTCGGCATTTCGATTGCCAAGCAGACCTTGAGCCGTGAGCTGCGCGCGATGGGTTTCCGCAAGCTCTCGGCCCGGCCACGTCATCATGCGCAGAACGAGCACGCCGTCGAGGCGTTTAAAAAAAGTTCCCCGCCCTTGTGGAGGAGGTCGCGCGGCACGAGGCCGCGGGCGCGAGGATAGAGATCTGGTTCCAGGACGAAGCCCGCGTCGGCCAGAAGAACAAGATCACGCGGCGATGGGCCAGGCGCGGTACCCGGGCCCGCGCACCCCACGATCAGCGCACGCGTTCGGCCTATATCTTCGGCGCCATCTGCCCCAAGGAAGGCAAAGGCGCGGGCTTGGTTCTGCCGTTTTGCAACAGCGCCGCCATGACGCTCCATCTCAAGGAGATATCGGCCGCCGTCGCTCCAGGCGCCCATGCCGTCCTGATCATGGATCAGGCCGGCTGGCACACCTCAGGCAAGCTCGACGTGCCCGCCAACATCACCATACTCACCCTGCCGCCGCGCTCGCCCGAGCTCAATCCGGTCGAGAATGTCTGGCAGTTCATGCGCGACAACTGGCTGTCCAACCGCGTCTTCAACTCATACGACGACATCGTCGACCACTGCTGTGACGCCTGGAACAAGCTCATCGATCAGCCCTGGAAAATCATGTCGATCGGACACAGGCAATGGGCA
>JAAEOR010000249.1 GCA_024222895.1 Hyphomicrobiales bacterium | reverse complement strand
TTCGCCTCGGTTGATATCATCGACGACGATCTCGGTGTCTCCGCCAGTGGCTGTGCGGAGCGCCCTGGTTTCGAACGGCTTGTGGCATTGCTGTGCTCTGGGTCGGTCGGCGCGATTTTCTGCCTCGAAGTCTCGCGCCTCGCCCGCAATGGGCGTGATTGGCATCGTGTACTGGAGCTTTGCGGCCTCGTTGAGGCGCGCGTCATCGACCATGACGGCGTCTACGATCCGCGCCATCCGAACGACCGGCTGTTGCTAGGAATGAAGGGCAGCATCAGCGAGTTCGAACTTGGCGTAATGAGGACGCGCATGCTGGAGGCGGCCAGGGCGAAGGCGGCTCGTGGCGAACTGCGCTACACGCCGCCGGTCGGATACATCTGGGACCGTGACGCCGGTGTCCATTTCGACCCGGACCGGCGGATCCAGGAAGTCATCCGTCAGATCTTCTCCCGCTTCCGCGATCTGGGCAGCGCACGGCAGGTTCTGCTTTCGATGGCCGATGAGAGCGTTCACTTTCCCCGGCCGTCCGATGGCGTCCGGCTGACTTCTTTCGAGTGGCGCCCCATTCGCTATCGCAATGTGATCAGCGTGTTGAAGAACATGTTTTACGCCGGGGTTTACGTCTACGGTAAAACCGGTCGGAAGACCGAGATCCGCGACGGACGCGCCCATGTCAGCTACAAGAACCGCAAATCGCCCGAAGATTGGGACGTGGTGCTCAGGGATCACCATGACGGCTACATTGGCGGGGACGAGTACGAGCGCAACCAGGCGCAGCTGGCGCGCAATGCATTCGGCCGCGCCGGCGGGGTCAAGTCCGGCCGAGGCGGTGGCGCGCTTCTCGGTGGCCTCATGTCCTGTGGGCGCTGCGGACGGCGCCTGCATGTCGTTTACGCCGGGCGCAAGCCGCGGCCAGTCTATCGGTGTGACAATCCCAATCTTTTGCTTGGCCAGAAGCGATGTATCACCTTCGGCGGTGCTCGGGCCGAAAGTCTCGTCGTCGAAGCTTTGCTCGAAGCGGTCGCTCCGCTCGCCATCGACGCCGCTATCGCGGCGCAGTCGGCCATGAGCAAAGCGGCGCAAGACAAGCGTTCGGTGCTTGAGCTTGAACTCCAACAGGCCAGGTACGAAGCATCGCTCGCCGAACGGCGCTATGCGTCCTGCGATCCGGACAACCGACTGATCGCCGCGGAGCTTGAGAAGCGCTGGGAGGAGGCGCTCGGCCGCGTACGAGCGTTCGAACGGCGGCTGGAAGAAGACAACGGCTCCGAGGACCCCGTGGACCTGGACCGATTGGAGGGCCTCGCAAAGGATCTACAGGTGGCATGGGAAGCGCCGGGGACAACCATGCGCAACCGCCAGCGTCTGGTCAGGACCCTGATCGAGGATATCATTGCCGATATCGACGAGGCGAACGGCGAGATCGTACTCGTCATTCACTGGAAGGGTGGACGGCATACGGAACTCAGGACCAAGAAGCCCAAGTCCGGTGAACATGGCGCGAAGACGAGCGACGAAGCCCTCAGCGTCCTTCGCGAGATGGCAGGCCGATGGTCGGACGAGGCGATCGCCGCCTGCCTGAACCGGATGGGCATGCGGACCGGCCAAGACAAGACCTGGAACGCCAAACGCGTTTCCTCGATCCGCCGCGTCAACGACATCCCCG
>JAAEOR010000248.1 GCA_024222895.1 Hyphomicrobiales bacterium | reverse complement strand
TGGCCATGCCGCACGATACGCTGATGGCCGTCTTCGGTCTGCAGATCGGCATGCTTGGACATGAAGGCCGCAACCTCGGCTTCGACAGCCTGGGCAAGCAACGTTCGCGCACCGTCGCGCAGGATATCGGTGAGAGGATCGGAAATGATTCCTGGTTGAACCAGCTTGGTGACGTTATTCTGGGATACGGCATATCGCTCCTTTGGTGGAGAAGTGAGGTCGTCAAGCAACCTCATGATATGCCGCCTGATCCTTCAGGCCGTCACCAACTTTCGCGCATAGCTCGGCGTTCTTCCGTTCATATTTGGCGATCGGGCCCAATACCAGCCAAGCCATTGCACTCAATTGTTTCGATGCGATTGCCCCTACCGAGCGATTCTGCCCGGATTCGTTCCAGAGCCGGATGTTTTGCGATAAACCCTCCGATCAGAATCGCTCCGTCGCGCGTCAAATGACGACGGTCAGGCGATATCAGCATCCCGTCGGCTGTGAACACCCTGACCCGCCCATCGCTATCGCTGATACCACCCAGCATGTCGATGTAACGCTTTGGATCTGTGGCGGCACGTTCCCGCTGGTAAATCTTCCACACATTCTCGCTGACGCGCGAACGCGCTTTTTCGCGCTCTTCGAAGGGAAGTCGTAGAAAGGCATTCAGATTATAGCCAAAGTCCTTTGTGCCGACAAAAAGCACGTTGGTTATGCCGAGTGAATTCAGGAACGCAACGTCTTCTTCGTAGCAGGCTGTCGACCACGAGGATCCGAAAACGACCCAGTCGGCCTGACCGGCAAGGTCAATAAAAGACTGCGTGTCATCGCCTATAGGGCCATCGCCAAGACATGCAGGAACCCTGTCATCGCGGTAAATCAGCTCGACATTCTCGAATATTCTGCTCTCAATTGCAGCATTCACAAAGTCGCGCGCGAAACTACTCCCCAGGACCAAAACCTTGATCATCGATGAGCTGGTGAACTGGTCTGCCTTATATTGAAGTACGCGCATGTTGTAGGCGTGGTGTGCCTCGGCCGATGCCACCTCCGTGTTTGGGAAAACTCTTGACGGCACGCCATTGTAGACGTGGATTGCCACACCGAAGACCGTCGCGGCGGAAGCGAACGGCACCAGGATTCCGAGGAGTGTGCGAAGCCCGACTTGCTCGGGTCTACGGAACGGTGTCTCTACAAATCGCCAAGTGAAATAAGCGAGCAATAGGGCTGCGCCTGACAGCAGCAGCATCAGCCACATAGGTGGTTCTGCGAAGCTTCGTATCCGTGCGAAAGCGAACAGAGGTTGATGCCAGAGGTACGCGCTGTAGCTAATAAGACCGATGAACGCGAGCGGTGGCAGCGAGAGCAATCTGGCGCTATGAGTTCCTGCCCGGGCAAACAGAAGGACGAGCGCCGTACCAAGCACCGGCAACAAAGTCCAAGCAGAGGGAAACGGTGTACTCTCGTCGAATGCGAATATGGCGTAGGCAATCAGACTCAGGCCGGTCAATGCCGCGATGTCGCTGCCGGTGGGCTGTCTCTTCCTGGTGATGTACGCACAGATTGAACCCGCCAACAGTTCCCAGGCCCTGCTCGTCAAAAGAAAGAAGTTGGCCTGCGGGTAGCGGGTCACGCCGTATTGACAGACCGCGAAGCTCAACAGCGCCAGCGCAGCGGTTGCAATCAAGCTGGAACGGACGCCACCCAATTTCCAGGCCACCACCAAAACGATCGGAAAGACAACATAGTACTGCTCCTCGATCGCCAGGCTCCAGGTGTGCATGAGTGGTTTGAATTCGTTGGCCAGTGACCAGTAGCCGCTGGTGAGCCACAGCAGGATATTGTTTGCGGAGAAAACGCTTGCAACCACACTCTGCCCGAAATTTTCCAGTGGATCCGGCAGCATCCACATCCAGGCGAAGGGCATGCATGCAACAACAACCGCCAATAAGGCGGGCAGGATGCGCCGTATTCGCCGTTCGTAGAACCTGGCGATTGAGAAGCGACCTTTGTCCAGGTCTCCCAGGATTATCGATGTGATCAGGAAGCCGCTGATCACAAAGAAAACGTCGACGCCGACAAAACCCCCGGAGAACGTCTCGAACCCCGCATGAAAGAGCATGACGGGAATCACGGCGATTGATCTCAGCCCGTCAATTTCGGTCCGATATTTCACCCCTACCTCGAATGAAAGCCGTCGGCTGAATGTGCCGGAATCGACGAAGACTCAGCTTCGTCCGTGGTGCAACGGTCTGCAACAAATTTGCAAGAATAGAGATCGTCGCCGCCAGAGTGCGGCGAGTCTTGTCGTCTTGACGAGACCCGGTAGACGGATATGCCACAAAATCGCCCCCGATCCGAGGGCGTCGCCTCACTAGGCGTCATCTTATCTTAGAAGTCGTATGACCTTCCGTGCGCCGATGAACGCAGCTCGATGATGACTCCCGGCGTTGCTCGGCGACTCTACTCGCCGCCGCCGAGGTTGTGGACGTAGAATGTCAGGGCTTTGACCGAGCTGGGATCAAGGCGTTCTCCCCAGGCCGGCATTGACGAGTTGCGCGCATTGGCAATGGTCGCCACGACGTCGTCGGTGTCCGAACCGTAGAGCCAGAGGCCGTCCGACAGACTTGGCGCGCCGAGGTCGCGATTTCCTTCACCGGCATCCCCGTGGCACACCGCACAATTCGTTTCGTAGACCTCCGAGCCGGCGGCGAGGTCGGAGCCGCGCGGTACCGGCAAGCCGGAAAGCGAACGGACGTATTGGGCAACATCCCTGATTTCGGTCGTGCTGAGCAATTCGTCCCGGCCAAACGCCGGCATGTCGCCGATGCGGCTATCCGGGTTGTCGTTGCGAATGCCATAGTTGATCGAGTGGGCGATATCGTCGAACGAGCCACCCCACAGCCACTGGTCATCGATCAGGTTGGGGTAGCCCTTCGCGCCGCCGCCACCGACGCCGTGGCAGGGCGCACAGTTCTCTTTGAACGCGATCCGACCATAGGCCAATGTGAAGTCGAGGAGTTCCGGGTCTTCCTTGATGGCGGCGATCTCGGTGCTGGAGAGCCGATCGATCATCGGCCCGCGATTGGCCTCCAGGGCGGCCACTTCCTGATCGACCGCGGTCCGCGAGTTCCAGCCGATGACGCCGCCGGTTGCCGAAAACACCAGCGGCCATGCGGGGAAGACGATCCAGTATCCGATCGACCAGACAATGGTCGCATAGAAGATCCACAGCCACCAGCGCGGCAGTGGATGGTTCAGCTCGGTCAGGCCGTCCCATTCATGGCCGGTGGTCTTGTAGCCGGTAACCGGATCGACTTCGGGCTTGGTGTGTTGCTCGTCGGCCATTGTCAGTCCTCGCTGAGTGGCAGCCGCGCTGCCCGGTCATAGTCCCGCTTTCGCGACGGACGCATCGCCAGCAGGACAACGACGACGAAGACCAGAACGAAATAGACGAGCCCCCAGGACTGAGCGAATTCGGCAAGCGCCACGTAGGTGTCGGACATGGTGTGATCCTCAGCGAATGTTGGCGCTGTCGTCATAGAGGTTGAAATCGATCGCGGTCCCGAGCGATTGCAGGTAGGCGATCAGGGCATCGGCTTCGCTAAGCCGTCCGGTTGCCGTGGGATTGCCGGTGAAATTCCGGATGTTGGCGTTGGGATAGCGGGCGAGCAGGTTGTCGCCCTCCGCCGGGTCGAGCGTTCCCTGGGTGACCGCGTCCTGCGCGGCATGTTCGATCATTTCGTCGGTGTAGGGGACGCCCAGCATTTGCTGGACCTTCAGATCTTCACTGATGTGGCGCAGGTCGAGCTCGGTTTCCGCCAGCCATGGATAGGCCGGCATGATGGTTGCCGGCACCACCGATGCAGGTGCGTTCAGATGGTCGACATGCCAGGTATCGGAATACTTGCCACCAACCCGGGCAAGGTCCGGCCCCGTGCGTTTCGATCCCCACTGAAACGGACGGTCATACATGGATTCCGCAGCAAGCGAATAATGGCCGTACCGCTCAACCTCGTCACGCAGGGAGCGGATCATCTGCGAATGGCAGTTGTAGCAGCCCTCGCGGACGTAGATGTTGCGCCCGGCAAGCTCCAGGGGTGTGTAGGGTCGAACACCGTCGACCGCCTCGATGGTGTTCTTCAGGTAGAACAGCGGCACGATCTCGACAATGCCACCGATCGAAATGACCACCAGGGATCCGAGCAGCAGGATGATCGGGTTGGTTTCGAAGATTTTGTGTTTGGCCCAGGCCGACATGATCTCGCTTCCCAGCTATTCCGCCGGCGCCATGGCCGGCCGGTCGGATTGGACCGCCGCGGGCTCGGATGTGGTGATCGTCTTCCAGATATTGATGACCATCAGGATCGCGCCGACCAGGAACAACAGACCGCCCAATGCCCGGATCAGGTAGTAGACGTGCATCGCCTCGACGGTTTCGACAAACGAGTATTCCAGGAAACCGAGCGAATTGTAGGCCCGCCACATCAGGCCCTGGAGGATGCCGGCCACCCACATCGAGGTGATGTAAAGCACGATGCCGAGGCTTGAGATCCAGAAGTGCCAGTCGACCAGCTTCAGTGAGTAGAGGCCCTTGCGGTTCCACAGCCACGGGACAAGACAGTAGATGGCGCCGAAGCTGATATAGCCGACCCAACCAAGCGCGCCGGAGTGGACGTGGCCGATCGTCCAGTCGGTGTAGTGCGACAGCGAGTTCACCACCTTTATCGACATCAACGGCCCTTCGAAGGTCGACATGCCGTAGAAGGCGACCGAGACCACCATCATCCGCAAGACCGGGTCGGTGCGCAGTTTGTCCCACGCACCGGACAGCGTCATGATGCCGTTGATCATTCCGCCCCACGACGGCATCCACAGCATGATCGAAAAGGTCATACCGAGGGTCTGCGCCCAGTCCGGCAGCGCCGTGTAATGGAGGTGGTGCGGCCCGGCCCAGATATAGAGAAAGATCAGCGACCAGAAATGGATGATCGACAGCCGGTAGGAATAGACCGGCCGCTCCGCTCGCTTGGGGATGAAATAGTACATCATGCCAAGGAAGCCGGCGGTGAGGAAGAAGCCGACCGCGTTGTGGCCGTACCACCACTGGATCATGGCGTCCTGGACGCCTGCCCAGACGATGTAGGACTTCGATGAAAAGACCGATACCGGAATCGCGGCATTGTTGCCGAGATGGAGGACCGCAATGGTCAGAATGAAGGCGAGGAAGAACCAGTTGGCCACATAGATATGCGGCTCCTTGCGGCGCATGATCGTGCCGAGGAAGACCAGTAGATAGACCACCCAGACTACCGTCAACCACAGATCGGCGTACCATTCGGGCTCGGCGTATTCCTTGCCTTCGGTAATCCCCAGCAGATAGCCGGTGCCGGCGATGAGGATGAAGAAGTTGTAGCCGATGACGACAAACCAGGGTGCCAGGTCGCCGACCATCCGGGCGCGACAGGTCCGCTGGACCACGTAGAACGAGGTAGCAATCAGGGCGTTGCCGCCGAAGGCGAAGATCACTGCCGAAGTATGGAGCGGCCGAATGCGGCCAAAGCTGATCCACGGCAGATCGAAATTGAGCACCGGAAACGCCAACTCCAACGCCGCCCACAGGCCGACCGCGAATCCGGCGATCCCCCAGAACAGGGCGGCGAGAGTCGCGAACTTGATCGGACCGAGATTGTAGTTGGGCTTGCCATCGATCTCGAGCGGCGGCGGCTCCGCCGGCCGCCGGTAGTAGCGGTCGACGATCTTGTAGACGAAGTACCCGGAAACCACCGCAAACAGCAGTGCGTGGAACGAATAGGCGGATGAGTGGGCTTTTCCCGCCACGATCAGCGAAAACAGGGCGAGCACCGTCAAGGCGATCGCGACGCCGAACTCGCCATGCGTGAAAGACTTCCGAGTGGTCGTCGGATTCGCCATGCGTCCCCCTTGGCGGCGCAGTGCCCCAAATCTTGGCGGCACCATGGGGACTGGGTTACCCCGGAACTTTGATCGAAGTCAAAACACCAAGCGCGACAGTTTGTCTGTCCGGTCGTGGCTGGACCCTTGACGGCGTGGATCAAATCGCGAACACGGAGGACTTTCCCCGCAGTTCGAAGAGGAAGTGCCCAAATGGCGTTCGCAACCTATCCCAGTCTCAACCGCAAGACCGTGTTCGTTACCGGCGGCGCGTCCGGTATTGGCGAGCAGATCGTGCGGGCCTTCGCCGGGCAGAAAGCCAAGGTC
>JAAEOR010000247.1 GCA_024222895.1 Hyphomicrobiales bacterium | reverse complement strand
CCGGTCGTGTTGCGGAACGTGAAGAAGGTCGGGCTCTCACCGAGGAAGGCGAGGAGCGGCATCGACACGGCGAACCCGGTCAGGCCGAGAAGTACCGCTAGCCGCTGGCGGCGCGGTAGGTGGTGTGTCGCTCGTTTCACGAATCGTGCCCTTGCGTTCGAACTGGTCATTGACAGAAGGAGAACCGGTCTTGACCTGTGGCCGGGCGGACCTCGAAGTCAAAGGTGGGTACCTCGACGCGAAGACCGCGACCGTTCCACCGCTCGTCGTACCTCGCCGGGGTCTCGGGTAGCCCGGGTGGTGGATCGAGTGGTTCGACCTCGATCTGCCCGAGGAACGAGAACTGGTCTCCCAGGACGGCGTTGACGGTGATCGGGGTCGTATGCACCTCACAGGTGAGGCTCGAATCCGGCGGTTCGTCGTTTGGGCGTTGGCCGAGGCTGAGCCGGGTCCATATGCGCGCCTTCTGCCTGTCGGTCAGTTTGGGCTCGTCCGGCAGGTCTCCGGCTTCCTTGGCTCGTTTCAGGAACCCGGTTGTGACGTCGGCGGCTCCGAGCTGACTTGGGTTCGGGTAGACGTCATCGGGGAGCTCGTCGAGGAGTGGAGAGTAGGCAGCCGCCAGGACCAAGTCGCGTGTGCCCGTCGCCGGACCGTGGGTGTCCTTCTCGGCGAGAGCCCGGATGTTCGCAGGTACTCCGATCAGGAGCAGAAGGCCTACCACCGGGGCTGCCAGCCGCCACCGACCGACGACGGCATCGGCGGCGACCGCGAGGGCGGGCAGTAGGAGCGTCAAGGAGATCGCCATGTACCGG
>JAAEOR010000246.1 GCA_024222895.1 Hyphomicrobiales bacterium | reverse complement strand
AGCAATCCGGCCTAGCTGGACGGATCGTGGTCTAGATACCAAACTCGGTCGCGGAGCGGTTCCACCGTTCCGCGACTAAGCTTTGAGGGGGGCACCGCCGCGCATGAAACGTCTCGTCAAGATCTATCTGGAGAAGCCGGAGCTCGCCGGGCTGGTACTGCTTGCCCTTCTGATGATCGTGTTTCAGATCCAATCGGACGGCGTCTTCCTCAACTTTGCGAATTTGCGTGGCATGCTCGGCCTGCTTCCCGAGATGGGATTGGTCGCTATCGGCGTAACGCTTTTGATGATCTGCGGCGAGTTCGACCTGTCGGTCGGTTCGGTCTTTGCGCTGATGCCGATGGTGATGGCCGTGCTCCTGGAAGGCGGCACACCTTTTGCCCTCGCTTTCGTCACTGGGCTCGCCGCCGCCGCTGCTGTTGGTTTCGTCAATGGCCTTGTCACGATCCGGTTTTCGATCCCGAGCTTCATCACTACGCTCGGCATGCTGTTCATCGCCCGGTCGCTGACCGTTGTGATTTCCGGCGGCTTCCCGCCGCTGCTACCGACCAACCTGCCAAATTGGCTGTTCACGGTGTTTGTCGGCCCCGGCGACCTGTTCCGGATGTCGTTTGTCTGGTTTGTCGGCATCGCCGTTCTCATGACGATACTTCTGTCGCAAACCAATTTCGGCAACTGGGTTCGGGCCACCGGCGGCTTCCTGCCGGCAGCAAGCTCGATGGGCATTCCGACCGCACGCGTGAAGATGGCCTGCTTCATGATCTGCTCGATGCTGGCGGGCTTCGCCGGCATGATCCAGGTGCTGCGCCTCGGCACGCCGCTTCCGTCGATCGGCGAAGGCATGGAACTACAGGCGGTTGCGGCCGCCGTGATCGGCGGCACCGCCCTCACCGGCGGCATCGGCACCATCCTTGGTGGCATCATCGGTGCGACCCTCATCCGGGTCATCGACAATGGTCTGGTGCTCAGCCAGGTGGACGCCAACTGGTTCAAGTTCGCCATCGGCTTCCTGACAATCTTTGCTGTCGTCGCTAACGCCTGGTTGCGCCGCCGCGCCCGGTTCATCAAGGTGGAGACCTGATCATGGCCGAGCCAATCATTTCCGTGCGCGATCTGCACAAATGGTACTCGGGCGTGCACGCCTTGAAGAACATCTCGCTCGATGTCTATCCAAACGAGGCACTTGGCCTCGTCGGCGACAACGGTGCCGGCAAGTCAACCCTGATCAACATCCTGTCGGGCGCCGAGAAACAGGACGAGGGTGAAATCCTGATGGAGGGCCGCAAGGTTGCGATCGCCAATCCGCGCCACGCGATGGACCTCGGTATCGAGACGATCTACCAGTACAATTCGATGGTGCCGTCGATGACCATCGCGCGCAATGTCTTCATCGGCCGCGAACCGTTGAAGACATCGATCGGCGGAATCGGCATCATGGACCAGCGCAAGATGCGCGAAGAGAGCGTCAAGGCGATCGCCGATGTCGACCTTCATCTGCGCTCGCCCGACGCGATCGTCGGTGAGTTGTCCGGCGGTCAGCGCCAGGGTGTCGCCATCGCCCGCGCCATGCACTTCAAATCCAAGGTGATGATCCTCGACGAGCCGACCAACCATCTGTCCGTCAAGGAAACCAACAAAGTGATCGGTTTCATCCGCTCACTGAAAGAGCAGAACGTCACCGGCATTTTCATCAGCCACAACATCCCACATGTCTTCGAGTGCTGCGATCGGATCGTCGCCATGGACCGTGGCGAAATCGTTCTCGACAAGCGGGTCGGCGATACGGACCTGGACGAAATCTACGACGTTCTGTGAGTCCACCGGCTCACCGGTTCACGACTTCGCAAATGGCCGCGACAAGGGAGTTGGCGATCCGTGCGTCGATCAGCCAATGGCCCTCGTCGCGATCGTGATAGTCGCCGCCGGCACCGCGCTCATCGACGAGAAAAGCGCGGATGTCGACGGTCTTATCACGTTGCATGAGGGCTCCCCTTGACGCGCATCAGGTTGGCAGCGGGTCCAGCCCGGCGGCCTGACGAAACGCCGGATCGCGGATGTCGACCTCGTCACCGGCAAACGGCGCGGCAGCCGGCGTACAGAGAAAAGCGACAGCAGCAGCCGGCTCGCGTGGATGAGCCAGGTCCGCCGGGGTGAGTGTCGCCGTCGGGCCTACGCCTGCCGCCCTGATGTCAGCCTGCATACCGGTATCCACGACGCCGGGGGCAAAGCCGTAGACGCGAACACCGGCTTCACCATGCTCTGCGGCGAAAACCCGTCCAAGCATGGCAAGCCCCGCCTTGGCGACACAGTAGGCGCCCCATCCGGCAATCGCCCGCCGTGCAGCACCCGAAGACACGTTGATGATGGTTCCGCGCCCGGCGCTTTCCATGTCCGAAAGAACGGCCTGCGCCATGCGTGCTGGACCGAGCAGGTTGATCTCGATATTGGTGGTCAGAGCATCAACATCCGCCTTGTGAAGCGGTCCGAGTGGTTCGATGACTCCGGCGTTATTTACCAGGATGGTCGGCGCACCGAGTTCCGATCTGACAGCAGCAACAGCCTCCAGAACCGAGCGGGCATCGGCCACGTCACAGGGAACGGCAATGGCGTTGCCGCCGGCGGCCTTGATCCCATCGGCAACAATCTCCGCATCCGCCAATCGACGCGCCGTGACGGCCACCACAGCGCCGGCGCCGGCCAGAGCGCGAGCGATTTCGGCACCAAGGCCCCGGCTTGCGCCGGTGACGATGGCAATCTCTCCATCGAGCCGCATGGGTCAGTCCATGTGCCATTGGAGCGGCAGCAAAAATGGGAAATCACGGCGCGCATCGATCTCGATCTTCATGATGGGTGCCATCGATTCGCCCCATCGCTTGTTGACCGGATCGTCCTTGAGCGCGGCGATCGTCGCGTCGAGATCATCCGTCTCGAAATAACCGAACAGGGTGAGGCCGTGCCGGAAGATCGAGTAGTTGCGGATGCCGGCTTTGGTCAATGCCTCTTTCATTTCCGGCCAGATCTCATCGTGGCGCGTCTTGTACTCTTCCTCGTAGCCCGGCCGAACTTCGAGCACCCATGCGTATCGGCTCATGTCGATCCTCCCAGATAGTCGTGAACAATGCGGCCGGCGACGAGCGTAAAGTCGGCGCGCCAATGAAAGCCGTCGAGCATCTCGACCACCGGCAATCGATGCACCGGCGCCTGCGCGTTTGGCCTCAGTTCAACGGTGCAGGGGCCACTCCAGCACTCGTGCACAACAACATCGGTCAGTCGACGCGCGGTCAGCTGGCGGATGGCCGGCCGGCCGTCGATATGGTCGACGGCCTTGAGATTGATGTTCTCGGCGAAGTCGAAATGGGCGGTGAGACTGTCGAGTGTGTCCCGGCGCTGCTTGTAGGCCATTGTCCCGGTGATCAGCGCAATGTCGTTGCGGGTCACCGTTCCGACCACCAGGTCGCCGCGATGCTCGATTGCCGGAAAGCCGAGCTTCTTCGGCTGGCCATGAACCTCCCGGCCATGAACGACACCGACCTCGGATGAAAGAAACAGGTAGGGCGAATAGGACCCGGCGAGACCGGCTTCGGCAAGGCGGCAGCCGACAGACAGGTTCGATTCGCCATAGGGCCCGATCCATTCGGTATCGTTCATGCGATAGATGTGTGCCAGCACCACATCGCCAACCGGCTCGAGGGGCGGCGGCAGAAGCCGCGCAACGGCCGCCTCGGTCGTGCGCCACACCAGCGTCAGCACCTCAACATCACGAAACGTGAAGGGAAACGGCGGGACGGTCGGCGCATCCCACGGGGTCGAGAAACCGGACGCGACGATGTCATCGACCGTCAGCCGCTCGAGGCCGCCGCGGCGTAAATCCTTGCTCATACTGCCTCCCTCGGCGGCGCGACACCATATCCCGTGAAACCACCGGTCACATTGATCAGTTCACCGGTGACAAAATCCGCTTCCGGAGACGTCACATAGGCGACCGCGGCCGCCACGTCTTCCGGAGCGCACCAGCGGCCAACCGGAATCGTCCGCAGGACCTGGGCCTCAAAAGCTTCCCACGTCAGGCCGAGCGCGTCAGCCTTGTCTCGAAAATGCTGCTCCATGCCGGTTCCGGGCCCAACATGACCGGGTGCGACGGCGTTGACCGTGATGCCGTAGGCGGCAAGTTCAACCGCCAGCGTCTGGGTCATGCCCCACACGGCACTCTTCGACGCCATGTAGGCGGCGGAATAAGGATTGCCGAACCCGAGGCGAGTCACAATGTTGACGATACGGCCCTGCCCCGCCTTCATCATCGGGCGGGCCACCGCCCTGCAGGTGAGGAATGACCCGCGAGCATTGACGCTCTGGATACGATCCCAGTCGTCGTCGGTGAGGTCGACCACCAGCTTCTGAATGTGAATGCCCGCACAGTTCACCAGAACGTCGATACGGCCGTGGCGGTCGAGGATGTCGGCAACCGCCCGATTCACCGACGCCGAGTCTGTGACGTCGAGGGCAATGGCGGAGCCGTCGAATTCCCCGGCCGTCCGGTCCGCCGCGGCGCCGTCAACATCGGCGATCAACACGTGGTGCCCGCCTGCGCCGAGCCGGGCAGCGATCGCCCGGCCGATCCCCCCTGCGCCACCTGTAACAAGCCCGATCGGCTGCTCGCTCACGCCGCCCCCCAGGCGCGTACGACGTCGCGAAGCCGGATCGTCTCGGTCAGGATGTCGTCGTACCAGGAATCCATGTAGTCCTGGTGCGTGTATTCGAGTGCCAGATAACCGTCATAGCCCGCCTCTCGCAGGGTCGCGAGCTGGGCGGCCATATTAATGGTGCCCTTTTCAAGCTTGGTCTGCAGCTCTCCGGACTTTGCCTGGCGCAGATGCATATGGGCGGCGTGCGGCGCCAGCAAATCGATCTCCTCCTGCCGGTAGCCAAGACAGGCGAAGTGGCCGTAGTCGAGGGTGAGCTTCAGACCTGGCACCTGATCGAGAAGCTCAAGGACCAGAGTGGGTGACTCGAGATAGGAATGAACATGGGGTTCGATGGTCAGGGTGACGCCGGCCTCGGCCGCGATGGGTACCAGGCGTTTGAGGCTTTCGGCCGATTGGGCCAGGGCTTCCGCCCGACCCTGACCAGGGTTGCAGATTCCCGGCAGAACGAAGATGACCCCGACGCCGGCTCGAACGCAAAATGCGACTGCCTGCTCCAGATCGGCGGCGTTTTCGGCCAGGTTACCGGTATCAGCCAGATTTCGCCCGCCCAGCGTCTCGCCGAACAGGTGGTAGAGACACGGCAGCGCGACGTCGAGCTGTTTCACCTCGTCAGCCACGCGCTCGGGTTCGGCCAGGAGTCGCGCCTTGTCCAGCGCCGGACCGTAGAAGTAACCGATGTCGAGCGCACCGATGCCGAGAACCTTGGCAATACCCGCCGCCTCCGGCAGCGAACAGGCGGGCAGCGACCACGATGTCAGGCTCATCTTGAACGCCATCAAACCACCTCCATCCGTCCCGACTGCGCCGATCGGTACATCGCATCGAGGACCTCGACAGACCGTTGACCGACCAGGCCCGATGCCGGATTCTCAGTCGCGCGATCGAGCGACAGATCGACCAGAGCCCGCAGCGGTTCGACGCATTCATAGGCGCCCGCACCGGACGGTAGCGGGACGACTTCGTCGGCGCCGTAGCGGCGACGTAATTCCACGCGCTCACGTTCGATATCAACCAGCAACATTCCCTCCGACCCAAAGATGCGGAGATCAATCTGGACCGGCCGTCCCTTCGGCAGAGTCGCCGCGCCGGAAACAGACGCGGTCGCACCACCGGCAAACCGGACAACGGTTGCATCGTAGTAGTCGACATCTGCCGGCGACTGCCCGGTCACGGCAAACGCCTCCATCGGCTGGAGGTCAACGACCCGGAACAACAGACCCAGAGCATGAACGAGTTGACCCCAGCCGAATCCACCCGCCCGTTTCGGATCGGCCCATGTTGACGACGGCGGCCGAAACATGGCGCCCTCGGTTTCGAGCATCGGCTGCCCGGCGAAGAGATCGTCCAACGCGTTGGCCATTTGCAGCACGACATGCTCGACCGAACCGACACCGGGCGCCAGCCGGCGCGCCTCAGCCACGATCGATCCATAGTTCCAGCCACAGGGAATGACGATCTGGCGACCAGCCTTTTCCGCCAACGCGACCAGGGCCCGGGCATCTTCGGTACTGGTCGTCATCGGCTTTTCGACCAGGACATGGCAGCCTTTTTCAAGCGCGGCCGCGGCATGTTCGAAATGAAACGTATGCGGTGAAGAAATCACCACACCGTCCATCGGCACCTGATCGAGCATCTCGCGATAGTCTTCGAAGCCTTGCGGGACGCCGAACTGTCGCTGGACCGCCGCCAGTTCGTCGGTACCGAGGCGATTGACCGCAACAACCTCGCAATCGTCATTGCCGGCAAGAACCGGCAGATGGTTGACCACCGCCCACCAGCCGGCGCCGATCACACCGATCCGTGCTTTCGTGTTCATTCAGCTACCTTCATCGCGTCGAGTGTCGACTCGTGAACATTACGCATATGGAGCACCATTGCCGCGCCGGCCGCATCCGCGTCCCGGGCAACAAAGGCCGCCACGATTTCTTCGTGATCGGCCAAGGATCGCTTCAACACGCCCGGAGTCTCCGAGGCGATCCGACGATATTCCATACCGAGCACATAGAGGGAATAGGCAACGCGGATAAGAAATGGGTTGCCGGTCGAATCCATGATCGTGCGGTGAAACTCAAGGTCCGAGACACGAAAGCCCAGGGGGTCGGTGACCAGATCAGCCTGCAGCACGACCATTGCCCGCAACCGGTCTGTGTCCGCATCTGTCAGGCGCTCCGTCGCCATCTGGGCGACGCCTCCTTCGATCAATCCGCGCGACTCATAGAGCGCGTCGACGTTCTTCGCATTCAGTGTAATCAGAAACTGCAGCGGGCCAAGGAGGTCGGCGGCGTCCAAGGAGGAGATATAGGCGCCGCCGCCCTGCCTCGACTTGACCACGCCAAGAATCTGCAGGCCGCGCATCGCCTCGCGGAGGCTCGGCCGACTCACCTGCAGCATCTGGGCAAGGTCGCGCTCGGGTGGCAGTTGATCGCCCGGCTTGAGATTGCCGGTCCGCACCAGATCGAGAATCTTCTTGGCCACCTGATCGGCAACCGAGTTCCTCTCGACCGGCGAAATGACGGGGAGCGGGTCAGCCACCGCGTTATTCCCCCAGTGCTCTGGTACGGATGGCGTCAAGGCTGACAGCCAGCATGAGCACGACACCGCGGGTGACGTCCTGCCAGAAGCTCGACACGTCCATCAGCGTCAGGCCGTTGGCCAGCGTGCCGAGGATGAGCACTGCCAACAGCGTCCCCCACACGCTGCCGCGGCCACCATAGAGGCTGGTGCCGCCGAGGATGATCGCAGCAATGACAGTGAGCAAATGGGTTGACGCCGCCCCCGGCGCCGCCGCCCCCAATTGTGCGGCCAGCATCGCGCCGGCCACGGCGCCGCTGATACCGGAGACGATGTAAAGGATGATCTGAACCCGCTCGACCGGCAGGCCGATCAACCGGCTCGCCTCGGCATTGCCGCCGGCGGCATAGACGAAACGGCCGAAGCGGGTCTTGGCAAGCACTACCGCCAGGGCAATGAAGGTGATCGCCATCAGGATGATCGGTACCGGGATATTCAGCCCCGCGATACCCACCGGCAGCCGTCCCTGGCCAATCCAGTTGAAGCCCGGAACCATCAGCGCCCGGGTGAGCCCGCCAGTCATAATCAGCGCAGCTCCGGAGACGATACTCATCATCCCAAGCGTTACGATCAGCGGATTGAGCCGCAGTTTGGTGGCGAACAGGCCGTTGACCAGACCGATGAAGGCGCCAACCGACAACGCTGCGAAAACCGCGATCCAGATCGGCACGCCCAGGCCATGGATGATGGCGATGGTAACACCGGTCAGTCCGGCGATCGCGGCGACAGAGAGATCCAGCCCGCCGGCGATGATCAGCGGCGTCCCGGCCGCCGCCATCAGACCGATGAAGGCGACATTGGAGCCGATCGCCAGCATATTGCGCTGGGTGAGGAAAAACGGCGTGAGGAAATGAAAGACAATGATCAGGGCAATATAGAAGATCAGCAGGATCGCAACCCCCGACCATGGCTTGCCAAGCAGGCCAAGCAACCGGCTGCGGGTTGTGGTCTGGTCGGTCGGGGACTCGGCGCTGGCTACGGTCATTGTTGTTTTATCCAGGGGGCTCCATCAGGCGGCGTTGAAAGCGGGGTCGTTGACGGTGGCGGACATCAAGTCCTCCGGCGTCGCACCCCGGACGAATCGACCGACCACGCCGCCGCGATCGAGCACCATCGACCGGTCGCTGATTCCAGCCACCTCCTCAACGTCGGACGACAGCACCAGAACTGCCAACCCATGATCGGCCAGCGCCCGCAGTTCCAGATAGATCTCGCGGCGGGCGCCCACATCGACTCCCCGGGTCGGCTCTTCCAGGATCAACAGGTCGATCCCGTCGACGAGCCAGCGGGAGACGCAGACCTTCTGCTGGTTGCCGCCGGAAAGCGTGCGGATCTTCTGGTCCGGCCCGCGAGTGCGGATGCCGAGGCTGTCGATCCAGTGGCGCGCCTGAGCGGTCTCCCTGGCGCGCGAGACGAACAGGCCCTGGGTGTAGCGCTCAAGAAACGGCGCCACCATATTCTCGCGCACCGTCAACTCGGCGATGATCCCTTCCTTCTTGCGGTCGGCCGCGACAAAACCGATCCCGGCGCTCTTGCCGGTCGCGGCCGAACGGGGCCGATAAGCCTTCCCTGCCAGCGTAACCGTCCCGGTCGCCACCGGACCGAGGCCGCCATAGAGGGCGCGCCCCAGCGTCTCGACCCCTGAGCCGATCAGGCCGAACACCCCGAATATCTCGCCACGGCGTACCGCAAAGGAGACATCCCCCAGGCGATCGCGAACGCCAAAGCCCTCCACGGAGAGGATATCGGCCGTGCTCGCCTCGCTGGTTGCCGCCATGTCGTAAAGATCACCGGCGACGCCACCCAGCATCGCGTCGAGCACCGCTTCATGCGACGCGGTCTTCGGGTCGAACACACCGGCAGCTCTGCCGTCACGCAGCACCTCGATGCGATCTGAGATCTCGAACACTTCCTTGAGGTAGTGGGAAATGTAGATCACCGACACCGATTGCTCCTTGAGACGGCGAATGATCCGGAAGATGAGTGCGGCTTCCTGCTCGGTCAGAGCTGCGGTCGGTTCGTCCATCACCAGAATGCGGGCCTTGCCGGCCAGCGCCCGCGCGATCTCGACAATCCGCTGCTCGGCGACCGACAGGCGCTTGACCTGCACGCCGGGGTCAATGGCGGTGAAGCCGAGCTGGTCGAGAAGCTCGCGGGCTTTGGCTTCCATCGCGGCTGTGTCGACCGTGGAAAATCCCGGCCCGGGCTTCATCGGCAGATCGGCCAGCGAAATGTTCTCCGCGACCGTCATGTCCGGCATGACAGAGATCTCCTGCGGCAGCAACCGCACGCCGGCAGCCACAGCGGCCCGCGGCTCGGCAAACACCACCGTCTCGCCGTCCACCTTCACCGTCCCGGCATCACGTGTGTAAACACCGGTGAGGATTTTCACCAATGTCGACTTGCCGGCGCCATTGGAGCCGAGGAGCGACACCACTTCGCCCGGCGCCACCACCAGATCGACATCGCTCAGCACCGCAACGCCGCCAAACGATTTGCCCATGCCCCGCATCTCAAGGCGTGGCGTGGCAGATGCGACAGTGGTGGGTGGTTCAGCCTGCATGAATCGCTTCAGATCTGAGTTTCAGCATTCCATCCGAACAGGGACTGGGTCGTAGTGCGCCCTTCGAGGCCGCCTCCGGCGGCACCTCAGGATGAGGACGTTGGGAATCAGTCAACACCAAGCTCCGCTCCTCATGCTGAGGTGCTCCGCGCCAGCAGAGCCTCGAAGCACGCACTGGCGCGCTTCGATTGCTTGGGACAACGCATTACATCCCGGAACCCGGGCAAGAGGCCGGCGCGATACCGCGCCGGCCCCTCGCGCCCCTATTCGGTCGGGATCAACTCCAGCGAATCGGCCATGTCCGCTGAGTTGCGGATATCGGACAGATGCTGAACGAAAGCATCCTGGGGGAAGTCGAGTGCAATACCGGCCCCGTCAACGCACGCAAAGTCAGGATAGTACTCGCAGATGTTGCCCATATCGACCATCACATGGGTCTGAAGGATGGCGGGCGGCAGATCGATACCGGAAAGCTCAGCCAGTGCCATCGGAACCAGGAAGTTGCCATAGCGCTCGGGAAAGTAGCCGACCGAGGCAACAAACGCCGGCTCGTTGACCATCGTCTCGTGCTCATCGGCGCCCATCCCAACTACGATCAGGTCGTCCTCACGGCCGCCCTGTTTGACAGCCCGCAGGATACCGGTCGACGCCTGGTCGTTGATCGCCGTTGCCATGATCGGAACGCCATCGGGAATGCGGCCGAGAACGTTGTTGGTCTGCGCGAAACTCTCTTCCAGGGTGTTCTTGGTGTCGATGGTGATCACATGATCTTCCGGGAAGCCGTCAACGGCAGCAAGGAAGCCGGCCAACTGGCCGCCGGTCCGCATCGCCGGAACCGCGCCGGACTGGGGCAGGTCGCCGAGGATGAAGTAGCCCTCCTTGACCTTGTCGGCGCCGAACTTGGCAATTGCCGCCTGGCCAAGATAGACGCCGCCCATGTAACCGGACTTCGGATTGTTGGCACCGAAGAAAGTGGCGCCGGGCATGGGAATGTCGATGGCGGTGACGCCGATCCCCTCCTCACCCATCTTCTGCATGATGGTTGCACCGAAATTGGCGTCGGTCTGGAACTCGATCACGTAGTCGACGTTGCGGTTGATGAAACTCTCGGCGTTTGCCAGCGCCGTCGCGCCGTCCAGCCGGTTATCGGCGATGACGATGTCCATTCCCGCGGCTTCGGCGTTCTCGACAATGCTCTGCTCGACCTTGGCACAGAAGGGAATGTCGCGCTGCAGGTTGGCAAAGGCGAGCACATACTGCTCACCGTTGCGCGGTGGTGACACGCTTGCGGCTTGCTCTACCGCCGCTTTCAGGGTTTCGGCTGGCAGCATCGCGCCCGAAAAGCCGGTCGGCGTGAAGCCGTGAAAGTCCTGTGCCGAGGCCGCGCCGGCCAGAAGAGCCAGCGTCGCCGTTGCAGCCGCCAGCCGGAATGTCCCATTACTATTCATCAGTCAGTTGTCCTCCCAACTCATGGCTCGACGCATCATCGACGTGAGCCTGGTTCGCAGCAATCCGACGCTCTTTTCGGTCTTCACCGTCAAGCTGCATCGGTCGTGACCGCACGACAGAGCCGGCATATCCGGCCGGCAAGAGGTCGTTGCCAGGGAAAGTCGCGAAAAACGTCCTTCATCCCTTCCGCCGCGACCACTTTTCGTGGACTATTGGTCAGGCCAATTATATGCACAGACCAAGTGACCATCGCAACGGCTTTTTGCGCTATGATTGCGTGCCGAGGAGCCCGGCCGAAGGAAGCAATAAGGAAAACCGATGAAAATCAAGGGGATGCAACCCTTCATACTCGCCTGGCAAGAACCCAATGATGCCGATTACGAGCGGATGACCGTGCTCCTGCGGGTCGATACCGATGTCGGCATCAGCGGCTGGGGCGAAGCGATCGCCATGTGGCCGGAAGCGTGCAAGGCGACGGTTGCAGTCATCGACGGCGGCCTCGCCCCCCTCCTGGCAGGAGAGGATCCACGCAGGGTCGGCGAATGCTGGCAGGCGATGAAAGCCCACACCTGGTGGTACGGCGAAGGTGGCATCGCCGCTCTCGCCATTTCAGCGGTCGACATGGCGTTATGGGACATCGCCGCAAAGGATGCCGGCAAACCGCTCCATGCGTTGTTCGGGGAAGTGGCACATCAGACGCTTCCTGCTTGTGCCAGCCTCCACGTCAACCACCCGACCATCGACGATACGGTTTCCGCTGTCTCCGGCTATATCGCCGACGGCTTTCGCTCGGCAAAGCTGGGGCTGGGCAAGCGGGGCGCCTCACAGGCAGGCCGCGATCCCGACTACGATGTCGCTCTGGTGGGTGCGCTCCGCGAGGCCGTGGGGGCCACCCCGGACATCATGGTCGATGCCGGCAATGGCACCCGCTGGGACATCGAAACTGCGATCCGGACCACGCGGCGCATGGAGACCTTTGCAATCAAGTGGATGGAGGAGCCGCTTCACCCCGGCGACGAGGCCGGGCACAAGGCCTTCAAGGCTGCCGTCCACACACTGGTGGCGGCCGGTGAGCGGGAATGGGGTCTTGCCGGATACCAACGCTGGATCGAAAGCGGTGCGGTCGACGTATTTGGTATCGATCCGGCCAGGGTCGAAGGCCCAACCGGCTTCCGGAAAATCGCCGCGGCTATCGAGTCGGCCAACAAGATCGTCAACGCCCATGCGTGGAGCACCGCAGTGCTCACCGCCGCCAGCCTGCATCTCTCCGTGGCCAGCCCCGCGGCAATCCTGTTCGAGTTGAAGCCGATCCCCGGACCGATGCAGTTCGACCTCGTCGATCAGCCCTTCTGGCATGACAATGGATCGGTGCAGGCGCCTGACCGGCCCGGGCACGGCGCCGAGCCGAAACCCGACGTCGTCGAGCGCTATCGGATCGCTTAGCCGGACGGCTACATGGACGATGGTGCGCGGGCAGGCGATCGCGCCGGTGACAACACCCCGGCGGCCGCAGCCTATTGGTTAAGGCTCCCCGGCTTCGGCCATTCCGCCCGCCCCAACGGCACCGACGGCGGGGGCCGCATGTCTTTTTGGCCCTTCGTCCTGACGATCTGGTAGCCACGCCGCCCGACGTACCAGATGGGGGCGCTCCAAATGTGGACGAGCCGGGTGAACGGCAGGATCAGAAAAATGGTCATACCGAGGACGATGTGCAGCTTGAAGATCCAGCTGACGTCGGCGATCTGGCTGGCCACGCCAGCCTGCAAGGTCAGGATCCCCTGCGCCCAGGTCA
The DNA here is from genome assembly GCA_024222895.1 of Hyphomicrobiales bacterium. Classification (GTDB taxonomy): domain Bacteria; phylum Pseudomonadota; class Alphaproteobacteria; order Rhizobiales; family Kaistiaceae; genus Bauldia. The sequence goes on along the minus strand of JAAEOR010000246.1, from coordinate 13,907 downwards.
TGAACTTGACCATCTCGCCGCCGTCAAGGTGAGCGAGCGAAACTGGGATCGACCCCAGCCCGAGAAGGAGTTGCACAAGCAGCAGCAACAGAACGGCTATGTCACCAAAACTGGACGTGTTGCGAATGCGCGGATCGAATAGCCGGCGGTGGGTCAGGAGCACGATCCCGACCAGACAAACCAGCCCGGCGATACCGCCGACGACAATCGCCAGCATCTGTTTGGCGCCATGCGAAATACCGATGGCGTCGAAAACCTGGATCGGCGTCAGCAGCCCGACGAGATGCCCGACGAAGACGATCAGTATGCCGACATGGAAGAGGTTCGATCCCCACATCATCTGACGACGACGCAGCAGCTGGCTGGAACCGCTGCGCCAGGTGTACTGCTCGCGGTCGAAACGCCACCAACTGCCGACAATGAAGACAGTCAAGCAGAAGTATGGGTACCACCCGAATGCTGCATTGTTCAGGAATTCGCGCATGGTCGTTCCCCTAATTGCCTGGCGCGACGGCCGGGCGTCGTGCAGCCCGCAGCTTCGCGATGAGTTCGTCTTTGCATCCCGGATCAGCCTCCGGGCCAAACGCAACCGGCGTATCCTCCCAGGCTGCGTCAAGTGCGTCGAAATCCGACGGATCAGCCTCCTCGTCAGCAACGATGGGCTGGGCAGCGGCGATCCCTTCGGTCGCCGCAAGGTCGTTCAGGGCGTTGAAGATCGCCGCATAACCGGACTCGCGCTTGGTCAACCGGTCGGCCATCGCGGCTACGATATGCGACGCTTCGCCAAGCAGTACCCGAGCCTCGGCCAATGGCTGGGTCGAAAGAAATTCGAGAAAAAGAGGCAGAAAATCGGGCAGCTCGGCCGACCCCATTTCGAGGCCGTTCTGCTCGTAGAGATTCTTGAGGTCAATCATCGCCTGTCCGCGGTCACGGCTCTCGCCGTGCACGTGCTCGAAGAGATGCAGCGACAACGACCGCGTACGGTCAAACAAGAGAACATACTGCTCCTGCAGATCGTAAATGTCGCCGCTGGCGATCTCGTCGATCAGCCGATTAAGGCCGGCAGCGGCCTGGCCGCCCACCAGCGCTTCCGCCGCCATAACCTCACTGAACTCGGGCGCCGCCCGCTGTAGATCAACGCCCGGATAGGAGAGCAGTGCCGACAGGATCTTGAACGTTGCCGTCATCATTCAATCTCCATCGGCGTGCGTGGTCGCCGTTTGCCGAACAGTCCAATGTCGTCTTCGCCGCCCGCACAACCGTTACCGAATGAGAAGCCGCAAGACCCGCGTAGATCGTAGGCGTCTTCACTCAATTCGCGATGAGCCGTCGGGATAACGAACCGATCTTCGTAGTTGGCAATCGCCATCGTCCGGTACATGTCATCGACCTGTGCGACGGTCATCCCGACCCGATCTGCGACCGTGGCGTCACCCACTCCGTCGAGGGACTTGGAGCGCATGAAGGCGCGCATTGCCAGCATCCGCTCCAGACAGTTGACGATCGGCTCTTCCTTCCCGGCGGTCAGCAGGTTGGCCAAGTACCTCAGCGGGATGCGGAGGCTGCGAACGTCGGGCATCTCACCGTCATGACCGATCATGCCGGCTGCGGAAGCCGATTGGATCGGTGACAATGGCGGCACATACCAGACCATCGGCAGCGTGCGATATTCCGGGTGAAGCGGGAACGCGACCTTCCACTCAAAAGCCATCTTCCAGACCGGCGAGCGGACGGCCGCTGCGAGCCAGGCTTCCGGGATGCCTTGCGTCCGCGCTTCCGTAATCACGGCCGGATCGTTCGGATCCAGAAACACGCCGAGCTGCGCATCATAGAGGTCCTGGGGATCCTCGACACTCGCCGCCCGTTCGATGCGGTCGGCATCATAAAGGACGACGCCGAGGTAGCGGATACGACCGACACAGGTTTCGGAACAGACCGTCGGTTCGCCGGCCTCGATCCGAGGAAAACAGAATGTGCATTTCTCCGACTTACCGCTGGACCAGTTGTAGTAGATCTTCTTGTACGGGCAGCCCGAAACGCACATCCGCCAGCCGCGACACTTGTCCTGATCGATCAGAACGACACCGTCTTCCTCCCGCTTGTAGATCGCGCCGGAGGGACACACCGCGACGCAGGACGGATTGAGACAATGCTCGCAGAGCCGCGGCAGGTACATCATGAAGGTGTTTTCGAACTGACCGTAGATGTCTTTCTGGACGTTCTCGAAATTCACATCAGCGGAACGACCGGCGAATTCCCCACCTAGGATTTCCTCCCAGTTCGGACCCGCTTTGATCTTCTCCATCCGCTCGCCGCTGACCAGCGAACGCGGACGGGCCGTCGGAAACGCGTCCATCTCCGGCGCCGTTTGCAGATGCTCGTAATCGAAGGTGAACGGTTCGTAGTAGTCGTCGATCTCCGGCAGATCGGGATTGGCAAAGATCTTGGAAAGGATCTTCCACTTGCCGCCGATCTTTGGTTCCAGCTTACCGTTCCTGCCGCGCACCCATCCACCGTTCCAACGTTCCTGATTCTCCCACTCGGTCGGGTAGCCGAGGCCGGGTTTGGTCTCGACATTGTTGAACCATGCGTATTCCATTCCCTCGCGACTGGTCCAGACGTTCTTGCAGGTCACCGAACAGGTGTGACAGCCGATACATTTGTCGAGGTTGAGCACCATCGCGATCTGCGCGCGAATCTTCATAGCGGATCACCTGTCACACATGATCGGAAGGTAACTCGGTCGAATCGACGACACACCGGCGATCCTTGTTTCGAGATGTGGGTCACTCGGCCGCCTCCAACGGTTCCGGTTGGTCCTTTGCCGGTTGATCGAGCCAATCGACCTTCGCCATCTTGCGGATGATGACAAACTCGTCGCGGTTGGAACCAACGGTGCCATAGTAGTTGAACCCATAGGACTGCTGGGCGTAGCCACCGATCATGTGGGTGGGCTTCAGCACGGCCCGCGTCACCGAATTATGGATGCCGCCGCGTTGTCCGGTCTGCTCCGATCCCGGCACGTTCACGATCTTCTCCTGGGCGTGATACATCAGGCACATGCCCTCCTTGACCCGCTGGGAGACGACCGCCCGCGCGACCAGGGCGCCATTGATGTTGAAGGCCTCGATCCAATCGTTGTCGACGATGCCGGCGCTCTTCGCGTCGACCTCACTGATCCAAACGATCGGGCCGCCCCGCGAGAGGGTCAGCATCAGCAGATTGTCGGTATAGGTGGAATGAATGCCCCACTTCTGATGCGGCGTGATGAAGTTGAGCACGACTGACTTGTTGCCGTTGGGCTTGCGGTCGATCACCGGTTTGACCGTCTTGGTATCGATCGGCGGCCTATAGACGCAGAGCGCTTCGCCGAAGGCTCTCATCCACAGGTGATCCTGGTAGAGCTGCTGGCGACCACTCAGCGTCCGCCAGGGGATCAGTTCGTGGACGTTGGTGTAGCCGGCGTTGTAACAGACCTTCTCCGATTCAAGCCCCGACCAGATCGGCGAGGAGATGATCTTGCGCGGCTGGGCGACCACGTCGCGGAAACGGATCTTCTCGTCTTCCTTGTGGAGCGCAAGATGAGCGTGCTCGCGGCCGGTCATCTTCGACAACGACTCCCAGGCCTTGACGGCCACTTCGCCGTTGGTCTCCGGTGCGAGCGTCAGGATCACTTCGCTGGCATCGATGTCGCTTTCGATCCGAGCCATGCCCTTGGTGGGGCCATCCTCCTCGACCGTACCGTTGAGTCGCTTGAGGAGGTCAACCTCCGAGTCGGTGTTCCATGCCATGCCCTTGCCGCCGTTCCCGATCTTCTCCATCAGCGGTCCAAGTGCAGTGAATCGCTTGTAAAGGTTGGGATAATCGCGTTCGACGACGGCGACCTGCGGCATGGTCTTGCCGGGAATCGGATCGACCTCACCCTTCTTCCAGTCCTTGACGTCAAGGGCCTGAGCGATCTCCGCCGGGGTATCATGGAGAATTGGGACCAGCACAACGTCCTTTTCGGCTCCCAGAACCTCCGGCGCGACCTCCGAGAATTTCTTGGCGATGCCCTTGTAGATGTCCCAATCGCTCCGGCACTCCCATACAGGGTCCACCGCATTGGTCAGCGGATGGATGAAGGGGTGCATATCGGACGTGTTGAGGTCGTTCTTCTCGTACCAGGTCGCCGTCGGCAGCACGATGTCGGAGTACATGCAGGTGGTCGACATGCGGAAGTCAAGCGTGACCAGGAGGTCCAGCTTCCCCTCCGGCGCCTCGTCATGCCAGGCGACATCCTGCGGCTTCTGACCACCATCCTCGCCGAGGTCCTTACCCATCACCCCATGCGATGTGCCAAGCAGGTGCTTGAGGAAATACTCATGCCCCTTGCCGGACGAACCAAGCAGGTTCGACCGCCAGACGAACAGGTTGCGCGGCCAGTTCTTGGGATCGTCCGGATCATCGCAGGAAAGCTTGAGATCGCCGGATTTGAGTGCCCCGGCAACGTAGTCCTTCGGTGCCAGACCCGCTTCGGCCGCCTTCGCGGCAACCGTCAGCGGATTGTCCTCAAGCTGCGGCGCCGACGGCAGCCAGCCCATGCGCTCGGCCCGCACATTATAGTCGATCAGTGCTCCATCCCAAGGACCCGCCGGTGCTGTCGGCGAGAGGATGTCTTTCACGTCAAGGGTCTCATAGCGCCACTGGTCGCTATGGGCGTAGAAGAAGGAGGTCGAGTTCATGTGCCGGGGTGGCCGACCCCAGTCGAGCCCGAAGGCCAGCGGCAGCCAGCCGGTCTGAGGGCGCAGCTTCTCCTGGCCGACATAGTGCGACCAGCCGCCACCGGACTGACCGACACAGCCGCACATCACCAGCATGTTGATGACGCCACGGTAGTTCATATCCATGTGATACCAGTGGTTCATCGCCGCGCCGATGATGATCATCGACCGCCCGCCGGTCTTCTCCGCGTTGAGCGCGAACTCGCGCGCTACCGCGATGATCTTGTCGCGTGAGACACCGGTGATGCGCTCGGCCCAGGCCGGTGAATACGGCGCATCGTCGTCGTAATCGCTGGCGACGTTGCCGCCACCGAAGCCGCGGTCGACACCGTAGTTGGCGAGGAAGAGGTCATAGACCGTTGCCACGAGTGCCTCGCCGCCGGCGAGCGCCAGCCGCATCGCCGGCACCTTCCGTTCCAGCACGCTGTCGTGTTCGGTGGAGGCAAAGTGCTCGTGCTCGATGTTACCGAAATAGGGGAACGAAACGTCTGCCCGCTCATCGCTGGTCTCAGCGAGCGACAGCCGGGTCTTGACCGCCCGCCCATCGGCGGTTTTTTCCTCGAGGTTCCATTTGCCCTTCTCGCCCCAGCGGAAGCCCACCGAGCCCCGCGGCACGACCACCTCGCCGCTCTCGTCGTCGATCGCAATCGTCTTCCATTCCGGATTGTTGGCCTCGCCGAGATCGCCAGCGAAATCGCTCGCCCGCAAGAGCCGTTCGGGTATCAGGCAACCATCCTGCTCGACCAGCCGCACCAGCATCGGCATGTCGGTGTACTGGCGAACATAGTCGGTGAAATAGTCCACCTGCCGGTCGACATGAAACTCCTTGAGGATCACATGTCCCATCGCCATGGCGAGCGCCGAATCGGTGCCCTGCTTCACCGATATCCACATGTCGGCGAATTTGGACGCCTCGGAATAGTCCGGCGAGACAACGACACTCTTGGCGCCGCGATAGCGTGCCTCCGTGTAGAAGTGCGCATCGGGGGTCCGCGTCTGCGGCACGTTCGATCCCCAAAGGATCAGAAATCCGGAATTGTACCAGTCGGCGGATTCCGGCACATCGGTCTGCTCACCCCAGGTCTGAGGCGAGGCGGGCGGCAAGTCGCAATACCAGTCGTAGAACGACATGCAGACGCCGCCGAGCAACGACAGGTAGCGGGACCCGGCCGCGTAACTCACCATCGACATCGCGGGGATCGGCGAGAAACCAATGACGCGGTCCGGGCCGTAGGTCTTCGCCGTATAGGCGTTCGCCGCAGCGATGACTTCGTTGACCTCGTCCCAGGTGGCGCGAACGAATCCCCCACGGCCCCGTTTCTTGGTGTAAGCGTCACGCTTCTCGGGATTCTCGACGATCGAGGCCCAGGCAGCAACCGGGGTCCGCAACGCCCGGGCTTCCCGCCACAGGCGGAGCAGCCGTGAACGAACCAGCGGATACTTCACCCGGTTGTTCGAATACAGGTACCAGGAATAGCTGGCGCCTCGCGAGCAGCCACGCGGCTCATGGTTCGGCAACTCGGGACGGGTCCGTGGGTAGTCGGTCTGCTGGGTCTCCCAGGTGACGATCCCGCCCTTGACGTAAATCTTCCAGGAACACGAACCTGTACAGTTTGCGCCATGCGTCGAGCGGACGATTTTGTCGTGCTGCCAGCGCTTCCGATAGCCGTCTTCCCAGCCACGGTCCTCGTCGGTGACGATGCCATGGCCATCGGCGAATTTGTCCGTGACTCGATTGAAGAAGGTGAGACGGTCGAGAAAATGGCTCATCATTCGTTCCTTTGACCTGCCGGCAATCGGGCACTTCGAACGCCGAAGATCGACGTGTGTTTCGTCTGCATTACGGGTTCTTCACGTAGGCGCCGGGGCGCAGGTAGAACCACCAATTGATGACAATGCAGACGGCGTAGAAGGCGGCGAAGCCGTAGAGCGCGTATTGCGGCGTCGTGGCGGCCAGCTGTTCGCCGAACTCTTTTGGAATGATGAAAGCCCCATAGGCGGCTACCGCTGATGTCCAGCCGAGCACGGGACCGGCTTGTTCCTTATCGAACACAATCGCGATGGTACGGAACGTCGAACCGTTACCGATGCCGGTTGCCGCGAACAAGATCAGGAACAGAATCAGGAACGGGACGAAGAAGTCCTCCGGCGTCGCCGACGCGTAGGCCTGCGCCATGAAGTAGGCGACGCCGAGCGCGCTGGCGACCATCACCAGCGAAATGATCTGCGTCACCTTCGCACCACCCATCCGGTCGGCAATCATGCCGCCGATCGGCCGGATCAGGGCCCCGATGAACGGGCCGGTCCACGCATACATCAAAGCGCTCGGGCCATTCGGATTGAAAGTATCGTGGGTCAGAACGCCATCAACCATCAGGTGCTGGAAGCCGAAAATTACCTTGATAGACAACCCGAACGCCGCCGCATAGCCGATGAAGGAGCCGAACGTCATCGTGTAGATGACGGTCATCGCCCACGTGTGCTTGTTATTGAAGATCTTATACTGACGTGTCAGGCTCGTTCGGATCCTGCCGGGGATCACCCTGAGCGCCAACACGGTTGCGGCGATGACCAGGGGCAAGACGATCCACTTTGAGATCTCCCATCCGGAGCCACCGTGGTGGCCGGGCAGCATCAGCCAGAGGCCCGCGGCCCCGATGATCAAACCGATCAACAACATCCCGAAAATCTTGGCAAAAGCGCCAATCGGAGAACCGATATCAGGTGAGACGTGTTCGTCGGCAATGTTGTTCATGCCGAACCAGGCGATGACAACCAACGGGATCAGAATGGCCACCCAGATGAAGCCGGCGTTTTGAATGTAGGTTTCAGTCCCGGCAGGGATCTTGCCGATCAGGGTACCAGACGTGTTCTCCAGGATCATCGGCACACCGCCGAAGACACCCACAGTCATGACCAGGGGGATCAGAATCTGCATCGTGGTGACGCCGAAATTCCCCAGACCGGCGTTCATGCCGAGCGAGTAGCCCTGGATCTTCTTGGGGAAAAAGAAGCTGATGTTGGACATGGACGATGCAAAATTGCCGCCGCCAAAGCCGGACAGTAGCGCGGCAACCTGGAACATCCACAATGGTGTGTTGGGCTCGGTGAGGAGAAAGCCGGTCAGAGCAGCCGGGATGATCAACAGCGCCGTCGTGAAAAAGATCGTGTTGCGACCACCCGCAATCCGGATGAAGAAAGTGGACGGGATGCGCAACGTGGCACCCGTGAGCCCGGCAATCGCGGCCAGCGTGAACAGCTCCTCCTTCGTGAAATCGAAGCCGAGATTGATCATCTGGACGGTAATGATCCCCCAGTAGAGCCAGACGGCGAAACCACAAAGAAGGCAGGGGATGGAGATCCAAAGATTGCGGTTCGCGATCGCCTTGCCGCTCTTGGCCCAGAAGGTTTCGTCTTCGGGATTCCAGTTTGGGATGTCTCTAGCCACGAGTGTCTCCTTTGGGGGCTTGAGCGTATTGTCTCGGCCGGGTCGCCTGCGGCGACCCGGCTGCGGTTGCTAGGAGGATGAAGGGCGTCCGAGGGCACCCTCATGATGCGGCTTGTGAATGGGTTGCATCTCAGGCAGCTCTGGCAGCTCGGCCAATTGCTCGGCTGTCGCCTTGCGCTCCATGAAGACGACCGAGACATGCATCCAGACGAAGGCTACGGCCACCAACAAAAACAATGCCATAAAGCAACTGGTCCACACGCCGGTGAGGTCATTCATCACGCCGAACAGGACGGGAAGAATGAAGCCGCCCAATCCACCGATCATGCCAACCAAACCGCCGACAGATCCGACGTGGTCAGGGTAGTAGACCGGGATATGCTTGTAGACGGCGGCCTTGCCGAGGCTCATGAAGAAACCGAGGATGAAGATCAGCACGACGAAGGGGACGAGCCCCATCGCCACGGAGAAAGTGATATCCCCCCTGATTCCGTGCACGACATAGTCGGTCGCGGGATAGCTCAGGAGGAACAGCGCAATCGCCGAGACCCCAAAGGTCCAATACATGACCTTGCGGGCACCGAGCCTGTCGGACAGATGGCCACCATAGGCGCGGAACAGACTGGCGGGAACCGAATATGCGGCAGCGAGCATCCCGGCGGTCTTGATGTCGAGCCCGTAGACGCCGATCAGGTAGCGCGGCAGCCAAAGCGCCAGTGCAACGAAGGCACCAAACACGAAGAAGTAATATAGTGCGAACCGCCACACCTGAAGGTTGCGCAGCGGCTCCAGCTCCATGAGCGTACTACGCGCCTTCGTGCCGCTCCTCCGTCGTTCCATGACGACCGGATCTTCCTTGGTGGTGAGGAAGAATATGATCGCCATGATGGCGAGAACCACAGCATAGACTTGGGCGGTCCGCTCCCAGCCGATGGCGACAAGAATAAACGGCGCGCCGAAATTGGTGACGGCGGCGCCGACATTGCCCACTCCAAAAATGCCCAGTGCGGTCCCCTGCAGTTCGCGCGGATACCACCTGGAAATGTACGCGATCCCGACAGCAAACGATCCGCCGGCCAAACCGACGCCGAGAGCAGCAAGCAGGAACATCGGATAAGTCGAAACGGTGGAAAGCAGCCAAACCGCCACGGCCGAAGCAAGCATCACAACAGTGAAGACCCTGCGCCCACCGTATTGATCGGTCCAAATGCCGAGGAATATCCGCGACAGCGAACCGGTGAGGATCGGTGTTGCGACAAGCAAACCGAACTGGCTGTCATTGAGGCCAAGGTCGGCTTTGATCCTGACTCCAATAATCGCGAAGATCGTCCAAACCGCAAAGCACGCAGTAAAGGCAATCGTCGAAAGTGTGAGCGCCCTTGTCCGGCCGCCAGCGGTTTCTGCCATTTGGTCCCCCATGCTCGTCGAGAATCTCGGCTCTGAGGCCAAGATAGACCAGCCAAGACAGGGGCGGGGTTGACCCAAATCAAGAGGCGCGAGAACTTCTCAGGCGAATTTCGCCGAACTGATATCGGCTGCCTATCTCCAACAGTTCCCTGCCCGCACCCTGCTGATCAGCGAGCATGACCGCCCGGACTTTCTGCATGTGGTCGTCGGCGGTGGGGTTGAGCTCTTCTCGCAACACGGCCGACCGGAGACGACGATCGCCATCTGTCGACCGTTCGTCACATTCATCCACGCCGCCGTGATCCGCGACCTGCCGTACCTCGTCTCGGGCCGCACCATCGAAACGTCGCGAAACCTGACGATACCGGCGGGAGCGGTCCGTACCGCGTTCGACTGCGACCGCGCCTTTGCCCGCGCAATTGTGCGCGAGCTGTCCGCCTCGTTCCGCGGGGTGATGAAAGAGCTGAAAAGCCATAAGCTGCGAACAAGTGCCGAGCGGCTTGCCAACTGGATGCTGGTGCAGGATGCGCGGGCCGGCGGCACCGGGCGGTTCACCATCCCCTATGGCAAGAGGACATTGGCGGCGCGTCTCGGCATGACGCCGGAGAACCTGTCCCGGAATCTCGCGTAGCTTGCCTCGCTCGGAGTGACCATCAGTCATCGCGACGTCACCATCGATGACGCGCCCAAACTCACCGATTTTGCCAACCCGACTCCGTCGATCGACGACTCGGAGTATTAGCCTTTGACGGCACCGGCTGTCAGGCCGCGCACCAGATAGCGCTGGATGAAAACGAAGAACAGGCAACTCGGAATCAACGCCAGCACCCCTGCCGCCATCATCTGCCCCCAATCGACCGAGAATTTCGACACGAACGTCAGCAGACCGACTGGGAAGGTCATGGTGTCGTTGGAGTTGATCAGCATCAGGGCAAACAGCAGTTCGCTCCAGGCGGCGGTGAAAACGAAGCCAAGGGTTGCGGCCAACCCGGGCAGCGTCAGCGGCAGCACGACGGTGCGCAGAGCCTGGAACCGCGAACAGCCATCGATCATTGCAGACTCCTCAAGCTCCTTCGGAATCTCGTCGAAGAACGACTGCATCAGGAACGTGGCGAACGCGATGTTGAAGGCGGTATAGACGATGATCAGGCTGGTAAGCGAGTTCAGCAGGCCGAGCGCTGCGACGATGCGATAGATCGGTGAGATGATCATCAGCAGCGGAAACATCTGGGTGATCAGCATCGCGGCGAGGATGATCGGCCGCCCCCGGAAGGTAAAACGCGAAAAAGCGTAACCGGCGGACGCGGCAATCAGCGTTGTGATAATGGCGCTACCCAGCGAGACAAGCAGACTGTTCCTGAAATAGGCCATGAAGTCAGACTGGAAGACAACGGTGGTGAAGTTCTCGGTGACCGCCTCGGCCGGCCACAACGCGGTTCCTTCGGTGAAGATCAGCCGATCCGGCGTGACTGCGATCTTCAGCAGCCAATAGAGCGGGAACAGTGCGAACCCGAGATAGAGCGCCAGCACCACGTATCGGCCGATCGAAGATGCGTGCCAGGGCTTTGCCGCGATTGCCATATCAGGATACCCGCAGCAGCGCCTTGCGCACCCGCAAGAGCACCAGCGCATAGAGCAAAAGGATTAGCAGCAGCGCGACGGCAATCGCCGAAGCGTAGCCGAAGTCAAGCTTCCGAAACGCCGTTGTGAAGATGTAGGTGGAGAGGATCTGGGTCGAATTGGCCGGACCACCCCCGGTCATCACAAAAATCAAGTCAGCGAATGTCGCGATCCAAATGGTACGCAACATAACCGTGATCACAATCATCGGCGCAAGAAACGGCAGCGTGATCTTCGTGAAGCTCTGCCAGGCCGTAGCACCGTCTATGTCGGCCGCTTCGTAGAGCTCGCCGGGAATCGACTGAAGCGCAGCCAACATGGTGATGGCGAAGAAGGGTATGCCGAGCCAGACATTGGCAACGATTGGCCCCCACAAAGCCAACTGTGGATCGCCGAGGATGTTGTAGGGCTCGCTCAGCAGGCCGGCGGCGAACAGCCAGTGTGAGATCGGGCCGATAACAGGGTTGAGCAGCCAGGCCCACGTCAGTGCGACGAGGAAGGCGGGCACCGCCCAGGGGAGAAACACCAGCGATTGGACGAATCCCTTGCCGCGAAACTTGTCGTTGAGGAGAAGTGCAAGACCGAGACCAAGACCGAACTGCAGGACAACCGATCCAAGCGTCCACCACACGGTGTTTCTCAATGCGATCCAGAACTTGGCGTCATCCCACAGAGTCTGAAAATTCTCCAGGCCGACCCAACCGTCGTTGAAGGGTCGCAGGAGTTGAATGGATTGAAACGAGTAGGCGATGCCGATGATCAAGGGAACCAGAAGAACCAGTCCGATCAGGAGGACCGCCGGCAACAGGTACAGATACGGCTCGATCAGTCGCCGAAAAGACGCGTTGCGTTGCGCCCGGGCGGACCCGGGCGCAACAAGGATGCCTTGCGAAGGCGTCGTCACTTACTCGCTTTCCACCTTGCGTATTCATCGGTGAGGAAAGCAGCCCATTCGTCGGCTATGTCCTGGGCGGTGCGCTGCCCCAACAGCGCTTCCTGGCTCGACTCAAGCGCGATCGAATCAGCAAAGAAGCCGAACTGTTCCAGATAGGTCGGCATGATGGTCGGCACATATTGCTCGCCGTTCAGTTCCTCGAACCAGCCTTTGAACTGGTCGGTCTTGAAGTAAGGGTCCTGATCGGCGCCCTTGTGGATCGGAATGACACCAACCCGCTTCGCCCAGGTCTTGTTACTTTCGGGACTGGAAAGGTGGGCTATCAGGTCCCAGGCTTCCTGTTCATGCTCTGTCGTATTGAAGATCGACCAACCGGCGAAACCCATGGTCGGAAACGCTTTTCCGGCCGGGCCGAGCGGCATCGGCGCGACGGCAAAGTCCTCAGCCGGCATCCGTTCGGCGACCGCAATCAGCGCGTCCGGATCCTGGTCGAGGAACGCACAAGTTCCCGAATAGAAGCCGGCGACGATCTCGTTGAAGCCCCAGTTGACCGAGTCCTTCGGGGCGTAGCCATTCTGGTAGAGGTCGATCAGGAACTGAATGCCCTTGACCGAGTCCGGCTCGTTGAGCGTGCTCTTGCCGTCTTCGGTAAAGAAGGCATTGTCGCCGCGCATGGTCGCGCCAAACATGATCCAGCCGTTGAGGCCGCCGGTGCCACCGCGCAGGCAGTAACCGTATTTACCGTCGAGTTCGGAAACAGCCTTCGACGCCGCCATGAACTCGTCCATCGTCGTCGGCGGACCGGACACGCCAGCCTCTTCAAGCAGCTTCTTGTTGTAGAACATCGCACGCAGATAGAAACCGTACGGCAGCATCGTGCCGGCCTCACCGGCCTGATGGCCCATGGCAAGGGTCTTGTCGGTCAACGTTCCCCCGTGTTCCCAATCGGCGATGTAGGGATCGAGATCGACAAGCTTGCCGGCGCCATCATAGAGGGCATGCCAACGATCGGGCATTTCGACCAGATCCGGAATATCCCCCCCGGCCACCATGGTCGCCAGTTTCTCGAACGCCTGCCCCCATGGCAGCGAGATGATCTCTACCTCGACTCCCGGATTGGCCGCCTCGTATTCATCGACCATACCCTGCAGCGTTTCCGTACGCTCCGGGCTGGTGATCACTTCCACCAGTTTGAGCTTGGTGTCGGCCAACGCCGTGCCGGTCATCAGCAACACCGTCGTCGCCAATCCGCAAAGCAATGTTCTCATTCTTCCCTCCTGAGGTTTGACCTCGTTTATTCACCGCGACGTGCGGCACTCTCGCCAAGGGCCGAGCTGAAATCGGCCCAAAGGTCTTCGACATCCTCGAGACCGATGCTGAATCGCACCAGGTTCGGAGACACTTTGAATCGCTGTAGGGAGTTGTCGGCGCCAGGTTGAGCCAGAGCCACGCGAGCTGGCAGCACCAGGCTTTCGAAGCCTCCCCAACTGACGCCAAGCTTGAACAATGTGAGCGCGTCGGCGAGCCGTGGGATATCCACGGTGTCATCAAATTCGACTGACATCAGTCCGCCGCGGCCGTTCAGTCCCGGCGTCGAATTCGGCCCCGGTGAATTGACCTGTCTCACCGCGGGCAACGCCGCCAACCGATCGACGAAGACGTTGGCGGACGCCTGATGCTGACGCATTCGAACTTCAAGCGTGCGCAAGCCGCGAATGAGCAGCCAGGCCTCGAAGGGTGCGAGCTTGCCACCAAGCAGTTGAAGGCTGACATT
>JAAEOR010000245.1 GCA_024222895.1 Hyphomicrobiales bacterium | reverse complement strand
GCACATGCAAAGCAAGAAATCGCGGCATGGGTCCGCGATTACAACCAGCAGCGCCCACACTCGGCATTGGGATATGAAACACCGGCGGCCTACGCTGCCAAACTGAATTCAGGAGAGGCAATCGCCAAGCTTGAACCAACAACGCCAACTGGCGTAAATCACGCCGGACCCTAAATCAGGCCGGATGAAAGTTCAGTGGCAGGTCAGAGTTGGTCCACTCAACCTCAGAACAAAATTTCAGTGCCCCATCCGGTCAATACGAGTCGTCCTAGATTATGGCCTCTGAAATGGAGGCCATTATGGATCAGTTCAAATCGCAAACCCGCCAAACCCAGTCCCAGGGTAAGCAGGCCATCTTGGCCAAATCGAATCTATCGCCGCTAGTTGTCAGCCTTCCTGAAGCGGCAGCTCTGATTGGATTGAGCAAAAATACTGCAAGACAGTTCTTCAACGATCGTGCGGTGCCTATCATCAGGCTTGGTGGTTCGCGGAAAGTCATAAGGATTTCTGACTTGGTGCGTGTGCTGGAGGAAATGGTGAAGGAGGACGCAAATGTCTGAGCATCGTCCTCCCGACAATAGACACGATGTCATACGGATTAGTGGCATCAGATACGAGGAACCCGTCGGCAAGCGCATCGATCTGGCTAAAGATAACGCGAGGCTCGAAAAATCGCCGTTGCTCGAAGCACGGAGTACACTTGGCGAGGCCATTGACGAAGAGTTTTTTAGTCTAAAGGAGTTTTTTGAGTACCGGCGCAAGCTTGATGCTCATTGTATGCTTTTTTCCGGCACTTTTCCTCAAGAAGATGGGCAGAAGTTCGTCGTTCCGAAAAATGTCCTGGATGACCCACAGAACTCTGAGTGGCGCCACCAGCTCCACGCTGCGACAAAGGACTTCCTTGAACACCGTGATCAGCCATCGATCTTGATGATCGATATTGATCGGAAGGAGCCAGAGTCAGTTGCACAAATCTGGCCGGAATCTCCGACTGTGTTCGACACTCCCGAACAGGTGAGGGATGCAATACACGAGATCCTTCCGGAGGCGATGGGGGTACCAATCATCGTTCTGCCAAGTAGCAGCAGCATGATTGCCAGAGTATCGGATGGAAAGCTGCTTACTGGGCCAGGTGGCTGGCGTGTTTACATTCCGATTGCTGATGGTCGCGAGATACCGGAAGTCCTCAAAACTATTCATGCACGTTGCTGGGCGCGCAATCGATACAATTTCGCCTTCATCTCCAAGGGAGGTGCGTTTCTACATCGCAGCTTAGCGGACATGGCCCTTGCCCGTCCAACGCAGCCTGACTATCCGTCTGCCGATCTTGGGGAAGGGTTGGAACGTGTTTCCAAATATGATTGTGGGTTTGATCTAGAAGGGCACTTTCTTGATGGAGGCGCCGTCAAGCTCTCCGAAGCTGATCGAGTAGCCGCATCTGATGCGTTGGCGGAGGTTCGCGCCCTGCTAAAACCCGAGGCCGTCGAGATCAGGAATTCCCGTATTAAAGAAGAGGTAAAGCGTGCCGTTGAACGCGGTGTTCAACAGAAACAAGCGGAACAAACCGTGCGACGCAAGTTCGAGGATGAAGTACTCCTTAGTCCGGAAATTATTAGGTTCGCCAACGGAAAAGAGGTGTCTATTGAAGATCTGCTGCTGTCCAGAGGGCAAGACTTCGATCGAATGATTTGCTGTGATCCTATTGAACCGGACTATAACGGCGGTCGTTTGGTTGCAAAGTTTTTCTGGAACGATGGACGAGTGCCGGTGATACACAGCTTTGCACATGGTGATACAGATTTTTACCCTCGTTTCGACTTTCAAAGCGCCCTTGAAGCCATAGGCAAATCCGCACAGGATGATCGGCAGATCTATCGGATCCTTGCTTTGTCCAAGGACGGCACGACAAGCACAGAATATGAACGGCTGGAAAGCCGCGCGGCAACCGCACTTGGTCTCGGCAACAAAAGGAAAGGTCTTCGCCGGGAAGTCAACAACCTGTATCGGCCAATACCACAGCGTGGCCCCAATGACATTGAGTGTTTTGGTACGATTACGGAACCTCAGAGTTTAGACCGTTCTCTTGACCCGTCGTCTTTCCCCAAAAACCAGTTGAATGACAGCGGCGCAATTCGCATCCTGGACCATCAAGACAACATCCGTTATCTGCTGCAAAACTATGGCATCAAAATGCGATATAACGAGATCACTAAGGATCTTGAATGGGAACATCCGGATATCGCGCCGCGCGGTGACAACGCAGAAAATTCACTTCGCTCTATGTTGGTTGGTCTATGTTCATTGAACAATGTGCCGATCAGAGAGTTGGACACACATCTAACCGCGCTCGGAAATGCGTCGACTTATAATCCAGTCGTTGACTTCCTATGCCAACTAAATTGGGACCATGATTCTCGATTTGACCGACTGGCAGAAAAGATGGATGCCGATAATCCAGAAGTTGCGCGCATTGCAATTCGGATATTCTTTATCCAGGCTTGTGCCGCCGCAGACCATGCTGAGCGAGCAAAATCTCAAAATAGCGGCTACGAAAGTCATTTCGAAAGTGTGGTGGTTTTTGCCGGCGAACAGGGTCTTGGCAAGACCCGGGGCGTACGAGCGCTGTTACCAGGCCGTCTGCGCAGCTTCTACAAAGAAGGTGTAACGCTTGATGTCAAAAACAAGGACCTGGTCAAAGCCGCCGTATCCAACTGGATTGTGGAACTGGGTGAGCTTGAAAGCACATTTAGGAAATCGGATATCGAACACCTGAAGGCATTTCTCAGCCTGTCCGTTGACGAGATCCGAATGCCTTACGCCCGCAAAGCCTCTAAGTTTAGCCGCCGAACCGCTTTCGTCGGGACAGTCAACGACATGGAGTTTCTGGCGGATCAGACCGGCAATCGTCGCTTCATTCCGCTTGTGGTCTCGCAACCGGTGATCGATTGGTCAGATGAAGAAATCGATCAACTTTGGGCAGAGGCATGGTGTCGTTATTGCTCCGGCGAAAAATGGTGGCCTGACGAAAGTGAAGCAGCGCTTCTTGCGGTAAACGCGGAAAGCCATCGCGCGAAAACGAGCCTCGAAGAAGACCTGGAGAATTGGTATGAGTGGGGTGCGACGCCTGACTTCAAGGCGGGGCGCAAGACGGCTACCCAGATTGCGCGCGAAATTCTAGATGATTGCCGCGCGGATATTGAGATAAGAGTTTCGAAAACCATCGGGGCGGCCCTGCGGCGCCTGTGGAAAGATTCGGGAGTTGCTGAGTTCCGTCACGGCAAATGGCTCGTGCAGAAACCAGAAGGAGATTGGGTTCCGGTTGACGCCAAGGGAGGAAAAAAGCGTGGGTGGTTATTGCCTCCTCGCAAACATTCTCTTTCTAATTTGCCAAGCGGCCGCTTCAGAGTTGAGAATGAGAGTGGTGCGGGTGCCGTCGATGAGGAGAGCAAGCGCAACTTGTTGAGCCAGCCTCGTCGATGACGTTTCCAATCCTTAGGCTTTGTTTCGCTGCAGCCATGCAGCATATCTCTTCATCGCTTCCTGGCGTTCATGCCCCTTGTCGCGCCGGCGCTTTAAAGCATTTCTTCCGTAGCCCGCTGTTCCACGACTTTCGGTAGGCTGCACATCCTTATCAAGGAAAGCGATCGCGCTTCTTGCAAACCTTATGAAAGGGGAGTGTGTTTCTGTGTCGGTGGACCACAATGTTGGCTGCTCTTCCGTGATTTTTGTCCACCATTGTATGAGACCATCGATCAGGTCATTGTCGAGATCGCGCAGATCTTTCCCGACTTTTCTTGGTGATGCATTCGCTTTGACCAGCAAACCGAGCGTGCTCTTGAATTCAGTCAGCACCTTCGGGGAAAGACCCACCAATTTCTTCAGACCGGCTTGCTCAATTGCCTCGATTTGAGCGAGAAGTTGTTTTGCCGATTTGTGCAAATTGGTAAAAGGGCGGACCTCTTCGGGCTTTTGAAGCACGCCCTTATAAAATCGCTTTAGGATGGAATATCTTGAAAGCAGTTCGCAAAGGCGAGCGATAGCGTCAGAACCCACCAGCCGGGTCAGGTCATCCAGGGCCGCCTGTGCAGGTGATACCTTTTCTGTTGGCGGTTCGGTTTCGTCATGCATCTCATCTGCGCGTTCGCTCTCAATGGCGCCGTAGATTTCAAGAATCAGATTCTCGTCGTTGAATTCGACAGCCGGCCCTTCCAATACGAAGCTATCTGACACTTTCACCCTCATATGTGATTTCAATTTCTGCGCTCCATTGGTGCCTCCGTGACGCTGCCGCAAGAAGATCAGGCGGTGAGCGTGAAGATGTAATCGGCGAGCGAGTTTAGTGCACGTCTTCGCTCGTCCTCGAACTGTGCGAAGTTATAGTGGCGGGCAACACCTTGAGGGAGATGGTTGAGAAGGGCTCTGCCAGCTGTCCCGGTCCCACGCTTGCGAATAGCCGTACTTACGCAGCAGCGACGAGATCATGTTCGCTTTGTTGAACGCCTCAATCGGCGACTGACCGCCGACTACGCGTCCTGATTTTGCGCGTTTGGCGGCGAGTGTTTCCCGAGCCATGACATTTTCAGCGGCGATCTCTGCTTCGTCGGCGCGGTTTTTCTCGCGCCGAACAATGATCGGATGATCGGCGACGAGATCGACCGGCTCGCTGTTGACGAGATAATGCTGATAGAAGAATGGTGCGCCATCTTTATTACGACGATCTCTCGGGACGTTCGGCAGGTAAACTGCCTGGCCAGTCCGCGCCAATGCGCGATCGCACACGATCTGTGCGTCTGCTTGTTCGAGCATGTCGAAGAATGCATGCTGTGTTGCTTCGAAGTCGACCCCAGCCAGCGGTTTTGCCAGCGGTATCAGCACTCGCCATTTTCGATTTTGAGGGCTTGCCGATGAAGTCGAGTACATGAGATAGATGCAGTCGCCAATGACCGTCGCGATGGTCTGTTGTACGATTTCAGCTGCCAGGTTGTTCTCGTCAATATCGAGAGTCAGATACCAAAAACGGCCATGTTGACGCTGTGGCTCATGAGACCGGCCGTCATGGCCAAGATAGTCGCTTGGGACGAAGAATGGTGCCTCTTTTTTGGGGTGATCGAATGGATCGGATACCATTTGTGAGATCAGATCGAACGTAATGCCCTGATACGTGACTTCCGGACCAGAATTTGCGAGCGTATAAAATGTGTGTGGGCTGAGCAGGCACGGTACAGAACGATAATCCATGACCTAGACCTCCACACTAGCCGAGGGGCGGCGATCAAGCTGGGATTGCATCCAGCTCTGCAGCTCACGCTCCGAAAAATAGTTGTTGCGACCGACCTTCACGGGTTTTGGGAAGGCCCTCTCGTCGATGAGAAGGTAGATCTTGCTCCGGCTAATGCCGACGACCTTCCGGGCTGCAGCAAAGGACAGGAACCGATCGGGCCCTCCGGGTGCTGTGTCGATGCGTGTGGGATCTTGTGGCATGTCTGTCTCCAACAGTTTTCGGCTACTGCTGGACACAAATGGACGAATTGGAGCGCTGATGCAGGTACAGACATTTTGTTGATTTTCAGATTTGCCTGTACCTAGTGCCTAGTGACTGCGCTTTTGCTGAGTTCTTTCAAACCATTCGCAAATTTCTTCCGACGCTCCTCGTCTGCCTGCTCGCGTTTTTTGGCGGAATTGCGTGACGCTTGTACTGCGGCGCGAGATGCACCTGGTGGGTTTTGCAGGCGAATTCGCCCAAATATTTCGCTTAGGAACAGCGCATACGGTGTCTCCGCCACAAGCGGAATGTTTTTTGAGAGGCCGGTATTATTCTTCCACCAAATGTCGAGAGATATTTGCAATTCGGATCGCAAATCCTTGATCGTCAAGTCGACCGAACCATCGTCGAGTTTTTTGCCACGTTCCAGCCACGGGGGGCGCGGTTTCTCGGTCGATACGACAGAGACGGCATTCAGCAAATTTTCTAGTTGCTTTGAAGACAAGCCGGCGTCCTTGAACTCACTCTCCAAGTACCAAAGGGCATTGACTTCGCGCAGACGGGATAAGTCATCGAGCATTTTCTTTGCACGATTTTTTAGCTTTTTGATCTCTGCTGCCTGGGTCTTGTTCAAATAGCCTTCGTTATCTCTACGCTCTTGAAGATAAGACCGGATGATGTGGCCCAAATGGCCCCAGCTGATTTTATCAGGCGCAACCGGCTCTCGCTTCTTTCGCGAGATACCTTCGTGAATGATCTTGTAGAGCTTGGAGGGAAGGTCGTCGTTCCAGCTATAGTCGTCATCTTCTTTGAGCTGATTAGCCAAATCGTCTTGTCCGGTCATCCTAAGCGATCTCCATGCTGCAATGATCTTCCCAAGCGTCCATCAACCGGCGTCGTCTTTCTATGGCGTCACTGCGGCGATAGGCACGTTCGGTCGTGTCACCGATCGTATGAGCAAGGGCAGCCTCCGCGACCTCACGCGGAAAACCCGTCTCGTCACCGACCCAGTCGCGAAATGCTGAGCGGAATCCATGTACGGTATAATCATCCGCACCCGAACGCCGCATTGTCATGGTGAATGCCATGACCGACATGGGCCGGCCTTTCTTTTGACCTGGAAAGACATAGTCCGATGATCTCAGCCTGTCCATTTCCTGCAGGATTGCAATGCAGCGTGGTGTAAGTGGCAAGCGGTGTAACCGATGGGATTTCATCCTTTCGGCGGGGATCGTCCAGATCAGAGCCGGCATGTCGACTTCCGACCAGCTCATCTCGCGCACTTCGCCTGAGCGGGAGGCAGTCAGGATCAAAAACTCTAGAGCACGGGCCGATACGCCGTTTTGCTGGCGTAGACTG
The DNA here is from genome assembly GCA_024222895.1 of Hyphomicrobiales bacterium. Classification (GTDB taxonomy): domain Bacteria; phylum Pseudomonadota; class Alphaproteobacteria; order Rhizobiales; family Kaistiaceae; genus Bauldia. Next base: position 7,241 of record JAAEOR010000245.1, on the reverse strand, counting down.
GTTATGAACGACGGAACCTGGCGATGGGGCATCGCACTGTGATGACCTCTCGTCAGCTTTCGCGGCGGCGGCAGCAGGTTCTTCATGTGCCCGCGCCAGATAGCTGGGTTTTCACCAATCCTCCAACCGCGTGCCTTTGCATAGTCGAGCACTCTTTCTATGCGTCCTCTCAGTCGAGAGGCCGTTTCGGGCTTGGTGTCCCATATTGGTTTCAATACGGCCAAGACATCATCAGTGTCGACTTCGGAGACGCGCTTTTTCTGCAATCGAGCGGCATAGTTCTCGAGCGTCATCCTCCATTGCGCACGATGTTTGTGGTTTCGCCATCGTACTTCCATGCTTCCGAGGAAAAGGTCAGCACATTCACCGAACGACGGTTCCTGCTCTTTTCTTCGATCCTGGATCGGATCGCGACCTTCAGCGACATCCAGACGGTGTTGGCTGACAAGCGTTCGTGCCTTTGCCAATCCGATGGTAGGGTAGGAGCCCAATCCCATCTCACGGCGCTTGCCGTCGCGCTTCCAGACGTACACCCATGAACGCGAGCCCGATGGTTTGACGCGCAGATAAAGGCCTTCACCGTCGCCGTGCACGCCAGGTTTGTCGATCGATTTGCATCGGGCGTCGGTGAGCTTGTTTTGGACCCGTGCCATGATGTGTCCCTAACTTTGTCCCTAACTCATTACGTGGATAGAGGTGTATCTTGGTGGACGATGATAGACACGAAATTAGAAAATAACAAATAAAAACAGCAGCAGTAAAGACATTTATGAACACCCATGAACTAATACTTGGCGGACTTCCTCTCCGCCACGAACCTCCGGACCATTCATACGATCGGGATTGGACTGCGCCGCCAGCGCGCACATCGCCTGGTGCTGGCTCTGGAAGATGCGACCGCTCAGATGTTTGAGAAATTCGGAGCGTTCGAGACGATCCATGACCGGACCCTTGATCTCGCTCAGATGGAAGATGACACCAAGACGCTCATTGACGGCTTCCAGAGATTCCAACGCACTCAGATCAACGGCATTGACCGCCGGGCACATGAGGACAACGTGCTCAAGATTCGACCGCTGGGCAACCAGATCGTAGATCCGGTCCTCCAGATAGCGGGCATTGGCGAAATAAAGGCTCTCGTCCACTCGGACCGTCAGCACACGGTCATCGGTGATGACCTCGTGGCGCAGAACGTTGCGATAATGCTCCGTGCCCGGCACCCGGCCGACTACGGCCATATGTGGCCGTGATGTCCTGTAGAGATGGAGCAGCACGGAAATCAGCACGCCGGCCGTGACGCCAAATTCGACCCCGAGGCTCAGTGTTATCAGGATCGTGGCACAAACGGCTGCAAAATCAGCTTTCGAGTAGGCCCAGGATTTGCGCAGGATTGAAAAGTCGACAAGCGATATCACCGCAACAATGATTGTTGCGCCGAGTGCTGCTTTTGGCAGGAAAAAAATCAGCGGCGTGAGAAACAGGGCTGCAAGCGCCAGTCCCACGGCCGTATAGGCGCCTGCGGCCTGTGTGTTCGCACCGGCATCGAAATTGACGACCGAGCGGGAAAATCCACCGGTAACCGGAAAGCCGCCGGTAAACGCAGCGCCGATATTGGCAGCGCCCAGCCCGATAAGCTCCTGATCTGGGTCGATGCGTTGTCTTTTCCTGGCGGCGAGTGTCTGGGCCACCGAAACCGATTCAACAAAGCCGATCACGGAAATCAATATTGATGCGCCGAGAAGATCGCCCCACAAATCCATCGAAAAAGAGGGCAGGGTAAGCGGCGGCAGGCTTTGCGGAACCGCACCCACTGTCTTTACACCTTGATCTGCCAGAGCAAGACACCTTGATCTGCCAGAGCAAGCGCCCAGACCGCCAGCGTCGACAGCGCGACGGCCGCTACCGGTCCGGCCTTGGCGACGATGCCGGGTGCCCGCGCACCCAGTCCCATCCGCCGCAACAGCCGCGCCGGCCCCTTGCGTGTCCAAAACAAAAAGGCGGTGGCTGATACGCCGATGATGAAAGTGATCCAGTTGGCCTCTGGCAGTTGCTCAATGATGGACAGGACGAGCGCAAACAGATTGTGGCCGGAGGCGTCGATCCCGAGGATATGTTTGAACTGGCTGGCGACGATGATGATGCCCGACGCCATAATGAATCCGGAAATGACCGGGTGCGACAGGAAATTGGCAAGAAATCCCAACCGGAATATACCGAGCAGCAGGAGAAAAACACCGGATAGGAACGCAAGGGTGAGAGCCGCGGCTATATATTGTGCGGAACCCGGTTCAGCGATGGAGCCGATCGCGGCGGCAGTCATAAGCGACACGACGGCCACGGGCCTGACGGCCAGAGCTCGGCTGGTGCCGAACAATGCATAAAGCACTATGGGGCAATCGACGCGTAGATGCCTATTTCGGCCGGCAGTCCTGCGAGCATCGCATAGGCGAGGGACTGCGGGATCAGCATGATCGTAACAACCACCGCCGCAACCAAATCGTTCGCCAAGGCACCGCGGTCATAAGTGCGACCCCACTTGAGAAGCGGAATGAATTGCCGGATCCGGGATGCGCCGATAATCGCCATGTAACTTTCCAAACATTGAGGTTCGTTCGACCGGCTGGCCGCTGACGGGCCTGGGAGGGGTGCAGTCGTTGTTTGCAGACGGCAAGAGCGTCAGCCGAAGGTCTCAGGCTTCTCTCTGTTCGTTGCCGTTTGCACCCTGGCTGAGCGACCACAGCGTCGTCGAGCGGTTTCCGCTGAGGCAATAGGCAAGCGCCGGTTTTGGCAGCTGATCGAGTGCTGCGCCGAAATCATCCACATCACTGTCGTCTATGTTGCTGGACGGGACCGGGAGATAACAGCATTCAATGCCGGCTTTCTTTGCGGCTGCATGAATATCCGAAAAGGCCGGCTGGTCGGCGCCTTCGCCATCGGGCCGCAAACGGTGCGGCCCGCCTGTGCGCATCAAAGCGTATTGACCGGAACTTTCAGCATCGGCCGGCCATCCTTGTCGGTCGGCACCTCTCCGGCGCGCATATTGACCTGCAAAGACGGGATGATGAGTTTCGGCATGTCGAGCGTCGCGTCACGTTCGGTGCGGAAACGGACAAAATCCTCTCGCGTCTTTCCGCCGCCGACAAGGATTTTGTTGGCCTTCTCCTCGCCGACCGTTGTTTGCCATTGGATGTCGCGGCCATCTGGGCCGTAATCGTGGCACATGTACAGCCGCATTTCGTCGGGCAGGGCGAGGATTTTCTGGATCGACTCATAGAGTATCGCTGCGTCATCGCCCGGAAAATCGGCCCGTGCCGAACCACCATCGGGCATGAACAATGTATCACCGACAAAGGCCGCATCGCCGATGACATGGGTCATGCAGGCGGGTGTGTGACCCGGTGTGTAGATTGCAAGCGCCCTCATGGAGCCGATGTCGTAGGTATCGTCGTCCTTGAACAGCGCGTCGAATTGCGAGCCGTCGCGCTGGAATTCGGTGCCCTCGTTGAACACTTTTCCGAATGTGTTCTGGACGACCATGATCTGGTCGCCAATGCCGATTTTTCCGCCCAGCTTTTCCTGGATGTAGGGCGCCGCCGACAGATGATCGGCATGGACATGGGTCTCGATGATCCATTCCGGTCGGAGATCATTTTCCCTGATGTAGCCGATGATCCCATCGGCATTGTCATAGGTTATGCGGCCGGCGGCATAGTCGATGTCCATTACCGAATCGATGACGGCACATGAGCGGCTGCCCGGGTCCTTGACCACATAGCTGATGGTGTTGGTCGCGGTGTCAAAGAAGGCTTTGACCTCGGGTTTGACTGACATGTTGACCTGATAGGACATTGCTGTTTCCTCTTTTCACGATCTGCAACCGCGTGGTTGGGCCGCGTCCAGTTGCCGGGCGCTATGCACGGGCCGGTTTCAAAATCATGCTGTTAGCTACGGGCGCCAGGATGATCCCGACAATCATTGCGCCGACAAACAGCAATGTTTCGCTGTATCCGAAACCGAGCGCCGGAATAGCGCCGCCCGGGCAGAAGCCGGATATGCCCCAGCCGATGCCGAATGTCGCGGAGCCAAAGACAAGCCGCCGATCAACCACCGTGTTGAGCGGCACCTTGAAATCAGTGTCGAGCAGCGGTCGAAGCGTCGATCCGAAAACCAAACGGTAGCCGATCGCTGTGGTGATCAGCGCGCCGCCCATGACAAGGATGAGGCTTGGATCCCATGATCCGGCGACGTCGAAAAAATTGAGAACCTTGGCGGGATTGGCCAAGCCGGAAATGGCAATGCCGATGCCGAAGATCATGCCGATGAGAAGTGCCGAGATAATACGCATCGATCAGACACCTCCCAAAACGTGGCGGACGACATAAACTGTCAGCGCCGTGGTCGCCATGAAGACGGCGGTCGGGACAATTGAGCGGGTAGAAAGGCGCGCCATGCCGCAAACGCCGTGACCGCTGGTGCAGCCGGAGCCGAACATAACGCCGACGCCAACAAACAGCCCACCAATCGTCAGGCTGCAGCGGAAACCGGTACCGCGAAATCGATAGTTCCGCCGGCTCTCAGATAGATCAGCGGCGCCAGGACGGCGCCCGTCAGAAAAGCCGTTCGCCAGGCCCAGTCGGGCGCGACAGGCGGCAGCACGCCGCTTAGAATTCCGGTCATGCCGGCAATGCGACCATGGAACGCCATAAGCAGCGTTGCAGATATGCCGATGAGAACGCCGCCGGCGAGCGACAGATAGGGTGTGAATTCGGTTATCATATTATTTGGCCTTGCAGGTGTTGGCGCCGACAAGTCGGTAAAGCGGGCAGAAACGGAAAAGGGCGGTCGCGATGAGAACCGCGCCAACAATGGGTACGAGCCAAAACACGAATGCGTTCTGCCAGACCTGAGACTGGATGAACCAGGGCGATGCGAGCAGGACGACCCCGATAACCAGGCGAATAACCCTGTCGATATTGCCGACATTGGCTGTTTTTAACATTGGGAACACTCCAATTTTGCGGGCGGTCCCGACCATATATATGCGTAAACTCTAATATTCAATAATTAGAATATAAAAACATTCGGAAAAAATGATATAAATAACATTTGGACCTATGGTGATCACATCTTCGCATTCACGTACCATGGCTTGGCGCTTGCTTTGTCATGCTGCATGGTCAGACATATATAAAGCCGGATTTAAGTTCAGGTAAAACTGCCCAACCCAACCGGCCGGCCATCGGTGAGCCAATATCAACGGCGCGATAAGGGAGGGGCTAAACTGAGTCATGCGGGCACAAAGCCAATTGTAAACTTCCAAGGTCCGGGTTTCCACACCCACGGACAAGTCTATCTGATTTTCCGATCAATGAAACCCTGCTACCATAACGTTAAGTGCATCTCTCCCATTGGTATCGATGATCGGTCGCATGCCGTGAAGCGTTCTATTGTCCCAGCGCAATCTGAGAAATTTCCTTCGGCGGCTGATACTCCTTAATGAAGTACTTCAGCAGCGGCGCCAAGGAATATTGCTCATCCACCGGTATCTGCATGGGTGACCGCTTGATGATTTCCCGCTGCACGGTGCGCAGCGCCGCCGGGATGTCCGTCGCGGCCAACTCGCCCGACTGCAGGCGGCGCTCAATAGCGAAGGCGCCGATCAGGGCTTCGATGGCGATCATCTTTTCCAATCGATCGACCATTCGCTGGGCCATATGAGCCGAATTTGGAAAGGGAAGCGAATAATCCTCGTCGCCCTCGGCCATGAAGCTCACCGTCATCCCGGTGACCGGCTGGCTGTCTTGGATGGCCTCGCGCATGAAACTGGTCTGCCAGTAGGTGATGTTGCGCGTGTAGAGGCCATCGAACTTGGACGAGTCCTCATTGGCGAATCCCGACGGCAAGTCCGAAAACGGACGGGAGACGACCTTCAGGGCCCGGCTGTCGGTCGCCAGGGCATCAGGCCCAGGGATTGCCGGAAATGATCCAGATCCAGGGTGAGACGGGTCGTGTCGTACTCCGTCACGCTCAGGATTTGCCCGGTCTCGACGTCGATCATCGGGCTGGCCTGAAGGGCGTTGCAGTACAAAGAGAGCGTCTCTTCGAGTTGACGGAGAATCGCTTCCACAGCCGCCAAAAGGTCGGCGCTGGTGCGCATGCTCAGGAAATCCTGAAGCTGCCGCGGTCCGCCCTTCTCCCACAGCTTGCTGCCTTTCAGCAGGAACTGCATCTCTTTTTGGATCTTGCGCTTGCTTGGCAGCGTCGCGGCCTTCATGGCCGAGACCGAAACCGGTCCGGGATTGGCCCGGTAGCCTTCCATGGAAAGGGCCAGCGACACCTTGGCTCGCGCCAGCAGGCGCTCGAACCTCTTGGCGACAATGATCGCCCTGGCAATGGTGAGAAAATTGGAGGTCAACAGGTTCGTGGCTTCTCCGGCACCCACTTCAAAGCCGGGATCATCGTAAAGGCTCAAGGCCAGCTTGGCGTTCATGGTGAGATCCGCATCCCCCAGGGAGCCGCCATACTCGATATCATTGGGAATGCGGTTGGCGTTGACATGCTCCACCAGCTTTTCCGCCAGCCCGGGCGATGCCCCGGTGAAGCCCGTCGCGTAGCTGTTCACCATGAGCGCCCAGGCGGCGCGCACAATGCTTTGTTCGAGGATCCACTGCGAGCCGTCGCCGACCTTGGTGGCCTCCTGGATCAGATTGAGGCGGTTGAGCCGTTTGATTTCCGCCTGCGGCAAGGTCACGCCAAAATCCTGGCCGTACATCGTGTTGATCCCATAGGCCGGAATCTTTTCGTCCACATGGTATTGGACGACCTGCCGGGTCGCCCTGATCCGCGCCATGCCTTCCGGGGCGATGCCGATATCGGCTCGGTTCTCGGCGATCTTCACCACATCATCCAGTGTCAGGCTCTCGCCCGTCAGGTTGATGACCTCGCGGCTCTGTTCTGCGGCCTGTGAGACGGAGAACGCGGATATCAGGAGGACAAGGGTCAGCGGTACAACGAGACGAAAGTTTCCGACGGTCCCGCGGGTCATTGGCAGGATTTTGGTCGTTTGGCGGCCAGCTGTCATGTGGTCGTTATTCTTCATCCGACATTTCCCAAGTAATCCATCAATCTGCGCTGATCGTAATCGAACTCCGTCTCCGATGGAATGAATATCGCTGTGCTGCCTTCCGACAGTCCCGATTTGATGATTTGGCGGGTGTTGGAAGCCCCTTTTGGCCAGTTTT
>JAAEOR010000244.1 GCA_024222895.1 Hyphomicrobiales bacterium | reverse complement strand
AGATTCAAATAGATAGTGACCCTTCGAATTCGAAGTTCGATGACACGAACTTCGAATTCAGGTCACTAGTGCATCGACAAAGGCCTCAATCACACGGACCGCATTATCCTCACCAACCCAGTCTTCGAGGCTTTCCGGAAACAGCGTCGCCTGATCCCGGTCCACTCCCTCAACGAAGCGCTTCATCCGACCCCCCCCCAAATCACCTTTAGGGACATCATGCCATCGGGCCCGTTTTCACACACCCAGGGTCAAGGGCGGACATTGGCCAAGACACACCTCCATGTCCGTTAATAGCCGAAGGAGCCGTCATTTTATGGGAAGCCCACCACTCAAACTGAATGGCTCAGTTCGACTGATTGTGTCGAAAAACTCAGCGAACAAGATTTGGCTGTAGATTCCGAATTTTTTTGCGAAACTCCCACGCAAGCTTCGAATCAAACAGGCCCTCTGGGCGGATCATCCCTGGCCCGAACCTGCCTAGAAGTATTCACATCCGAGTTTTTCAACACTATCGACCCACAAGAGACGTCCAGATTCTCTTTCGACCCGATTTACCTTGTCGCCGAGTGCTGAAAGGGCCGGAGCACGAAATGCGACGGTCCCAGCCACGCAGTGGCGAGTTGACAGCCTTGCTGTCGGTGTTGATCGTCATCGCTCAGGCAACAATCGACTTGTAAGCCTCTCGAGTGGTCTGGAATCGCTCGAACGGAAACTTGATAGGCACGCCCTCAATCGCCGCCATCAACATCATCAGGTGAGCTTCCCACCCAGCACATGAACGGGCGATGTCTTCATCTTCTGGTATCTGAAGCGTCAACGTCAGTCTTGTCCCGCCAGCGACCGGTGCAGTTTCCCAGCGCACTGGGCGAGTAGGTTCACCAGGGCTGCTCCAGCTGTATTCCAGCAGGCTCGGCGGCTCAAATTCGCTGACCGTACTGTCGATGACAATTCCGCTGTCAGTGAAGTCCAGTTTCGCAGCACCCCCTTTGCGTAACTCAATCCCGCCGGGTGCTAGCCATCCCACCATCCGCTCCGGCTCGGTCAACATCGCCCATACCGCTGATTGGTCGTGCGCGAGAAATCGCTCCAGCCGAGCTTCGTAACGTCCGTTGACGCGACTTATTGTGCCTAGTCTCTCATTGTCTTGGGACATGAATGTCTATCCATCTAATTAAACACCTTGCTTTGCACGCTTGAATTTGACCTCAACGCTGGACCATCTCTCAGTGGAACTTCCCGCTTTTCAGACCACCGGACGACTGAGTTACCCGATGGATTTCATGAACGCCATTGGGGCCTTGTTGCCGATGGCGCTGTATGGTCGTTCTTCGGTGTACTGTCTCTTGCAAGCCTCGCAGTTTGACCGGGTATCGTCCAGCCTCATCGGCGATCTCGCGGCCCCAAAAGGACGCCTCTTGGTCGCCTTCGGGTCAAAACTGGCCCATAACTGGACGGCTCGATTTGTTCCGCTTGCCACTCAACAGCAGACATCACGACCCGGACGTCCTGTGTGGATGGCTCCCACGTTGCAAGGACTTTTTGACGGTCTAGCGACTGGGTCAGGTACAGTCTTGTGTCCGGCCTGTTAACGCGGTGTTTTTGAACCGCTGGCCCTGATGGTATTCGCGGATCAGGTCCCACTCTGCTCTGCGGGCTCGAACGCCCTGGACATTCGTCGGGTTGTCCCGATCCCCGGTCTGACCGGTTCGCCATCACGTCGCGTCGTCCTCGCAATCGTCGAAAGGCGTTGTGCTTTCGAGCGATCAATTCGTCATACGGTCGCCTCCGTTGCTGGTCGGTGAGCGCGGTAGACCTCGCCACGGGTCATGACGACCCAGGCGATGCGCGCCGCCTTGTTGGCCATGGCGACGGCGACCAGCTTGTTGGGTTTGCGCGCCAACAGGCCGGCGACCCAGGGGTAAGCATCGGGCTTGCGCCGTGCCGATTGCAACTGTGATGTCATGCCGCTTACCAGCAGACGGCGAAGATAGCGGTCGCCCATCTTGGAGATGCGCCCCATGCGTTCCCTGCCGCCACTGGAATCGGCCTTTGGCGTCAGGCCGAGCGAGGCGGCGAACTGGCGCGCCGACGTGAACCGATGCGGATCGGGGACCGAGGCCGCCAGCGCCGAGGCAGTGATGATACCGATCCCCGGAATGGTCTCAAGCCGCTGGGCCAGATCGTTGCCGCGGAACCAGGTCTTGATCTCGTCTTCGAGCATGCCGATCCGAAGCTGCAGATCGCGGATCTGCTCCGCCAGTACAATGACGATCTTGCACGCCAATGAGGGAATGTCGGGCACCACGCCCTCGACAAGCCGATCGACGAGGCCCAGCGTGTGCTGAATGCCCTTGGCCAGCACGATGCCGAACTCGGCCAGCTGGGCGCGGATCATGTTGACCAGCTGCGTGCGCTGGCCGACCAGCAGATCCCGGGTGCGATGCAGCGCCAGGACCGATTGTTGCTCAGCCGACTTGATCGCCACGAACCGCATCGTCGGCCGCCTTACCGCTTCCGCGATCGCCTCCGCGTCACCCGCGTCCGTCTTGCCACGCTTCACGTAGGGCTTCACGTAAGCGGGCGGCATCAGCTTCACCTCATGCCCAAACTTCGCGATCTCGCGCGCCCAGTAATGGCTCGTGCCGCACGCCTCCATGCCGATCAGACAGGGGTCCAACCTGCCGAAGAACGGTATCATCTGACGCCGCCGCAATGACCGGCGGACAATCACCTTGCCGGTGCTGTCGATACCGTGGACTTGGAAAACGTTCTTGGCCAGATCGAGGCCGACGGTGGTAACATTCATGGTGGATGGCTCCTCTTGCTCGTGGTTCATGACAACCACAACTTTGACACATCGCGATGCCGGGAGCGGGGGCCATCCACACCATCTGCTCTT
>JAAEOR010000243.1 GCA_024222895.1 Hyphomicrobiales bacterium | reverse complement strand
TATGTCGCGATCGTGATCCCCGGGTCGGTGGCGCTTGGCCTCCTGGTGGCGCTCGGACTGCATCGGATGGTCGCCTGGGCGCCCGGTCTGTCCAATGCCTTGCGGGCAATCTATTTCCTGCCGGTCGCTGCCACCCTGGTTGCCATGTCGGTCGCCTGGCAGATGGTCCTCCATCCGTCGCTCGGCGTGGTGAACCAAACCCTGGTGGCCATCGGCGGCGCTCCACAAGACTGGCTGAGCAACCGCAGCCTGGTCCTCTACACCCTCGCCGTCATCGGTATCTGGCAAACCGTCGGCTACAACATGGTCCTGTTTCTGGCGGGACTGGTGTCGATCCCACCCGATCTCTACGACGCCGCCGAGGTCGACGGGGCCGGCGGAGGCTGGTCGCGATTTTGGACCGTGACGTGGCCGATGCTCGGGCCCACCACCCTGTTCGTCCTGGTCATTACCGCGACCAATGCGTTCCGGGTCTTCGAGACCGTCGCCACATTGACCCGCGGCGGACCGGCCTTCGCCTCCGATACGCTGGTCTACGCGCTCTACCGGGAAGGCTTTGTCTACTTCAAGGCCGGCTATGCCAGCGCGATCACCATGGTCTTCTTCGCGGTTCTCCTG
>JAAEOR010000242.1 GCA_024222895.1 Hyphomicrobiales bacterium | reverse complement strand
TCTCAAAACCAGCACACCCCCTGTAGTGCCGACTTTTGAAGCCAGATCCAACAATATCAATGGCTTAGATCACGACCAACCCGCGAGTTGCTTAAGACGGGCTAGCCGTAGACTGCGGAGGCGATGTCGCCCGGGTAACGTCCAAGGCATCCCTCGGCCGCCGTGTTGCTGAGGCAGACGACGGACAGGTCGGCGGCACGATCGATGAACCAGCTATGCCCGTAAAGGCCGCCCCAACGGGCGGTGCCAACCGAGTAGGGGGCTTCGGCCTTGTCCGGATCGGTAAAGACTGCCGAAAGATAGCCAAAGCCGGCACCCGGCGCTTCATCCTCTCGCAAGGCCCCGACCTGGTTTGCCAGTGCGGCATCCACGGTCTCGGCCTTTAGGATCGGGGCTCCGCCGGTTCGGATTGTCTCCAGCAATCGCAGGAAATCCGGAGCCGTGCCGGCCATGCCGGTGCCACCGGACTGAAACGAACGCGGATCGAAAATGCGTGAGGGGCAGAAGGTGAGGCCCTTGCCCGGATCGATCGTGAGGGTGTGCGGATCGCCCATTCGGACAGGTCCCGACTCGGCGTCGGCATAGGCGACGGCAAGGCGGTTTCTGTCGGTCACGGAGAACGCCGTGTCCACCATTGCCAGCGGGACGGTAACACGTTCAGCGATGACCTCCCCGAGTGACTTCCGTTGTGCCTCAGCGATAATGGCCCCCAGAACGTCGATTGCGACCGAATACCGCCACCCGGTCCCGGGCGCGAAATAAAGGGGGGCCGAGACGATGCGGCGAAGTTCCTCCTCCATGCCGAGACCGGGTTGCTCGAGTCCGTCGGAGACGCGGGCATCGCGATAGGGGTCGTCTGGCTCGGCAGTGGCATAACCAAGCCCTGCCGTATGGGTCAGAAGCTGGCGAATTGTGATATCCGGCGTGAAGCCATCCATCAGCCGAGGTCGGAAGTCGGGCAGCCAGTCCGTGGCAGGCCGGTCGAGGTCGAGCGTGCCATGATCGACGAGAACCAACGCAGCGGCAGCCACTATAGGCTTGCTGAGCGACGCCAGGCGAAAGATAGCGTCCCTCTCCATCCTGCGCCCGGCCTCCCGGTCGGCATGGCCGGTGGCGCGCGCATACACCAGTTCGCCATTCCTGGCGACCATCGTCACCGTGCCGACGATACGCCCGGCCGCGATCGCATCGTCAATCACCTTGTCCAGCCGGCTTGCCATATCCGTCATGAAAAAAACCTCTCTCGCGGGCGGCAGCGGTCACATGCCGGCCTGATTGATGTAGAATCCCCCACCACTGCAGTATCGATTGATGGAGTGACCAGAGCAAATGCATCAACCGATTCGTCGTCACGGAAGCGCATTCCTCCTCTGCCTGGCGTTATCCCTCGGGCTCACAATGGCCGGCGCACAAGAGCGGCAGGTCCCTGAGGCCGCCGCCGAGATCAAGCTGTCCTTTGCGCCCATCGTCAAGCGTGTCGCCCCGGCTGTTGTCAATGTTCATGCGTCGCGGGTCGTCGATCGCTCACCCTTTTTCGACGATCCGTTCTTTCGTCGCTTCTTTGGCGGGCGGGGCCTTGGTGAACCGACCCAGAGGCTTCAACGCTCCCTGGGATCAGGCGTCCTGATCGATCCCGCCGGGATCATCGTCACCAATCATCATGTCATCGCCAATGCCAGCGAAATCAGGGTCGCGCTCTCGGATCGGCGGGAGTTCGACTGCGACGTCATTCTGATGGACGAGCGGACCGATCTCGCTGTGTTGCAGGTCAAGGGAGCGGACGAACCTTTTCCTTACCTCGCTTTTGGCGATTCCGACGGCCTTGAGGTTGGCGATCTGGTGCTGGCAATCGGTGACCCTTTCGGCGTCGGCCAGACGGTCACCAGCGGCATTGTGTCGGCGTTGGCGCGGACGAAGATTGGAATCTCGGACTACCAGTTCTTCATTCAGACCGATGCGGCGATCAACCCCGGGAATTCGGGAGGCGCGCTGATCGACATGAGCGGCAGGTTGGTTGGCATCAATACAGCGATCTTCTCGAGCACCGGCGATTCCAGCGGTATCGGTTTCGCAATCCCCTCCAACATGGTGCAGGTGATCGTGCGATCGGCGGAAGAAGGAGACCACGTTCGGTTGCCATGGATCGGGGTTCGATTTCAGGCGGTAACACCAGGCATTGCCGATGGGCTCGATCTGGAACGTCCGCACGGTGCACTCGTCGTCGAGGTCAGCAGTGGGAGTCCCGGCGCGCGCGCGGGGCTCGCGACTGGAGACCTGATCACGGCAATCGATGATGTTGCAATTGAAGATCCATCGAGTCTGAATTATCGACTTGCCACCAAGGGCGTTGGCGCTTCAGCGAGAATCGGCGTCATGCGGGACGGCAAGGCCTATGTCGCGACCCTGGAGCTTGAGGCAGCGCCCGAGACCGTTCCGCGTGACGAGTTGGAGATCGCAGGCGTTTCGCCGCTGGCCGGCGCCCGCGTCTTCAACCTGTCGCCTGCGGTCGCGGAGGAACTCGCTTATGACGGCGATCCCAATGGTGTCATTGTCCACCGGGTGGTTACCGGGTCGGCGGCCGAGATAGCCGGCCTTGCCCGTGGCGACGTGGTCCTCGAGGTCAACGGCGTCGACATCGATACGACGCGAACTCTCGCCGAAGTCTGTTCCCAGCAACTTCGCTTCTGGCATGTTGCAATTGAACGGGATGGCCGGATCATCCGCACCCAGTTTCGATCCTGATATGCATTCATGTCGGGGTTGGGCGGGGTTCTTCAATGATCCGCTTGACCGTCGCCGCAACAAAATACCCTTGGTATAAGCTTGATCTCGAATGTCGGAGACCAGCAGGAACCAGTCGAGGCCTCTCTTGTGTACTGAATGGTCAGAAGCGAAGCCAACCCGCGCAGAACTGATCTTGGATACCGGTCTCGTATCCAGAAAGACGGCCGCCGGCGATGACTGAAAAGGGCGCGCCGCCGGTCATGATATTGGGCTGCGGGCGGAGTGGAACGTCGATATTCGGTGAATTGTTCGCGAGCCTGGCGGGCTACCAGTACAAGAGCGAACCGGCCTTCTCCGAGGTCATGGGCGCGAGCTATGTAACCCCGTGTGCCTTCAAGGTGCCGCGCGAGAGTGAAGGATACCTTCCTGATCCAGGATTATCATTTCCGCTAGCCACTGTGAGGCGGCGCGCGCCCGGGATGAAGTTCTTCTGGATCGTTCGCCACCCGCTCGACGTGATTTGTTCCTTGAGGGTGGGGATTTCAAAGGATTGGGGCCACCATCCAAAGCCGCCTGATTGGATGTCGTGGTTAGGCCGACCGCTGGTCGAACGGTGTGCCCATCATTGGGCGCACGTAAACTCTGTCGGCTTTGGCAGCGTTGCAGGCATCGCATCTGTCGTGACTTTCGAGGACATGATCGCGTCGCCGGAGGAATTCGTGAAAACTGTTGGCGGTGCGCTGAAACTGGAACGGCCAGAGCTTCAGGAGGGCGCGCAGCGGTGGATTCGCCGTGTTCAGAACACGAACAACGAACACTTCGTTGAGGCGATGACGTCGCGTCCGTATTCCCGAAACGACCATTCGGTCAGGGTTGGTCGGTGGCGCGAAAACCTGTCGGC
>JAAEOR010000241.1 GCA_024222895.1 Hyphomicrobiales bacterium | reverse complement strand
CCGTGTTTGTCCCGGTTCATGGCGCCGGCAGCACGGCCGGTAAGGGCCAGTGGCGTGCGAGTATTAATCGCCACGCCCCGACATCAACGGTGGTGTCACGGGACAGGATCATGCCAGCATGGGCCATTCGATTTCACCAGCCGACGAAGGCGACGACCTGGCATGACAGTAAGAATAACCTTTCGCGGCGGCGCCGGCACGGTGACCGGCTCCTGCTATCTGATCGATCATGACCAGGGCCGCTTCCTGGTCGACTGCGGCATGTTCCAGGGTAATCGCACGATCCGCGAACTCAACTATGCGCCGTTTCCCTTCGATCCGGCGGCCATCGATTATCTGCTGCTGACCCATGCTCATATCGATCACAGCGGCCTGGTGCCGAAGCTGACCCGCCGCGGCTTCTCCGGACCGATCCACTCTACGGCGCCGACACTCGATCTGCTGACATTCATGCTGCCGGACAGCGGCAGAATCCAGGAAAGCGAGGTCGAGCGAAAGAACCGGTCGCTGCGCCGACAGGGCAAGCCGACGGTGACGCCGATTTACACCCAGGCCGACGCGGAGGCGAGCCTTGAGGGTGGGGTCGACCATCCGCTGGAAGAGTGGTTCGAAACCGGGCCGGGCGTCAGGGCGCGCTTCTGGAATGCCGGCCATATTCTTGGCTCGGTGTCGGT
>JAAEOR010000240.1 GCA_024222895.1 Hyphomicrobiales bacterium | reverse complement strand
GATTTCGACCGCCGCCTGAGGCTGGAATTTCACGGTTCCAAGATCACCTCTGACGCTGGGTTGCTTGCCTACCGGGAGCTTGACGATGTCCTTGGCCTGACTGACGTTGGCGGCGACCTTTTCCAAGACAGCCGGACCGGCAAGAACGGGCGGCATGGCGTGACGGGGCAATTCCGTCAGTCGGTCTTTGGACGCCTTGGCGGCTATGAAGACGTGAACGACGCCGACCGTCTGGGACGTGATCCTGCAATGCGTTGGATTGTCGGCGGCAAGGTCATCGAAAGACAGGCCGCTTCCACCAGCCAAATGGGGCGCTTCGAGACGGAACTTTTAGCCAGCGACGAGAACTTTGCCACATTGACAGAGCTTTCCGGCGTTTGGATCGACCGTGTGCATGAGCGCCATCCACCGAAGATGATCATCCTCGACTTGGACTCAAGCGTCAGTCCAACCCACGGCGAACAAGAGGGATCGGCGTATAACGGTCACTTTGGCTGCTCGTGTTATCATCCCCTGTTCCTGTTCAACCAGTTTGGTGATCTGGAACGGTGTTCCCTGCGCCCTGGCAACGTCCATAGCGCCGATAACTGGAGGGCGGTGCTGGAACCCGTCGTTGCTCGTTATCGGAACCGCAAGCTCCGGCGCTACTTTCGTGGGGATGCCGCCTTTGCCTCACCGGACATCTATGAATTCCTCGAAGCCGAGGGCTACATCTACGCCATTCGGCTCAAGGCGAATGTGGTTCTTCAGCAATACATCGCCCATCTTCTCACCCGTCCCATCGGCCG
>JAAEOR010000239.1 GCA_024222895.1 Hyphomicrobiales bacterium | reverse complement strand
GGCCAACCTGTTCGACGAGCTGACGACGCAAGGCCCCCGCTCGCAGGCACTGGACGATGGGGAGGCGGCTGAGCAACTGCTGGCCGAAGTCTCAGCCGGTCGGCTGCCGCGCGAGGCGGTGCGCGGCGTGCTGGACGGTGTCGGTCAGGCCCGGGCGGTGGCGCAGACCTACCCGGACGGCATGACGCGGCGTGAAGCCGAAGTGCTTCGTGAACTGGCGCGCGGCAAGACCAACAAGGAAATCGCCAGGGCACTCGAAGTGGCGCCGAAGACCGTCGATAACCACCTCCAGAATCTTTACCGAAAGATTGGCGCGCAGAGTCGCGCCGCCGCCGCGATGTATGCCTTCGAGCAGGGAATCTTCTCTGCCTAGGGTATTCACCCTATGGGGTCGAACCCACTGTTCGTCATAGCCTTTTCGGGCCGGCAACAAGGCCGGAAACCAACGGAAAGGTGATGATCATGTTCAAATCAAACGCAAGACTGGCGCTGGTCGCAGCCGCCCTGTCCGTGTCGCTGTCGCCAGCCGCCTGGAGCAACGAGGACACCATGCAGCGCACAGCCATTAATCCGACGACCTGGGCAAAGGGCATCTACAACCAGGGTGAAGTGATCGAAGGATACAACCGCCTTCTCAACATCGCCGGGCAGGTCTCGGTGCAGGATGACGCCGACGCGCCCTTCGGCGTCG
>JAAEOR010000238.1 GCA_024222895.1 Hyphomicrobiales bacterium | reverse complement strand
TGGTCCGCTGCAATGATTTGTTGAACGAAGCCGCTACGCGGCAGGTCCAGACGGGATCGTAGGATCTTGGGGTGACGGTAACCTTCTCCATGGTTGCCCAATGCAGGGTGACTTCAGGAAAAGGAGTATGCCATGACCCCAGAGGAAGAGAAACGATTTGACGTCTTGTACGAGAGGCATGTTCGGGCTCTGAAGCTCCATGGCTACGCGGAACGAACGATCGATTCCTACGCTCGTGCCGTGCGTCGATTGTCGGAGCGTTTCGACTGTGTTCCAGAGGGTTTGAGTGTCGAGCAGTTGGAGGAGCATTTCTCCAAGTTGGTGGACTCTCACTCCTGGGCCACCGTGAAGGTGGATCGCAACGGCCTGCAATTCTTCTGGGAGCATGTGCTCTGCCGGGACTGGAGCTGGGTCGAGATCATCAAGCCTCCCAAGGTTCGGACACTGCCCGACATCTTGACCGTGCCGGAGATCGAGCGGCTGATCGGCTCCGCTCGAAAGCTACGGTATCGGGTCTTCGTCTTGACCACCTATTCCATGGGGCTGCGGCTCAGCGAGACGCTGTCGCTCACTGTGGCCGACATCGACAGAGCTCGCGGCCAGGTGCATATCCGCCGGGGCAAAGGGCATAAGGATCGCTTCGTACCCCTGCCTGATCTCACCTACCAGGGTCTGCGGGCCCTGTGGGCCAGACATCGCAATCCACGCCTCCTCTTTCCCGCCGCCTCCGGATCGCTGGAGACGGTCCGCCAAGCGACCCAGCACATGGATCCAGGAGGCGCACAGAAGGCGGTCCGTCTGATGCTCGCCGATTGCGGTATAAAAAAAAGATCTCCATCCACTCGCTGCGCCACAGCTTTGCCACCCATTTGCACGAGCAAGGGCTCAGCCTTCGGAACATTCAGGCACTGCTCGGTCACCGCAGCCCCACGACGACCGCACTCTACGCCCAGCTGACCGAGACGGCGCGGCAGAGCAGCGCGGACGCCATCGAGCAACTGGTCGGCGACCTTCATGTCGATTTCAAGAAGCTCTAGCGATGGACCTTGCAGCCCTCATCTCCAAGTTCCGCGCTTCTCTCCAAATCCAATACGCCGACAAGCTGCTGCCGAGTCACCGACGAGCCATGGACGCGATGACCCGTTGCCGGACTCCGGCTGCCGGCGAGGTCCTGACCCGTTGTGACGACTGCGATCGGACCCAGTGGCATCCCTGCTCTTGCGGTCATAGGAGCTGCCCGAAATGCCAAAATCACGATGCTACGGCGTGGTTGGACCGGCAGAGAGACAAGCTCCTGCCGACCCAGTACTTCCTCTTGACCTTCACTCTCCCAGCCGAGCTACGCGCCCTGGCCTGGAGGCATCAGCGCAAGGTCTATGACGCCATGTTCGCCGCAGCGAGCCAGACCCTCAAGGAGTTTGGGCTCGATCCCAAGCGCCTCGGTTCCGACATCGGTTTCACCATGGTCTTTCATTCCCACAGTCGACGCCTCACGTACCATCCTCACCTTCACGTGATCGTGCCGGGCGGTGGCGTCGATCCAGAAGCGAAGCTATGGAGACGAGCTCGTGGAAAGTACCTCTTCCCCGGGGAGACCCTGGCCGCGGTCTTCCGCGGAAAGCTCTACCACGAGATCGAAGACAGAGGGCTCGACATGCCGACCCACGTGCCCACGGAGTGGGTCGTGGATTGCCGCCATGTCGGTCGAGGCGAGAAGACGCTCGAGTATTTGTCGCGATACCTCTACCGAGGCGTGATCCGCGAAGCCAACATTCTCTTCGAGAAGGATGGACAGGTGACCTTCAGATACACCGACTGGCAATCCAAGGTCACTCGAACCGAGACTCTACCGGGAGCCGACTTCCTCTGGAGGATCCTGCAGCATGTTCTGCCCAAGGGCTTTCACCGAGTCCGCGACTACGGCCTCCTGCATCACACCGCTCGCAAGAAACTGAGGCTCATCCAATACCTCATGGGCGTCAAGATCCAGTCCAATCCTTCCAAGCGGCCTTGCTACGCTTGCTCCAAATGTGGCGGTGCCATGAAGACGCTCGGGTTCTTTCGACCCGAAGAGGTCGTACGCATTCGAGCGCCGATCCCAAGACAACCGGAGGGCCTTGCCTGCTAAACCCCACTACGCACTCCTGTATGCCTTCTGCAGGCTGCCCATCGCAGCCAGGGCAAAGCTACGCTCAAGAACCGCGAAGACGATCCTCAAAGGACTGCATCGACCTCTCTGCGCAACCCTCCTCCCCAGGGAATCGATCGACTCGCCGGTCCATCCGACTGCCCAAGTGCGCAAACGCTCGGCCCACTGCGAGTCTTCGCCCAGCGAACTTCGATCAATCTCCTATATAGAGGTGGATCGCCTCTGATCAGCCCCCATGGGGCTTGTTCAACCAAGGGATAAGATCGCGGCTTCGCGCGAATCTATCCTTATTCGTTAGGCGTACCCTCCCCTACAGTGCGAGTACCAACCTCAGACCTTCTGAAATCGAGTTCATGGTTCTTGATGAAACTTGCCCGACTCGTTCGAGAAGGAGAGATCGATCGATCGCGAGTAGCTGAGAAACGTTGACTACTGATGGCCTGCTCAGGCCACTAGTAGATTTGGAGAGGTGGACATTCCCTGGAGCGTTGCGCGCGTCGAGGTTGCCAGTTATGGCAGCCACAATCGTCGTTTTCAGCGCGCTTGCGTTGAACGAGTTGCTCTGAATGACCAGAACGGGTCTCCGGTAACCAGGCCCTGAACCAACAGGATCTGACAGGTCGGCCCACCAGATCTCGCCACGTTGGGGTACTACCATTCTTCGTATGGAAGGGACGCGAGCTGCATTCTGTGCAGAACTGGATCCATGCCTGAGGGCACCTCGGCGTAGACCTCGTTCAGCCTCTCGGTGACGCCGAACGAACGATGGCGCTCGAGGAGCTCGGCGACCGCCTGGGCATACAAGGCACTACGGCTCAGGCCGAGGCGATCGGCGAGTTTGTCAGCGGCGTCGAAGACTGGATCGGGAATGGAGATTGCGGTTTTCATGCTACGAGTATAACCGCAGTAGGACCCGCTTGCAAGCATGCGGATTCGATCAAGGTACGCCTAACGGCTGGAATTCAGCGGCATCGCCGGCCGCGAAGCGGACGGTGATGTCCGCTGCAAGGATGGAATGGACTCCTCCAGTGACTTGAAACGGCATCGATGTGCCAAAGTCATTTATCAGTCAATCACAACCTATGGAGGAGTCCATGAAGAATCGTACGACGATCGCTATCGAC
>JAAEOR010000237.1 GCA_024222895.1 Hyphomicrobiales bacterium | reverse complement strand
GCTCGCGTACATGCTCTCGCCGACGCCATCCCGACCCACAAAAGCCGATGGCATTCGCAAAATCGCCCACTGACGATACAATCAACGACCAAGACAGCGATGATCTCACAACAAAAACAGCCGTTTATGGACGGACACTAAGCTACGGACGGTCCACGTTGAGCGTCGCCTGGTTAAGTTTGGCGGTCAGCGGTAACGGTGTTTGTAGTCGGCATCGTTGATCCCAGTCAATCGAAAGGCTCCGGGTCCTCCGGGTCCTCGTTGGCAGCGTCCATCAGGCGCAGGGTCGCCTCGACGACGCTCACATTGGCAATGGACACGTCAAAGCTGACGATCGGCAATCAGACCGCGCGCTCGTCAGCCGCTGTCACGGTTTCGCCAAGGGCGGTTGGTGATGCGCGAAAATCAGGCAGGCACTCTTCACGCGGGCATAACGCAGGGCTGGCCGGTGAAGCGACCATAAGTCTTTTTGCGTCGAGGCTGCTCGAAGCTCAGGCACCGGCCAGGCGCATTCCGCCTCGAGATGTTGGCTCGAGAGCCTCCGGCTGTGACTCCTGATGGATCAGACCCATGATCCCTTCGCTCATCTGATCGTAGTCGCGGCTGTTGTCGATCGCGCCTCTCAGCCTGTAGTCGCTCATCACCACGATGCGATCAGCCAGGGCGATCATCTCCGGCATGTCGCTGCTGATCAGGAGAACCGCCGTCCCCTCGTCGGAAAGCTCGCGCAGCAATTCGTGGAGGTAGGTTTTCGTCTTGATGTCGATGCCGACGGACGGTTCATCGACGATGAGGATCTCGACCCGGGCCGCGAGCCATTTTGCGACGCTGACCTTCTGTTGATTGCCGCCCGAGAGGTTGCCGACATGCTGCTGAAGAGAGGGCGTGCGCACCTCGAGCTTTTCAATGTACGGCTTGGTGTTCGTCTGAACCGTCTGGTCGGTGAGGAGCGACAGCGCTCGGGTCAGGCGGCGCCAGATCGGCATGCCGACATTCTCGAGGACCGAATGCATGAGGATCAACCCTTCCCCCTTCCTGTCCTCGCTCACATAGCCGATGCGGTACTTGCCCACGGCGTCGGCCACACTCTTGATCGTCGCCGCAGTTCCGTTGACACGAAGTTCGCCGCCGGTGAGCGGAAACACGCCGAGGATCGACTTGGCGAGTTCGGTCCGGCCGGCGCCAACCAGCCCATACAGCCCGACGATTTCACCCTTGTGCACGGTGAGGTCGACATGCTGATGGCCGATAGCGGTCGCGACATCCGAGAGTTCGAGTGAGGCTTGGCCGGTCGAGCGGTCGCGTGCTTTCCAGTCGGGAATCTGCTCGCTGCGGCCGATCATCAGCTTGACGATGTCCTGTCGGCCAAGCCCCTCCATCGGGCGGCTCTCGCAGGCATTCTTGCCATCGCGAAGAACGGTGACCTGGTCGCAGATTTCCTGCGCTTCCTCGAGTTTGTGGCTGACGAAGATGAGGCTGACGCCGTCGTCGCGCAATCGGCGAAGAATCGAGAACAGCGTATCGGTCTCGTGGGATGTCAGCGAAGCCGTAGGCTCATCCAGCAGCAGTATTCTGGATTTGAGCGAAAGCGCCTTGGCGATTTCCACCAGCTGAATCTTGGCGACGCTGAGCTTCTCAACCGGCGTGCTCGGGTCGGAGTCGAGGCCGAGAATGTCAAGCCAGTGCTCAGCCTGGCTGAACAGCCTCGCGTAGTTGATGTGTTTCAGGGGATGACCGGTCAATTCCTCGAGAAAGATGTTTTCACCGATCGAGAATCGCGGAATGAGATTGCGCTCCTGATGGACGACGCCAATGCCCTTGGTGATGGCGTCACGGGGCCCGTGCAGCTCGATCGGCTCATCGCCCAGCATCAAGTCCCCGGAATCCGGCTTGTGGACGCCGGTAATGATCTTGATCAGCGTCGATTTGCCGGCACCGTTCTCGCCGAGAAGCGCATGGATCGATCCGCTTGACAGGGTAAGATTCACATCCTCAAGCGCTTTCACCCCCGGAAATGTCTTGGTGACATTCGTCGCCGTGAAGACGGTGTCGCTCATCCCGCAAACGCCTTCGACTGTTTTTGGGCGCGGACTTCCCTGAGGCGGTTGACCCCCACCGCCCACAGGATCAGGAGTCCCAGAACGACCTGAACGAGGAAGGGGTCGATGCTGAACAGCACCAGGACCTGAGTGAAGATGGCGACCAGGGTGACCCCGAGAAAGGTTCCCGCCACGCTGACATGTCCCCCGGTCAGAACGGCGCCGCCGATGACGGGTGCGGGCCGCCGCCATGGAAACGCATGTGCGGCGGGTCTTCGAGGACCTGCGACGACTCATTGGCGAGCACAAAGAATTCTTTTCCGCCGGATCAAAGGGCGTGCTGGACAGCCACGCAAAGTCCTCCACCACGTCTCGAAGACGAACCTGAGAAGGCCCACGCTTCATGAGTCATGCGCGTTTGACCAGGTCCCGAGCATTCCGGCGAGGGGCAGTGCTTTCGGTGCCTCGATCCCGCCGATCCGGAGCGTCCGGATAATCATGGTCGCCATCGCCGTCGAAGAACCGGGGCGCCTCAAGCTCCATGCCGCGGAGGCTGTTGCACCAGATTCCGGGGAGGTTCTGGTCAGGGTCCACAAGGCGGGGATCTGTGGCTCGGACGTCCATATTCTGCATGGCTCCAACCCGTTCGCTCGCTATCCACGGATCATCGGCCACGAAGTCTCCGGTCGGATCGAATCAGTCGGTGCCAATGTGACCGGCCTGGAACCCGGAGATCGTGTGGTCGTCGACCCGGTTGTCTCGTGCGGCCATTGCTATGCGTGCCGGATTGGCCGGCAGAATGTCTGCGCCAATCTGGAGGTGCTTGGCGTTCACCGGGACGGTGGCTTTCGAACATACCTGCCGGTTTCCGCGGCCAATGTCGTCAAAGTACCGGCGACCCTGCCGTTGGCAATTGCAGCATTGGCCGAGCCTTTCTCAATTGCCGCCAATGTCCTGACGCGGACCGAATGCAGTGCTGACGATGTGATTCTGATCTACGGCGCTGGCAACATCGGCCTGACAGTGCTCCAGGTGGCGAAGCTCATGGGCGCCCGCTGCATCATCGCGGATACCGACCCGGCCCGCGTCGCCGGAGCGGCCAAATTCGGGGCCGACCTTACCGTTCTCGCCACGCCGGACGCAGTTCGGGGGGCCGTGGAAAGCGAGAATGACGGCCTGGGGCCGACGCTGGTCATCGACGCGGCCGGCGCGCCGGAGCTGCTGCGCGAAGCAGTGTCGCTGGTCAGCCCGGCCGGGCGCGTCGGTTTGCTGGGCTTTTCCGGAGAACCTTCCGAGCTTGTTCAGCAGGATGTGGTGCGCAAGGAGATTTCGATCCACGGTTCGCGGCTTAGCCGGCGGCTCTTGCCGCAGGTGGTTGGCTGGCTGGCGGACGGCAAGCTGGCGCCGCAATCGATGATCACTCAGACCTACAAGGCCGAGGACGCTCAAGCCGCCTTCGCGCTGCTCGAGACAGATCCGTCGGCGGCCATCAAGGTGCAACTGGACTTCTAATACCCTTGGTGTAACCCGCCGCGTCAGTAGGGCCGGCGGCGCCGATAGCGGATGATCAGCAGCAGCGCGATCACCACTCCGAGCAGCGCAAAACTCAAAACGTCGTTGACACCCCAATCGGAAAAGGCGCCGAGGATGCCGAACTGTCCCTCGTCGCGGCGGCCGATCGCCGTATCGGAAGCAAGCTGACGCCCGATTACCGGCAGGCTGATGAAGAAGTCCAGCACAGCAAAGGATCCGATCGCAAACAACAGAATGTCGGTGATCGTGTCGCCGCGGGCCGCCGCCTTCTGCAGCAGCGTTTCATGCCGGGTCCGGGCAATCGTGATGACCTCCCGCAGATTCTCGACCAGACCGTCGAACTGCCATCCCTTGAGGACTTGCTCAACCAGCCTGTGCCTTATCCGCGCGAGATAGCGCATTTGATGGCGATGATGGACGAGTGTCAGTTCGGCGGCTTCGCGAAGCGTATTGAGTTCCGTGTAGGATCGCCGAACATCGGACGGATCCGAGGCGGAATCGATCCGGCCGAGCACGCGAAACATCTGGGACTCGATGCGCTCCAGGGTTGCCCAGAAGAATTGGCAGAAGAGCATGCTCTCCCAGGCGTCCTCGAAGCTGACGGGTCCGCTGCTCAGGGCAGGCTGGCTGAATGCATAGCGCAGCCACCGCATGCTGTAGCCTTCCTTGCCGAGGGGTGCCAAATCGTCAGCCTTGGAAACCGGCTTGAGCCACGCGCTCAGCATGCCTTCGATGGGGTCATCGACACCGCTTCCGCTGTCGCCGAGGACGGTGCGTTCACCCTCGCCGCTGCTGTCGTCGTCGCGGGCCTCGGTGATGAGGCTGCGGGTCACCCACAGGGCCTTCCCGCGGAGCGACCGTTCCCACGAAACGGTCCTGGCGCTTTGATCGGAATTTGAGAACACGCCGAAGAAGCGGGACGTACCGTTTGCCGAGATGGGGCTGTCGGACAGGCCATCGGTGAGCTTCTCGTCAGCCCATTGAGCCAGCGCCTGCAGCCAGGCGATGCCCAGTCGCTCGATTGTCTCGAGCGGCGCCGGCAGGTTGCCGGCGTCGAGCGGCAGATCGAACCAGACGATCATGACGCCGCCATAATAGAGCCTGGCGAATGCGGCGATCCCGGTGTCGCAGAAGCCGGTCTTTTCGAACCCCTCCGGGAGGTTCAACCGACGCTCGGACAGTCGTTCATCTGCCATGGCCCTGATTTCATCAACCTGGCCGGCGGAGAACTTGAGACGACCCTGGAAGAAGTACGCGGGCAGAAACGAGGTATCCGTCGTGACCGATTCATACTGAACCGGCCGGCTCGTGACTTCGGACCTGGCGTGGGGAAACGACCGCTGAGCGGCGTCGACACAATTGTCGAGTTTCCGGGCGTGTGTCTCTCTGAACGACTCCCAGCCCTCCATATACGCCTCGTTGGCGCCCATGACGATCTCCGGCGCGACATAGATGCTGGACCGGCAGGGCCCCATGAAGCGCATGCGCATTGGGCGTTCCTAATCGAGCCTGACGGACTGGTCGGCGACCCAGACACTTTCGCCACGCATCGGGCCATTCATCAACTGGACGTGTGTCCCCGTCGATCCGTCACCGGAGGTGTCCGTGGTGCCCGGGTCGCCGAGGAAGCTGCTGCCCCACGCAAGGACGTGGGCGCGTGTGCCGGCGGGAAGCACAAAGTCGTCCGAGCCTGTCCACTGCCGCCGCGCCGCGGTCGGTTCGTCGAACACGACAATGCCGAGGTCCGAATAGGTACGTGTCGCCAGCAACTGGCGTAGCTCGGCTATGCGCCCGGCTTCCCGGATTTCCTGCAATGACACGTCGAACGCATCCTTCAGGGCGTCCGCGTCGGGGTGGTCGTTGGAAAACAGAAAATGGAGGCTCATCGGCCAAGAGAATTCCGCGCCGTCCAGGATCGCGAACTTGCGTCGATCCTCGAACGCAAACGCTCGCCTTACGATTGCTTCGCCAACGATACGGCTTGTCGCCACATAATCGATCTCTTTGCGCGCCAGTTCCTCGAAGGCGACGAAGTCGGAAGCGAGCCGGCCCTCGTTCGTGTTCGGCCCGCTGCAATCCGGCGGCGATCGCCGTTCGATCAAGCAGTCGAGCTTGCCGTAGGCGTAGCCCAGGACGCGCCGGGTCCGATAGGGTCGAAGGTCGTCGAAGAACGTGATGTCGGCAATCTCCGTTTCGGTTTCACGGTTGAAATAGATGACGTATTCCACGTCGAGGATCGGGTCCGAGTAGACGAACTCCTTCTTGCGGTCGACGGTTTCGAACCAGGGAAATGTACCGATAGCCGAACCGTTTCGTGTGCTTTCAAGAGCAACCGAAAACGGCAGGAACTGGTAATCCGGCAGTCGGCCCATGCCTCTCAGGACCTCGGTCACCAGGCCCGACAATATGCCTCGATCATCCATGCTTTCGCTTGTGAAGGGGTACCATTCGCCGGTCACGACCACCGCCCTTTCCAGCAACACCTGCGACTGCGCCTGGGGGAGCAGGATCAGAAACGGAATCAGAGAGACGGCAAGGCAGGCCGCGGCCCGAGGGAGTGCGAAGACGGATCCAAGCGTTGGAGGCTGCATGTCGGTAATAGACACGTCGGTTCAGCGATGCCCCCGGTGAACGGGAGCGCCAATGCTACCCCTTCCCCGCCCTTGCCGTAAACCACCGTCCGCCGACCGGGACGCTGTTGGGCATGAACGAATGATCGGCGGTATAAGCACCGATGGATTCGTCGCTTGCAGCTCAGCTGGTTGGTGCAACAGGCTTCCTGCTTCTGGTGCTGGCGACCTTTGCCCGATCGCGGTTTCGGTTTCTCGTCCTCGATTTTCTGGGTCTCGTCCCGGTCGCCGCGCATTACGTGATGCTGGCGGCCCCGGCCGGTGCGGCACTGAGTGTTTTCTACATGTGCGCCGACGCTGTGGCAGCTCTACCGGGCGGCAGCCGCAGGCGGCTGATCTACTGGGTATTCTATCCACTCGTCGCGGTCATCACCTGGTTCTTCTGGATCGGCGTCGTCGACCTTGCCGCTGCCGCCGGAACGGCCCTGGCAATTGTCGCACGGCATCAGGTCAGGACGTGGCGAATCCTGGCATTGATCGGCGCAAGCACGGTCGGGTGGGGCCTTTACGGAGTCCTGGTGGGCTCGATCGCCCAGGTTGTCTTTTCGGCTGTCTACGGAAGTGTCGCCGTGTTCAACGCGATCCGTTTCTCCCGCCAGAGCAAGTCGGCGTCCGCGGCGTGAGCGCCGGGAGGCCCCTGAAAGGCCCGCTTATCCAAGAAGGCTCGGAGACGTGTGCATGGGTTAGCGATTTCTCGGGGGAGAGGCTCTCCCCCACAAGAAAGTGGGGAGGATGGGCATGCCTTTCCACGCTTCAGCGCGACGATCCAATGGCACTCGACGCCTGATTTTCGTCTGGCTTGATCGGGGATGCCCCAACCAG
>JAAEOR010000236.1 GCA_024222895.1 Hyphomicrobiales bacterium | reverse complement strand
GTCTCGATGACGACGAACGGAGTCAGGTGGTGTTCGCCGGCGACCCGCCTGATCCGATCAGCAAGATCTGAGGAAATCGACCGGCGCACGCGGCCTGCCCGACGGGACAGCACGGCCGGGCGTGGCCTGTCCGATGGCAGATCGATCCAGGCCGGCGCGCCGGCAAGACGCTCACGCCAGAATGCTTCGAGTTCGGAGCGCCGCGAGGGAGTCAGCTCGACGCGAGCTTGTTCGGCAAAAAGACGATAAGGCTGCCCGATGGGCGGCAGGTTAACCGATGTTCCGCTAACACGGGCCGGATAGATGGACGCAATCTCTTCCCAGAGGACCGCGAAGGACGCGATGTCGACTGCAACGTGGTGCGCGCCGACGATCAGGAGGGCATCGTTGTCATCAAGCACTAGGAGTGTTGCCCGGAACACTGGACCGTCAAACGGATCGAATGCCCGCTCCGCCTCCTGGCGCGCCCTTTCGCGCGCGTGCGGCCGCCTATCGTCATCTATGTAGTGAACCGTCAGCTTGAAACCGTCGGCCGAATCGACCACCGGGGAGTACGCGCCGGCGGCACCGCGAACGAAGCGCGTTCGCAGAGTCTCGTGCCGGTCGACCAGCGTCCTGAAGGTCTGCTCTAGTGCAGCAATGTCAACCGGACCACACAATTCCAGGACGGACGTGGACGTAACCACGTTGTGGTCCCGCGTGATATCCTCGCCGGCAAGAACCCGTTCTTGCGCGGGGGACACAATCGCTTCGACGCCGCGATCGTCCGTTGGTATCGTGATCGGGTTATCCGTATCACCGTCCCTGCCGGTGACAACGACCTGAGCCAGTTCAGCGACCGTTGTGGCGTCAAAGACTCGCCTGGCGCTCACATTCGTCCCGACAACCGCGGATATTCGGCCGGCAAGTCGAGTGGCGGAGAGCGAGTCCATACCGAGGTCGAAGAATCCGGCATTAGGATCCGGCAAGTCGGCGAGCCCGAGAATACTCGCCAATTCCGCCTGAACATGAGCAACCGCAAGATTGAAACGCTCCGATGGCGCCGCGGAGCGCAAGCGATCGGCAAAGGCCGTGGTCTCTGTAACACCCTGCTCCTGCAGGAGCGCCGACAACAGCGGTGGGCGAGACACCGCATACATGTGAGCCAACTGGCGCCAGT
>JAAEOR010000235.1 GCA_024222895.1 Hyphomicrobiales bacterium | reverse complement strand
CCAATAGTCGCGCAAGAGCTTCAGCAGGCCGGGTGACAGCATCACTTTGCGATCCTTGCGCCCCTTGCCCTGCTCGACATGGATCAGCATCCGGTCGCTGTCGATGTCGGTGAGCTTCAGATTGCAGACCTCGGACGACCTAAGACCAGCGCCGTAGCTGATGCTGAGCGCGGCGCGGTACTTCAGCCCCGGTCCCGGCGCGACCTTCAGAAGCTCCGAGACCTCCTCGACACTCAGCACCACGGGCAGCTTCCGCGGCTGGGTCCGAAACTGCATGTACTGCTTCATCTCCGGGCGCCGGCACGTCATCTCGAAGAAGAACCTCAGCGCGATGATCCGTGCGTTGTAGGTCGGCGGGTTGATCCCGATCTCGCTCATGTGAAGCTGATAGGCCCTGAGATCATCCGGTCTGGCCGTGTTCGGCAAGCGCCCCAGAAAGGCCGTGAAGTCTTTAATCGCACGGATGTGCGCCTTCTGGGCCTTGTCGCCCAGCCCCTTGATCCGCATGTCCTCGATCATCCGCTTACGCAGCCGAGAAATCCTCTCCTCCGTCATGGGAACCTCCTGTCTGTCGATTGAGAAGGCCTCAATCGTCAGGCAGGCACGCTCATTCCCAAATGCACTGCGGGAAGATCAATGCCGAGCGCCGGTTACGAACGCCAATGCCGCGCGAGCGGCTTAGTCCTTGTCCGCGCTGCCGTCATCGGCCATGCCGGCGGAGCGATGCACGGTCGAACGACCGCTTTCCGGATGATGCAGCGCAACACTAAGGATTTATCGAATGGCAGGAAGGAGCCGAGAACGAAATTCCTAAGCCAGTTCCGGCGGCGAAGGGTTCTGAACGGTCGTTGACTGCAATATGCTCCGGTGGTCCGATCCCGACATTTGCTCCCCCTCCAGTACCCGCTTGAGCAAATGTCCGAACGGTCGGGACCACGAGCAAGTATCTGATTCCAGTGAAGCTCTTGAATTCGACAATTTGTCGAGAGCCTGGCCGCAAGTGGACTCAAATGTCGGATTCGCTTGATCAGTCGCTCACCAGGAAGTAGCGCCAGGTTCCGTTCGGGGCGAGTCCGACCCGGTAGGAGAGGTACGTTCCGTAGACCTGCATGTCGTCATAGTCGCCCGGGTAGACGATCTTGAGGAGCTCGACGATCTGTGGCCCGGTGAGCAGTTGAACGGGATAGTGGGCGAAGTAGGGCCACACATACATCTCGTCCGGCGTGCCTTCGCCGACATGGACGAAGCCGGCATCCAGCATTTCGGCAAGGACAGCAAGGATTTCCCGCCCTTCCGGGTCGCTCGACAGCGATTTCAGGTAGGCAATCGGATCGTCGCCGATATCGTTGTAGCTGAAGGCCGGCGGTTCGCCGTTTGCCTCGATGATCGGCCGGAGTCGTTCGGGGTCGCCGGAGGCGGCGGCTTCAAGGATTTGTTCGCGCAGCCGGCGTACGGGTGTGGGAAGCACGTCCGGATCGTAATGGACCTCGGGTGCCACGGCCTCGCCCCCGGTGGTGGTGCCGAATGGAGGGCGGTCTTCGAGATCGAGTGAGGGATCGGCCGGAATCTCGGGCAGGATCCGATCCTCGTTCCCCAGTCCCGAAGGCTCTTCCGCTTCGAAGGGCTCCGGGCTTGGCGCCGAAACGGCCAGGTCCGGCATCAGCCCGATAATGACAAGTGCCCCCGCCCACACGGTTGTGTGCCGTAGCATCGTGATCTCCTGCCAGCAGCGCCAAAAAAGTCCGCGCCGCTGTCGATAGTCTAGTTCAGCCGCGGCGGTAGGCAATTCGGGGGCGGACGGTGGGGTTTTCGCCGCCGGTTGCGCTGCCTACTGAACGGGCCGTTTCACCGAGAACTCAAACGCCTGGATACGCGCCGGCAGCGTTCGCGCCAGATCGGCAACGGCGTCCTCGCCGTATATCTCGACCAAATCGGCAAAGGCACGGAAAAGAGCCGCGTGAGCCAGGATTTCCGGTTCGATCCCCTCGGCAGCAGCCTCGTCCCAGGCTTCGCAAAGGTAGTTCAGCGCCATGCGCTTCTTTTCCAGGATGACACGGTCATCCTTCTGCGCCGCCGTTTCGGGAGCGGGAGTCGATGTCATGAGTGTGCCTGTGCAAAAGACTAGGGTTAATGAGTCGCCACGCTATCACGTCGAAACGGCTCCTTCAGCCGTATCGTGAAGAAAAGGTTAACGGCTTCTTAAGAGTCTCGGCGGTGCCGTTAAGGATCTGTTCACTCTTGTCGCCCGTAGCGAGCGACAATCTCGCGGGCGATGCGGCGACCCTCATTCATGTATCGGTCGACCGCGAGGGCGGCCGCCGGGGTACACGTCCGATAGACGGCCTCGAACCCTTCATAACCGCGGTTGAACCGGTCGATAAAGCGGGCGCGTCTTGGCGCCTCGGCTTCCTCGCTGTCGATCAGCGCCTGCATCTCGTCCCGCCACAATGTCCCTTCACCGCTGCCGCAGAGCTGTCGAAGGTAGTGCAGCGCGCCGAGAATTTCCGAAAGGCGCAGGAGTTGGTCGTCATAAGGCGGCTGGTTGCCCTGCGGGACAACTGGCTGGGTTTCTTGTTCCTGGGCGGTCGCGGGCGCCCCGCTGGAGAGCGTAAGGGTGGCCGACAGGAAGGCGGCGAGCAGAACTGACCGACTATAGTGCATCACTGATCGACGTCCCCATTCGGCGCTCGGCCGTTCATTCCAGTGGTCCGGCTGACATTTGCTACCAGGCCCCGGGCAATGAGGATGCGGGCGGTATCCGCCGTCATCGTCAGGGATGCCAGCTCCGCCGCGGCAAACCATCGTGCATCGGCCGCGTCGTCCGCCGCCGCAAGTGTACCGCCAATCGGGGTGCCGGCGAAGACGACGACGACGTAGTGCTCCTGGAGCCCGGCCTTTTCGTGGCCAGGCAGGATTTCCGCCCGGTCGATCTGGTCTTCGATCGCCACCACGATACCGGTCTCTTCGAGGACTTCGCGGGCGGCGGCAGTGGCAAGCAGCTCTCCATACGCTACTTTGCCGCCCGGAAACGCCCAGACGCCCTGAAAAGGTGGCCGAGCCCGCTGCACCAGCAGCACCTTGCGATCGCTTCGCACCAGGGTGCTGACGCCCAGAACCGGTGATTCGTGTGATCCGGATCTCATCACCACAGCGTATCGTTGGTCCCGAAGCGGTAAAAGATACCTGGGCCCGTTGCCCGGATACCCTGTTTGTGGCTAGGACGGGGCATGTGCGGACGCTACCTCCTGACCGCGACGCCCGAAGAGCTGGCCGCGCTTTTCGGCTACCTGGATGGCGAGTGGTTCCCGCCACGCTACAACATCGCGCCGACCCAGCCGATCACCGTCGTGCGGATGGTCGGGGACGCCCGGCGATTTGCCCTGGTGCGCTGGGGGCTGGTGCCGGCTTGGGTGGAAGACCCGCGCGAATTCTCGGTTCTGATCAATGCCCGGGCAGAGGGACTTGCCGACAAGCCGTCGTTCAAGGGGGCGTTCCGGTATCGGCGCTGTCTGGTGCCGGCGAGTGGTTTCTACGAATGGAAGGGGCCGCGCGGCAGCACGCGGCAACCCTATCTCTTTCGACGGCGAGACGGCCTGCCCATGGCTTTTGCCGGGTTGTGGGAAACCTGGCTCGGGCGGGACGGTAGCGAGATCGACAGTGCCTGTATCGTCACCGCGGCGGCCAACCGGGTTGTCGCCGGGGTCCACACCCGCATGCCGGTGATCCTCGAACAGGCCGACTACGACCGATGGCTCGATGCCGCCAATCATCCGCCGTCCACGATCGACTCACTACTCAACCCGGCACCCGACGACCTCCTCGAAGCGTCCGCCGTGAGCACGCGAGTCAACAGTGCCGGCAACGATGATGCCGGCGTGATTGAACCGGTCGCGCCGACCCTGTTTTGATCGGCCGGCGGGCCGGCATTATCGGCGCGTGGCGTGCTTCTATGCCGATCCGGCGAGGCTGTCGCCTGGCGGTTGGAGGGTTGCTCCGGACGACACCAGCGATCCCGAACGGGCGGCGCTCACCGGGACGCGGAGGTCGCCGGCCGCGCAGCAGTCAGCGTGTTTGCCGGGTCGTTGTCACGGGCTTTGCAGTCGTCGCGTGCTTGGGCTGAGCGAGCGCGGCAACGACGTCAGGGATCGCGACGTTGCGATAGCGGGTCTGGAGGGTGTCTTCGCGCAGGCATTCCGCCTTGGAACGGAACGGACGGCGGTCGATTGGGCTCTGAGGGATGGTCACTGGTTTACTCGTATTCGCACAGCTGGCTGGCGGCCCTCTGGCCGCCTCTTGGCCAGTCTCATTTCGCCAGTTTGCGGCGGAATGATGAAGAGATGGTCAATCCAACGTAAATTACCAGGTCCAGGTCTTCGGATTCGCGATCGGCTCATGGTGGTTGATCGCGAGCAGCCCCTTGACCGAGCGGATGATCCACCAGATTGCCGTTGCAATAAACCCGAGAAAGCCGATGAAGACGATCGTCAGCAGGACGGACACGACCACGAAAGCCAGGCCCATCAGCCCCTGGCGAACCAGATACTCGTAGTGACTCCGTTCCAGCGGTGCGGCGTCCTCGCGATTGAGCACCGCCAGGACAAAACCAATGATGATTGGCACGATGCCGGCCATCGGGATGATACCGATCAGATAGAGGATGTAGATCAGCAGGACGTTGTGGCGCCCGGGCGATATGAAACCGCTAACCTGTTCGCCAAGCAGCGGTTCATGTCCCCTGGCGTGTTCGTCGCCGGTGTCGGAATCAGGGTTCGAGTTGCGGTCGCCTGAGTCGCTCATTCTCAACTCCCCTTTGGCTGTCCATTCTGAGTTAAGCACGATAGACACGCTTGGCAAGCTGAGCGGGCGAGAGAGCGCGGTTACCCCGGACCGGCTGGTCGCCGGGGGCTCCTCGGCCGCCTCTCTTTTGCGGCCCGGAGTGCGTTTGCGCTGGATTATCCGGCGCTTCCTCAGTTCCCCGGCTTGCGCGGGCGGTCTCCAGTCGATAGCTGACCATGAGGGCGGGGGCTTTTTGAGGAATCGACGCGCGAATGGTAGCCCGATTGCGCGAGCGGCGTTCGGCGCTTGCGGTATGGAGTTGGCGGTTTTCGATTGTCTCGGTGCCGATCCTGGTCATCGCGGCGATCGGCCATCATGGCGGGCTGATGTCCGCGACCCAGGCCTTTGCGGCGATGGCGCTGGGATTCTCTTTCGCCGGGTTCGGAGTTATCGCGGCAATCGGTGCGCTCGAGGCGATCTGGCGCGACGGCCGCAAGGGACTCGGCCCGGCGATCCGCGGCCTCATCCTGGGGCTGCTGGTTCTGGTGGTACCGGCGCTGGGCGCGGTCAGGCTGGTGACCCACCCAAGGCTCCACGACATATCAACCGATCTTGACGATCCACCGGCGTTTGTTCTGGCGCTGGCCGATCGGCCTGGGGACGCGCAGCCGTTGAGTGATTCCGATGACGACGCGATCGCATTGCACGAGGACTCGTATCCCGACATTGTTTCGCGACACTACCCGGTCGGACCGGCGCGGGTCTTCGACGATGCCAGCACTCTTGTTAGCCAGCGCGGCTGGCGTCTGCTCGGTGGTCAGCGCCCGGAGGAGGGTGTCCCCATCGGGCGCATCGAAGCGGTGGCATCCACAACCGTCTTCGGCTTCCGCCACGACGTGGTCATTCGTATCGAGGCGGACGGTGAGGGCACATTGTTCGACATGCGCTCCGCCGCCCGCAACGGCGCTCACGATCTCGGCGTCAACGCCGATCGCATCCGCGCCTTCCTGCGCGATCTCGACGCCGCGCTGCAGGGCATCAGCGAAGAGTAGGGCGGCAAGCTCCAGCGGCCCGGATCTGACCCTGGCGGCGCAGTTGCGGGCACTTTGCCTAGTCTGAACT
Organism: Hyphomicrobiales bacterium; assembly: GCA_024222895.1. Classification (GTDB taxonomy): domain Bacteria; phylum Pseudomonadota; class Alphaproteobacteria; order Rhizobiales; family Kaistiaceae; genus Bauldia. Next base: position 134 of record JAAEOR010000235.1, on the reverse strand, counting down.
TTAGGCTGATTTTGTCGAAGTGACTGTAATTGCACGAAGATTATTTCGTGCACTGTCTACATTTTTGGTTTGATGGCGAGCAGGTCGAAGGCGCGGCGTTGAACGGGGGTCGGTTTTGCGAGGATCTCCACGGT
>JAAEOR010000234.1 GCA_024222895.1 Hyphomicrobiales bacterium | reverse complement strand
GATTTCGACCGATCGGTTGCTTGTGAGCCGGCCCGGTTTCGCAGCGGATCCGGCGATGCCGCACGCGCAAAAGGCATATGATTCAGATTGGGCCTATGCCGGCCAGCTGATTGCGGCCGGATGGCAGGATGATCCGGCTGCATCACTCGGGCCGACCATCAATGAGAAACGGGGCACGTTGAGCAATGCACCCTGGGTAATCGTTTTCCCGCAATGCCCGTTCATCCCAACGGTGACGCTGAGTGTTTACTATTCGCCAACCTATGAATTGGCGACGGGCGAATCGAGAATAGACGGGCTCCTGAGTCCGCTTTATTGGGAGCACATTCAGGAAGGCACCGCCCCGCCGTTCAACACACAAGCCCGGTTCACGTTCACTGTGACGGACAGCTCGATCATCATCACGCGCAAAGACCCCGGCCAGGGTTGGCGTTACCGGTGGCCTTACGCGCTCTATTACCAGGTGTTTGGCCTGGCGGGACCATGACGCGCCGTGTTGTTATGCGATCCGATGGGATCTTCATTTCCCGACCTGGATTCGACGCGCTTGATGACAGTGTCGCGCGCCTGGTCGAACCGGGCTTCCCGATGCTGTCGCAGCATGATCAAGGCACAGCGACATCGGTGTTCACACAAGGCAACGCCGGCGGTGGTTGGTCGAAGCACCGGGCGACATTCAACTTTGCAGCGTTGCCGTACAAGCCAATGGTGCACTTTGGCCTGGCGTTTTTCTTCGGCGGCCCGACAACGGATTTCGTGCGTTATCCGGAGTTTTTGCAATCGGCCACCTCTGCAGGTGCGGTCGTTCCGGACGGAAAGTACAAGATCGAAACCGATCTTTTTTGGGCGGAGGCGCACCTCAACACTTACACCACCTCGGCCGGCCTCTTTCGCATGGTGGTAACGGTCTACAAACACGATAGCGGACTTGCACTGTGAAGCGGGTTTTAATCGGCAATCTGCAGGGTGACTTTGTCTTTCGCAGCTCGCGGCCTGGTGTCGATGCAAACACGCTGGTCGATGGCGAAGATGCGATCTTGCACGAAGATCAACGGCCGGTCGCAGCACTCTATTCCGGGGAATGGGTGTCGAGCGGCGACGACAACACAACAATCGCGCTGCCGGACATCGATGTTCTGCCGTTCAACGTGTTGATGAATCCCGGCGACGGTGCGGCGATGCTGCCTTGGCAATATTACGCCTGGTGGGACATAGCCGCCCGCGAGCTGACGCTGGTGAATAACCAGGGTGCCAAAACTTTCACATGGGCCGTCCTGGTCGATCTCTAAGGGGAAATCATGTCCACAATCGTGAATTCCGGCTCGGTGACTGTCACCGCCGCCAGCAACGCCGTGACCGGCACCGGCACCAGTTTTTCAACCTCATTGGTCGCCGGCGGAATGTTGCTTGTCGCCGGCACCGTAGCATTCATAGCCAGCGTCGAAAGTGACGTTGCACTGACATTGACAAAGCCGTGGCCGGGCGTGACGGCGAATGATACCGATTACGAGATCCAGCGGCTCCGGGCCGATGTCGCAAGCGTGGTTATTGCCAATGATCGCCTGGCCGAAATTGTAGCCAAGCTTGAAGCCGGCACATTCTTTGATCCTGATGCAGTCGGCACACTGGTTGACCGCGCCACACATGACGATGAGGCGGCCGGTTTCACATATGTGGTGCCGGCGACGGTCGAAGGGGGAACGCCGACAGTCTACCTGAAACTATCCGCGACCAGTGCGGACTGGTCACTCGGCCAGAGCTTTCAAGGTCCGGCCGGTGCCGGCAGCGACGGCACCGATGGCGTTGACGGTGCAGATGGCACCGGGCTTGTCTGGCAAGGCGCATGGCTGAGCAGCACCACTTATGCGGTGCTCGATGCGGTCGAAAATGACGGATCCTCTTATGTCTGCAAATTGGCGCACACGGCCGCGGCCGCGAATGAACCTGGCGTTGGTGCAAGCTGGTCGACCTATTGGGATCTTTCGGCCCAGGCTGGCACTGACGGCGCGGACGGCGCAGACGGGACCAATGGCACCAATGGTACTAACGGTACTGATGGCACACCGCTGATCTGGAAAGGTCCATGGCTGAGCACCACCACCTATGCGGTGCTCGACGCGGTCGAAAATGACGGATCCACCTTTGTCTGCAAATTGGGGCATACAGCGGCCGCCGCAGATGAACCAGGCATCGGCGCGAACTGGTCGACCTATTGGGATCTGTCGGCCCAGGCTGGCACTGACGGCGCGGACGGCGCAGACGGGATCAATGGCACCAACGGCACCGACGGTACTGATGGCACATCGCTG
>JAAEOR010000233.1 GCA_024222895.1 Hyphomicrobiales bacterium | reverse complement strand
GATCCCGAGGTCGGCCTGTGTTACCTGCGGGTTCCGACGTGGTGTCCCTTCCGGCTGCAGTTTTATTGCAACGGACACGGTTGGCTGGCGCGCCGGCTCACCGCCGCGGGCATAGGTCATAGCCTGGCGGACAACGCCTTTGTGCGGATTGATGATTGGCAGGAGGCACAAGCCTTGGCCGACACGCTCAAGCCCGATTGGCTGCACCAGGTGCTCGATCGCTACGCCGCGCTGTGTTGCCCGATCCAGGAGACCATCGCTCACCCCTATCACTGGAGCTTGATGCAGGCGGAGTACGCTATCGACTTGGTGTTCCGCTCGGCTCAAACGCTCAAGCCGCTGTACGAGCAGCTCTCCCGCCAGGCGGTGCTGTCGGTGAAGGCCGAACAGGTCGCCAGCTTCCTCGGCAAGAAGATCACCCCGCAGCTTGCCCAGGAGATTGGCTCGCGCTTTGAGACCCGGATCGAGGGCACCTGCATCAAGCATCGCCTCGGCAAAGCGCAAGTGAAGATGTACGACAAATTCAACTTGGTGCTGCGCATCGAGACGACGGTCAACGACGTCTCCTTTTTCAAGCACCACCGCAAGGTGGAACATCGCAAAGGGCCCAGCACCCGAGAGCTGGCGCCCCTGAAGAAGTCGATCTACAGCTTGGTCGACCTGCGCGAGATTCTTCTCGGCTGCTGCCGGCGATACCTGGCGTATCTGTCGGCTCTCGACGACCACAGCGCCGGCGCCCGCGCCCTCGATCGGCTCAGCCAAGACCAGCGTGATCAAGATCGGATCATCAAGGGGCTGAACTTCTTCAAGCACAGCGAGCAGGCGTTGCTGCGGGCCTTGCAGCGCCCACAATTCAACATCCGTGGACTGCGCCGAGCAGATCTGGCCGCCTTCGTCCCGACCTTGAAACCTGCAGCCCTTTCTCGCCAACTTAAGCGCATGCGCCGACTCGGCCTCATCAAACGCGTCGCCGGCACCTATCGCTATTACCTGACCCGCCTCGGCCGAGCCGCCATCGCCGCTGCATGCTCCATCACCGAAATGCGAATCGTTCCGGCGCTGGCTCACGCAAGGTGACAAAAAATCTTCGCCATTTTGGTCAAGAGTGAAGCCATAAGAGACTAAATAGGCATACACTAAAGGCGATATCATCGAAACCGCGCCCGCGGACCCGCCGATTCCTGGGAAACGGCGAGTCGCATCTCGGTGAGTTCGTTTTTCGTTACCGTCCCGGCGTGTACCAGATCGGTGATGTATAGCCTCGCTCGGTCACCGTTGTCGGCACTTCGGGCCCGGGCTCGAGGCCGTAATAGGCCGCGTCATAGGCAGTCCAGCGCGGGGTCGGGATCTCGATGACCCGGGCGTAGTAGAATGCCTTCACCGCCGGATCGAAATCCGGGTCCTGCCACACCGTAATCAGTTCCGAAGCGCCGAGCGTGTTGGTCCAGGTCGCATTCTCGACGTCAACAGTACTACCAACGAGCGGCACCCGGCCGTCCGGCCCTGGCTGGCGGTCGCCCGACCAGGCGACGTCATGGACCTTCTCCCGAAGATTCCCGTCGGCATCCACCCAGCCCTTGACGATCTGGATACGGTCGAGGTTGCCCGACAGCGGATCCTTGACCGCGGCGGCCAGGAAGGTCGGGGCGCCACCGCCTTCCGGGACGGGGGGCAGGTCGCCACCCATGGGCACGCCCTTGCCGTAGCCGATGGCTCCCGGGTTCCGGCCGTTCGCGTCTTCGGGCTCGAAGTCCCAGCCGCCGAAGAAGCGCACGAACATGCGGGGACCGGTGGTGCCGTAAACCTCCTTGCGCTTCATCGCGTCCCAGATCGCCGAGCGGGTGTTTTCCGGCGCCCATACAGCGGTGAGCCCCGATGCGCCGAGTTCCCAGTCCTTGACGATCCGACCGTCGAAATCGAAGGCGTTCCCGGTCATCCGCTCCGGGCCGGGTTCGCTTGCCGGGAACTTGCCGAAGAAGTTGTTCTCTTCCGCTGAAGAGATGCCGGTGTGGTCATCCGTCGAGCCGACGAGGCCGAACTTGAAAGGATTGGCACCAAGTTCGTCCTCCAGCAGCATGCCGCGCTTGAGCGCCTGCCGAGCATATTCGAACTCGATCATGCCCGGCTCCTTGGGCACGACGTTCAGGTTGCCCCTGTCCCATATCTCGAAGTTGGCAAACTCGTCATTTGGCGCCAGCGACGGATGCTGCTCGGACGTGCCCTTGCTCTGGGTGACCTCGTAGAGCGGTTCCCACCGCTGCCGGTTCTCAGCCCACTCGGCGTCGATCGCAATGCCGTCCGGCGTCTCGGTGGCGAACATCAGCCCGTTCGACAGGTTGCCGTTGTGCGGGATCGCCAGCAGGCGGCCGCCCGTTTCCTTCTCGTAGCTTGCCATCCAGTCCCAAAGCTCGTTCGGGATCTCGGTGTCGAAAGTGGTCAGCGGCCTTACCCGGTCGGCGAGCACCTTGCCGTCACGATAGATGACGTTGCGGTGCAGATTGTTGCCGCCGCCATAGTTCGACGTCCATTCGTAGCCGATGAGCGCCGTGAAGTTACCGGGATCGTTATGGCCCTCGACGATCTCCGTCATCTTGCGCCACATGTCGAACTGGACGTTGGGGTCGGTCACGGCCTCCGGCACCTGGCCCAGTCCCTGGAGGGTAATCATTTCCATGACAACGGCGCTGGCGGCCTCACCGCCCGCATTCATGCCCTTGTTCCATTCCTTCAGCTTCGGATCGGCCATGAGGGAAGGGTCGCCCTTGAGCACGCCGAACATGACGCCGAGCGCATCGGAATGGTCAGCGACCACGATCCAGTCGTAGGGCCGCGACAGTTTCACGGCCTGGCCGGTGGTGGACGTGATCTCCTCGCCCTTGGCATAGCGCAACGCCTCGTCCGGCCCGACCCGCGTGCCGGCGCCCATGGCGTCCGGCGACCACGAGGTGTGCAGGTGCTGTTCGCCCCACAGCGGCAGTATCGGGTAGTTGCGACCCGCGTATGGGGAGTAACCCGGCTGATTGTAGAAGCGCTCGACCATAGACGGGTCGATCGTCCCGCCGTCCGTATTGACCTGTGCGGTGGCCGGTGCGACCAGCAGAGCCGCGCTGGCAAAGAACAAGCTACGTAGTGTCATCGGATTTCCCTTTCATCAACAGGTACTGGTCAGACGCCTTTTCTTAATTCAGAATAAGGTTCCTCCAGTTGAAGATTCCAACAGATTTGCTGTAAGCCTTGCGGCGCAAAGCCGCTTTGATGTGCCTCAAGCGACTGTCTGCTCAGGGCTCGGAGCCGCCTTCCGCACTGCAGAAAGAACCCACGATCCGTGGCTGTTTGAATGTCGGCTCTCGCCGCTGAACCGATCTCACCTCGTACATGAAGCGAATGCACACTTTCCGCCCGATCAAGACATGCAGGCCAAGTCTGGACTGGGGCGGCTGGTGGACGGTTTTCGAGAAGCCGCGTTGTTTCCTTGCCAGACTTCAACACAACTTCCTGCACTCCCGAATACGCCTGCCTTCGAGCGGACACCAGCCCTTCCCGGCTTTGCACCCTCTCAACCGCCGGCGTCGTGGGCTACCTCCAGCTTTGCCCAATCGAATTCCACACCGGTCCCGGGCGTATCCGGAGCGACGGCCCGGTGGTCTCGGACCACCAGCGGCCGGGTCGTGTAAGTATCGATCGGAAAGGAATGGACCTCGAGCCAGCCGCCGTTCGGCCGGCCCGATACCAGGCTGACATGGAGTTCCTGCATCCCGTGGCTGCAGACCGGAACGCCCTGTCCATCGAACAGCGCCGCCGCCCGTAGCCAGCCGGTGATGCCGCCGCAGTTGGAGGCGTCGGGCTGAACGTAGCTCAGCCGCGAATACGCCCGTGCCAGTTCGAACTCGTGGATGGTGTGGAGATTCTCGCCCATCGCCAGCGGCACCCCGGTTGCCTCAGCAATCCGCCTGTAGCCGTCGTAGTCGTCGGGGATGATCGGCTCCTCGAACCAGGTCAGGTCGAAGGGCTTGAAGGCTTCCGCCGCGGTGATCGCCTGGTCAACGGTCAGACCGTAGTTGGCGTCGACCATAAACGTGACGTCGGGGCCGATCAGTTCGCGGACTGCCGCCACGCGGGCCACGTCTTCGGCCAGGTCGGGCTTACCCACCTTGATCTTCACGGCGTTGAAGCCGCGTTCGAGATAACCACTGACGCTCGCCAGCAGCTTGTCGAGCGGGAAGTTGAGGTCGACGCCGCCACGATACGCCTTGCAGCGTCGGTCGGCGCCGCCGGCCATCTGCCACAGCGCCGCGCCCCGAGCCTTGCCGCGAATATCCCAAAGCGCGATGTCGACCGCCGAGATGGCGAAGGAAGCGATCCCCCCTCGCCCGACATAGTGGATGTGCCACAGCATCTGGTCATAAAGAGCCTCGACCTCCGAGGCATCGCGTCCGATCAGGAACGGGGCCAGATCGTGCTCGACCAATGCCAGCACCGCCTCACCGCCCCGGCCGCCGGTATAGGAGTAGCCGGTGCCGCTGGCGCCGTCTTTCGTGGTTACGGTCACGGTGATCAGGTCAAAATGGGTATGGTCCCCGTGCTTGGCATCGGACAGGACCTCGGCCAGCGGGACCTTGAACAAGCGTGCGCTGACGCTTCGGACAGTCGACACGGTTCGGCTATCCCTTGGCCTGTTTGGTGCCGACGACCCGGGTCTGCAGCAGGATGACCGCGAAGAGGAAGCCGCCGCGGATGACCATCTGCCAGTAGGCGCTGAGGCTGATGGTGCCGCGCCCGTTCTCGAAGTTCAGAATGTTGAAAACCAGGCCGAGTAGCAGCGCGCCGGCAACCGTCGCCGGAATCGAACCAAGACCTCCGGTCAGCAGGGTCCCGCCGACGACGACGGCGGCGATCGCCGAGAGCTCCCAGCCGATCCCTTCGAGCGGTTGGCCGGCACCAAACGCCGACGCCAGGATCACACCGGCGAGACCAGCGCATCCGCCGCTGAAAACATAAACAAAGGTCCTGGCGCGATTGACTTTCAGTCCCATCAGATTGGAGGCCTCGTCGCCGCCGCCGATGGCGAGCACCGTGCGCCCCAGCGACGTCTGTTCCAGGATGAACCATGCGGCGATTGCCAGAATCACCGCGGCGACAATGCTCCACGGAAGAATGCCGAAGGCGTTCTCCATGCCGAACTTGGTGAAATTGGTTCCCCAATCAACCGAGATCGTTTCGGCGCCACTGATGACCAGCGCGCCGCCTTTGGCAGCCAACATGGTCGCCAACGTGGCGATGAACGGCGGCACCCGCATGATGATGATGACGAAGGCGTTGATGGCCCCAAAGGCCATGCCGGCCAGGATGCCGCCCGGCAGCGCGACTTCGATCCCATAGGGGCTGAGATAGGCGGCACAGACCGACGAGAAGGCGGCGACGAACCCGACCGACAGATCGATGCCTCCGGTCATGATGACAAAGCACATGCCGATCGAGATCGCGACAAACATCGAGTTGTAGTTCAGAAAGGAAACGATGTTGTAGGCGCCGCCGAAATTGTCGTAGCGCACCAGTCCGAAGATGATCAACGCAGCCAGTGCGATCCAGACACCGCGGCTTTGCCCGCTGCCACGCAGATACCGGCGAAGATCGAAGGTTGAGGTATCGACCATGCCTATTCCTTGCGCGTTTGCTGGAGGTAAACGGCCGCAACGATGATCGCGGCCTTGGCGATCAGCGCCACCTCGTCCTCGATGCCGTTGGCCAGCAGCGTGTATTTGACCAGCTGAATGATGATGGCGCCGAGGACCGCACCGAAGATTGGCGCACGGCCACCCTGCAGAAGCGCGCCGCCGACCACCGCGGCGGCGATCGCGTCGAGCTCCATCAGGTTGCCGTTGCGGGCGGCGTCGGAGGCCGAGTTAATGGCAACAACGATCAGCCCGGCGATTCCCGCCAGCACCGAACAGATGACATAGGCGCCGATCTTGACCGACCGAACCGGGGCGCCGGAAAGCTTCGCCGCCTTCTCGTTGCCGCCCACCGCCAACAGGTAGCGGCCAAACACTGTCCGCGAGACGGCCCAGAAGACGATG
>JAAEOR010000232.1 GCA_024222895.1 Hyphomicrobiales bacterium | reverse complement strand
GCCCCGGCGCGAAGACCCGTCCAATCTTGCGATAGTCGCCAATCACTCCGCGGCACCAGCGTTCAAACCCAATCAGCGCCCGGCGGTGTGAACCACAGAGCCTGGACGTTCTGCAGTCATCGTTGAACATTGAGATGGGAAGCAGCGGTTACACGATCCACACACAAAGATGTAACCCGAGCGCGAGCGGTATACTGACAAGAAACAGTAACCGCGGTGCAATCGCGAACGATGAGTACAAGACCGGAGCCGTCGATCGATGCCAAACGCAAACACCCACGGCATGCGCGGGCCATACTTCTATTTACGCTGCCCGGATTACGATCTCCATCGGACCCGCCTTGGCATCGCGGAGTCCATTCATTATGAGGTCAGCCTCGGCCTTGGCGAGTGCCCCGCTATCCCCAGAGCGATTCCCGCTGGAAGCAGCGCTGGTGGCGGGTGCCCTGTTGGTCGCGGCATCATAGGGCCATCAATTTCCTACGACCCTCACCACCGCGGATCGCGTCAGTCAAATCGTCAGTTTCGGAAAATCCAAGAGGTGGCTCGATCCGCACGCTAAAGCAGTCTTGTGTCTATGACTGGCCAAAAAGACGGCCAGTGCCGGTCGATAGAAACGTTGCCAACGGGATATCTTCCTGCTTCAGAAAACCGCTGTTCGGCAGCATCTCGTTACTCGCCATCTCGATGACTGCGACGACCGAACCAGCTGTCGTCCAGGCGATCGCGGTCTCACGCTTTCCGTGAATGTCGATCGGTCGATAGCTGCGAACAAATTCCACGCGCTGCAGGCAACCGTCGATCTTTCCTTCCGATGAGACGTGGATGTAGACAACGTCGTCGTCAACGGCGGGCTTGGCGTGGGTGAGGATTGCGCCGGCAATGTCTCGCCGCTCGCGCATCAGCAATTCGTGGAAGAAGAAGTTCATCAGCAGCATGTGCCCAGGGTAGCGCATGGTCTTGTAATCGATGTTGTCGACCGTCCCCAGAAACGTATTGCACATGGTTCCAAGACCGCCGGACGTCGTAAAGGCCTCCAGTTTGACCCCGTCGATATAGATGGTTTCGAGCCATTCCATCGGCGAAACCCATTTGCGCTCGCCCCCCTCGATCACCTCGCAATCGTTAAGATACTCATTGACCACGCCTTCCGGCGACCAGTTGAAGGCATATCCCAAATGGCCGGTCGGGTGCTGCGGCAACGCTCCGACGCGCATCCGGCAGGAGCGGCAGTCGTCGAATTGGGAGATCAGATCGGCGCCGACAATACCGACGAAGCCGGGAGCGAGACCGCATTGCGGTGCCATCAGGCCTTTCGATGTCTTGCTCAACTCGATGATCGCCTTAGTGGTCGGGACGTCTTCGGTGAGATCGAAATAGTGGACGCCGGCCTCATGTGCCGCATGCGCGACACCTCTGTTCAACTGATATGGCAGACAGGAGAGAACCGCCTCGGTGCCACTGAATTCGGCCAACATGGCGCTGTGGGAGGTCAGGTCCGCGTTTTTGGCCAGAAACGGCAACTGCTCCCTGGACGTACGGATATCGTAACCGGTGACCTCAAAACCGGACTGATGGAGTAATTTGGCGGCGAGCCTGCCGACCTTGCCGAGACCCAATACGGATATGGATTTGAACGGCATCAACGCACTCCCTGATTATGGATCTTGATTTCACGGGGCCGGCGGCAAGCTGATAGAGAACGAATTCATCGTCGGCAAGAAGGCCAAGGACGGCAACAACCATCTCGTCTATCACAAGGCGAAGGGCAAGCTCTTCTACGACGAGGACGGCGATGGCTTGGACGGCAAAGAGCTGTTCGCCAAGGTGGAAAAGAAGCTGAAACTGTCGATTGACGACTTCGACATGGTGTGAGCGAGCGCGCCCTCCGCCTGCCATTCGGCTGGCACCTCCCCCGAATTCTCACTAACGCATGCACACGTGTCCGAGCCTTCTTGGATAAGCGGGCCTTTCAGGGGCCTCCGCACAACGGTGCAACGGCGATCCTCCCCCGCGCTTTGCGGGGGAGAGCCTGTCCCCGGCTCGATCGGGGATGGCAGCCGAATGGCTGGCGGGGGCATTGGATCCCTAACCTCAATCCGATGCGTCGAGTTCCTCACGCAGGGTGTCGATCAGTTCGCGCCGGCGTTCCGCCTGCCCTCCGGCCTTTGCCGCCAATGCAGTCGCGATCAGGGTGAGCATCGACAGGACCGTCGTGTGGGATGCCTCGGGGCCGGGGGTCGAGACGTGGCAGACCAGCGGCGTGCCGCCGTGCCGCCGGGCCCGTCCCGCTCCGGTCGGATCGGTCACGACAATCGCCGCGAGCCGCGTCGTGCGGGCGAAGGCAAGCGCCGCATCGGCCGCGGCCGGCCACGGCCGCAACGCAACCAGGACCAGCGCATCGGATGGGCCCGCCGAGGCCAGTTCCTCGGGCCACAAGCGGGGATTCTCCGATACCATCTCGACGCCGGGCCGGATGCGCGAGAGCTGAAGCCGGGCGTGGCGGGCCAGTCCGTTGTCGCCGCCGAGCCCGACGATCCACACCCGTTGCGCTTCGGCGAGTTGTTCGACCGCCGACGTGACCGTGTCGGATCGCAGCGCTTCGAAAGTGTGGGTGAGATTGGCCATTTCCACCTGCAGATGGATCGGTACGGTCGCCGCACCCGTCGGTGCCTCGGCCGGCATCGGTACCTGCTGGACCGGGCCGGTGCGGTTGCGTTCCTCCCGCGCCTGGAGACGGACATCGTTGAAATCGGCATAGCCGAGGCTGCGGAAGAACCGGGCGGTTGTCGCCTTGGAGACACCGGCAACCCGCGCCATCTCCGTCGCGGAAACGGTCAGGATCTCGTCGGGGCGATCAAGAAGCAGGCTGGCCAGCTTCTTTTCACTATGGGTCAGGGCATCGAACCGATCCTGAATGCGTAGCGCTAGTCTCGTTGCCATCAGCCTTTTCCGTCAGCCCGTCCATGGGCGGCGGCACGAAGACGATCGGATTTCGTCCACAGTGCACTAAATTCATGCGTGACTCTTTCGGCACCACATGAAACCATCGTTTCACAATCTCTTCAACGTGGAACACGTTTCATCGGATCGCTGCAGGTGTCCAGCACAAAAATTGTCCGGGAACGAATCTGGTCCCGTCTCAAAGACGTTGCCTTGCCCGACTCACGCTTTCACAAGAACTTCGCCGAGGTGATCCCGGACTTCGTGGGTTCCGACGAGGCGATCGGCCGATTGCTGGACGAGCCGGTCTACAAGGATGGCGGCTACGCCTTCATCACCCCGGACAACTGCCTGGCCGACCTCAGGCGGCGGATGCTGGTCGCCGGCCGGTCGATGGTGATTTCCACTTACGGCATCTATCGCGGCTTCTACCTGCTGGAACCGAGCATGGTGCCGGCCGGCGCCGAACTCTACGCCTCCTGGCTGGACGGCCTGGAACATTTCGGCCGGCCGATATCGCTGGCCGAGGTCGCCGAGCGCGGCCGGTTCGACTTCATGGTGACCGGTGCTTCGGCGGTTTCAATGGAGGGCGTCCGGTTCGGCAAGGGGCACGGCTTCTTCGATCTCGAATGGGGCATGTTCACGGACATTGGCATTGTCGACGGGGCGACCCCCGTCGCGGCGGTGGTCCACGATGTTCAGGTGGTCGAGGACAAGCTGTTTCCAAGCCCCACCGACATCCTTGTCGACGTGATTGCCACGCCGACGCGACTTATTCGGCCCGTTAACCGGGCCGTGCGCCCCCGTGGGGTTCGCTGGGAGCTGCTCGATCCGGAAACGATCGCGGCAACGCCACCCCTCAAAGAACTCCAGGCCATACGGGGAGAAACACCCGCGTAAGCGGGGCATCGGGTTCAACCATCAACAACGGAGACATGCCATGACCCTCCTGCTCGATCGCCGCCGGTTCCTCGGAACCGCTGCCGCCGGAATCGCGGCGAGTGCGCTGCCCGGAGCGCTCCGCACCGCCAGGGCCGCGACGCCATTCACCTTTCAGGCGGCCTGGATCAACGACGCGGAGTTCTGCGGCTACTTCATCGGCATTGACGAGGGCTACTACGAGGCGGAGGGTCTGGATCTCACCTATCTCTCCGGTGGCCCGGACGTCATCCCCGAAAGCAGCCTCATCTCGGGCCGGGCGGAACTGGCCCTGACGACACCGGATACGACGATCAAGACGATCGCCGAGCAGGGCGCGCCGTTCAAGATCATCGGCACCCAGTATCAGAAGAATCCGATCGGTATCGTCAGCCTGGCGAGCAACCCGATCAACACGCCGGCCGAGCTGGTGGGCAAGACCCTGGCGGTACCGCCGGTCAACGTTATCTCCGTCGAGGCGATGCTGAAACTGAACGACATCGACAAGGCCGATGTGAACATCGTACCGTACTCCTATGATCCGACTCCGCTGATCAAAGGCGAGATCGACGCCTCCCTCGACTTCACCACCAACGTCCCCTTCACGATCGAGCAGGCCGGCGAGAAGGCGACGTCGTTCCTGCTCTACGACTTCGGCTTCACCATCTACAACGACACGGTGGTGGTGACCGAGGAGACGTTGGCGGCCAAGCGTCCCGAGCTGATCGCCTGGCTGAAGGCAAGCCGCAAGGGCTGGGACGCGAACAATGCCGATCCCACCGGGTGGCCGCCCAAATTCGCGGACACCTGGTTCAAGGGCACCGGCCGCTCCATCGAAAACGAGGTGTTCTTCAACGTTGCCCAGAAACCGTTGATCGAAAACCCGAACGGGGTTTTCTTCATGGACGAAGAGGGAATCGAGAAGAACATCGCCGCCCTCTCCGAAATCGGTATCGCGGCGACGCGGGAGATGTTCGACACGAGCCTGCTTGAGGAGATGTAATACCAAGATATAATCCTGGCATGAAGGCAGGGCGAGCGGTCGTCTTCACCGATGTCGCGAAGAGTTTTCGGGTTCGCGGCCGCCCGCTCGACGTCCTCGACGGGATTTCCCTCGACTGTCCGCCGGGCTCTTTCACTGCGCTGATCGGCCCGTCCGGCTGCGGGAAATCCACGCTCCTGCGGATCGCCCTCGGCCTGGAAACGGTCGACGCCGGTTCGGTGACGATCGGCGATGAGCCGCCGACATCGGTGCGCGAACGCGGCGAGATCGGGATCGCCTTCCAGGATGCGGCGTTGCTGCCGTGGCGTTCGGTAACGGCGAATGTGGCCCTGCCGCTGGATGTACTCGGCGGCAAACGAACGGCTGAACGGGCCGGCATCGGCGATCTGATTGCCCTGGTGGGGCTCACCGGCTTCGAGCATGCCCTGCCGAGCGAGCTCTCCGGCGGCATGCGCCAGCGGGTTGCCATCGCTCGCTCGCTGGTGACGTCCCCCGATGTGCTTCTGATGGACGAGCCGTTCGGCGCCCTCGACCTGATCCTGCGCCGGCAGATGAATGTCGAACTCCAGCGCATCTGGACGGAGCAGCGGCCGACCACGCTGCTGGTCACTCACGGAATCGATGAGGCGGTCTTCCTCGCCGATCGGGTCGTCGTCCTCGGCGGCCGGCCGGGCGTCATCCGCGGGGTGGTCGAAATCCCCTTCGGACGGCCGCGGCCGACGACAATCTTTCGCGACACCGCCTTTCACGCATTGGCTGATGAGGTAAGTGCGCTGCTCGGCGGAGACGAGGGGTGAGGGGACACTTCGCCGGCTTTGCCGGCCGGCACACGACGGCGCTGACCCTGTTCGGCATCCTGGTTGCCTGGGAGATTGCCGGGCAGTTTTCCCTGGTGGCATCGGGCGCGCTGCCGGCGCCGACCGATATCCTCATCCGCTTCTGGCAGGAGCAATCGGACTACTGGCCGCATATCGGTGCAACCGTCGAGACGGCGCTGATCGGCTTCATTGCCGGCAACATCATCGCCATTGCCGCAGCCATCCTGTTCGTGCGCTGGCCACTCACCGAGCGCCTGGCGCGTGGCGTCAACATCGCCATCTTCGCCCTGCCGCCGATCGCCATCGTTCCGGTGCTGGTGCTGGCGCTTCCCGACGCCTGGCCGCGGATCACTCTTGCCGCGCTGGCCGTCTACTTCCCGACCATGACGGCGATGGTGGTGGGCCTGAGCGAGGTCGATCCCCGCGCGGTCGAACTGGTCCGCGCCTATGGCGGTCAGGCTGGCGCCGTCATGCGGTGGGTCCGCCTGCGCGCCAGTCTGCCGGCGCTGCTCGGCGGCTTGCGCGTGGCCGCACCCAACGCCGTGCTCGGCGCCATTCTCGCCGAATTCGGCAGCGGCAGCCGCTGGGGTCTCGGTACCTACCTGCTGGGGTCGCTCGGCCGGGCCGATCCCGCGCGCTTGTGGGGCATCGGGCTCGCCGCAACCGCGATTGCGGGACTGGCCTATGCGCTCGCGGCCCTGGCCGCGTCGCGCGTCGCCGAGTCCAGCCGCGCCGTAACCATCGCCGCGGCTGCGACCCCGGCCAGCGAGCCGGTGCGCGGCGGTGGGCATCGGTTTGTCGTCGCTGTCGCCGCGCTGGTCCTACCGTTTGCCATCTGGTGGGGGCTGCTTCTCGTGTCCGGGCTCTCGCCGATCATCGCCAAGACCCCGGCTGGCGTCTTTTCCTATCTTTTCCTGCCGCCGACCGCCGAGGCCGCCCAGACGCGGCTACTCGCGGCACTTGCCGAAACCCTGCCGATGACCGTGGTGGGGATTCTCGCCGGCCTGGCGTTTGCCTTCGTCCTTGCCGTGGTCGGGGTGATCAAGCCGGCGATCGTCCGCGCCCTGATGCCCATCGCCCTGGTCACCCAGACGATGCCGCTGGTGGCACTGACGCCACTGCTGGTTCTCCTGTTCGGGCGTGGCATCACGGTGACGATCGCCATCACCGTGTCGGTCACCTTCTTCCCGGCTTTCGTCACTCTCGCCCAGGGGCTGGCGCTGGTGCCGAAGGCAGCGTTCGAACTCGCCCGCGCCTACGGTGCGTCGGGCTGGCGGGAAGTCCGTCTGATCGCCCTGCCGGCCAGCCTGCCCTGGCTGTTCGCCTCGGCCCGGCTGGCGGTGCCGCGGGCGCTGCTGGGGGTGATGATCGCCGAGTGGCTCGCCACCGGGCGCGGCCTCGGCAACCTGCTCAACCAGTCGCGCGGTTATCTCGACTACGGGATGATATGGACTGTCGCCTTCGTTTCGGTGCTGGCCTCGGTGGCGCTCTATCAACTGGCCGTTCTGCTGGAACGCATGGTCAGCCGGCGCGGGTAGGGGGCGCGATCCTTCCATCATCGGTCTGTTGCGCCCCCTCCACCACCAGCCGAATTCGGCAACAGCCGAGTTCGGTAGCATGGTGGAGGGGGCGTTAATGTCGCCCACCGCGATATGCCGACTGTACGTTAACCCGCGGTTTACCGCGTTTGCCGATCCTGTCGGGTGGGGCTGAACCATGGGATCAGACCATGACCGACAAGGGTTCCGACAACATCGACCTGATCGGGCCGGTGAGTAAGGCGCCTGCGCCGGAGGATGAAGCCGCCTCGCCGCAGTCGCCGCCGACGGACCATCCCGAGGCGCTCCCGAGCCCCGAGACGCTCAAGGAGCGCGATCCGACCGAACAGAATCGGCCGGCGGATGGTGGGTCCCTGCTG
>JAAEOR010000231.1 GCA_024222895.1 Hyphomicrobiales bacterium | reverse complement strand
TGTGGACCGCACCAAGGGGGAGAGCAGATGAGGTTTGTCGGCATTGGCGTCATGGTCGCGGTGCTGGCGCTCGGCGGCAGCCTGTCGGCGACAACAGCCGAGGCGGCAGCGGCGAGTTCGGCAGGGTCGCAGGCATTGCCGGCATGGAACCCCGACGCGGCGATCGAAGAGCCCATGCAGTTGATCGTTTCCGTGCCCGAACAGCACGTCAATGTTTATGTCGGCGGCAAGCTGGTCGCCCGTTCACCGGTTTCGACCGGACGAAAGGGTCATGCAACGCCGACCGGCATCTTCTCCATCCTCGACAAGAGAAGACATCACCGCTCCAACATCTACAGCCGGGCGCCGATGCCCTACATGCAACGGCTGACCTGGTCGGGCATTGCCCTGCATGGCTCCAATAGCGTGCCGAACTATCCCGCCTCCCATGGCTGCGTCCGCTTGCCCCCCAAATTCGCCAAGCGGCTGTTCGGCGCCACCGGGTTGGGGGCGCATGTCATTGTCACCGACGGCGCACCCGCGCCGGTGGAGATCAGCCACTCGAACCTGTTCCGGCCGGTCCCCTTTGAAAAGCGCGCCGTGGCCGCGTCGCCTCAGACCGCACGCGCCGTTGTCGCGGCTCGTGCCGGGGCGTCATCGCGGCGCGGTGACGATGCCGAGGCGGCGCCGGTTACCGCCGTTCCGGCTCGCGACACGTCGCCGGTGCGAATCCTGGTGACTCGGCGTACCGGGCGCGAGCTGATGCGCGACGTTCAGACCCTGCTGGATGATCTCGGCTTCGATCCCGGGCCGCTCGACGGCTGGATGGGCCGAAAGACGGGGAAAGCGATTGTTCAGTTTCAGGAGAGCCGAGGGTTCGACAAGACGGGTGCCATGTCGGACGAACTTGTCGCCCAGCTCTACCGTGCCGCCGGGAAGGGTGAACCGCCCACCGGCCACATCTATGTGCGCCAGAACTTCGCGCCGGTCTTCGATGCACCCATCGCCATCAAGAGGCCGCACGAGCCGCTGGGGGCCCATCTGTTCACCGCGATGGACTTCGACGCGGATGCGAGCGAGGCGCGATGGCTGGCCGTGACGTTGGACGATGGCGCGCCCGACCCGTCGATGATCGGGCCGGGGGCCGTGGCGGTCTCCTTTGCACCGGCGCGGGGCGGGGCAAGAGTGGCCCTCGACCGCATCAATATCCCCGCGCCGGTTCGCGAGCGCATCGCCGACATGCTGACGCCGGGCTCGTCTCTGGCGATCAGCGACGATGGCATCAGCCAGGAGACCGTGCCCAGGGGCACCGACTTTGTCGTGCTGACCCGGTGACAATCGCGGTTGCTCGGCATTGCAGCTTGACCGGTCTTTGACGACGGCAGTCACGGACAAGACCTTCCACTCAAACCAAGATGTGCAGGGGTGACCAGTCGGGCTCCCGTGAGGACCACCCGCTCCGGCTTGAGCGCCGACATAGGCACTCCGTCACTTTTCAGCATCGCGGCATATCCGGATCGCCTTGCACGGCAGACACGGGTTACCGTAAGAGACGTTGGCGCTGCTGCCCGCTGGCGGCGTTCCGGGGATACGGGCCCGATCGTCACTCAGGTGGAAATCGATGGGCCGCATACGGACACTGATCCCGATTCATCGTCCATGATCAAGCCGGTCGAAAAGATGTACAGGGCGGACCGAGGTATCGCGATAATGACCGAGATGCTGCAGATCGTCGATCCGCATATTCACCTTTGGGATCTGACAACGGGGCTGTACCCACATTTCGAGCGCCCATCCAAGGGACCAAATGGCTCCAACGCGGCTATTTGTCGGACCTACTCCCTCGAGGAGTTCCTTGACGAAGGCGAGCTCGAATTCGAGGCTGTGGGCGCGGTCCATGTCGAGGCCTTCCCCACCAAACCGGTCGACGAGACAGAAGCATTGCAGCGGGTCGCCGACCAAAGCCCGATTCCGATCGTCATCATCTCGAATGGCGATCTGGCGGCGCCGGACTTCGGTGATCTGCTCGACCGGCATGCCGCCTTTCCGATTTTTCGTGGCATCCGCCAAGTCGTGAACCGTCACACCGACCCGGCATTGAGTTATGTTCAACGGGATCTTCTGTCCGAACCGGGGTTTCTCGATGGCCTCACGCTGCTTGGCGCGCGTGGACTGTCCTTCGATCTGCAGCTCTATCCCCACCAGATGGACCAGGCGGCCGAACTCGCTGCCCGGGCGCCGGATACTCAGATTATCCTCAATCACGCGGGCATGTGGTCTGACCGCGATCCTAAGGGTTGGCGCGCCTACAAGACCGGCCTGCGCACTCTCGCCGAGCGCCCGAACATTGCGGTCAAGATTTCAGGTCTCGGAATGCTGGATCCCAAATGGACGCTCAATAGCATCCGCCCGTTGATCTTCGAAAACCTCGAAGCCTTCGGCGTTGAGCGAGCGATGTTCGCCTCCAACTTCCCCGTCGACAAACTCTATTCGGACTACGGGTCGGTGTGGCGCGGGTTCGCCGATGCCACCGAGGACCTTTCAACAGAAGAAAAGGCGGCTCTTTTCCGGGACAACGCCCGCGTTTTCTACCGCGTCCCAGCGCAGACCAGCTCGAGGAAACGATGAAGATCAAGAGCATAAAGGCGTTCAAGATCGGTAATCCGATCACCGGCGGAACTTATGGCGAATCCCGGGATGGGTCGTCCGAACGCCGGCCGCCCTGGACCAAGGATGCCGAAGTTGCCAACCCCATGTCGCGCTATCCGCGCTACAAGCGCCTGCGCGCCAGCTGGGCGGGGGGATTCTCGCAGGTCGGCTGCCTGGTCACCGCCGAAGACGGCTCATGGGGCTTTGGGACCACCGGCTATGGGGAGATGAGCATCCACCTTATCAACGATCATATTGGCCCGCTTCTCGACGGCGAGAACGCCATGGCCTCCGAAAAGCTCTACGACATGATGATGCGCATCACCTCGCCCTATTCGCCGTCGGGTCTGGCTTCTTTTGCCATCAGCGCGGTGGATCTTGCGCTCTGGGATCTAAAAGGCAACGCGCTCAAGACGCCCGTTTACGAAATCGCGGGCGGTCCGGTCCGTGACAAGCAATTCGTCTACGCCACCGGCAATGACACCGATTGGCATATGGAACTCGGCTTCAAGGCCACCAAGCTGGCCTGTCCCTATGGCACGGCCGACGGCCTCGCGGCACTCGACGGTAACGAGGAACTGGTCTCGAAGACCCGCGAACTCATTGGTCCCGAAATCGAACTCATGCTCGACTGTTGGATGGCGTTCGATGTGGAGTTTGCCGTTCGCCTGGCCCACCGGCTCCGGCCCTATGGCCTGAAATGGATCGAGGATTGTCTGATCCCCGAGGATCATTCCTCGCACCGGGCGCTGCGCGAACGGCTCCCCTGGCAGACCCTGACCACCGGCGAGCATTGGTACACGCCATACACTTTCTTCGAGGCGGCACGGGACCGGGTTGTCGACATCTTCCAGCCCGACATCCACTGGGTCGGCGGTTTTACCGCTTGCCAGCGCATCGCTGCTATTTCCGACGCGGCCGGGTTGGAGATCATATGCCACGCCGGGATGAACACGCCGTACGGTCAGCACTTCACTTTTTCGACTCCCAATAGCCGATGGGGGGAGTACTTCGTGGGCGGTGGTCCGGGCACGCCACTGGCCGATACCCACAATTTCCCGGGAATGGCAGTGCCGAAGGACGGCTACTGCATCCCCAATGATGCTCCGGGCTTCGGCCACGGGCATACCCTCGATTCGATCGAGGCGATGCGTGTTTAGTTATCAAAATCCACGAGAAACGAGGGAGAAGCACTATGCCTAGACAGTACGTTTCACGGAAACTTTGGAGTCTGACAGCCGCCGCGTTAGCGACGGCGGCCCTGACCACAGTTGCATTTGCACAGGACATCGCTGACGTCCCGCGCAATGAGACCCTGGTGCTGACGCCATGGGGCGATCAGCCGGCACAGTTCGCCAACATCGAGAACTGGCATCCCTACCTCACATCGGTTCAGCATCAGCGTGACGTGATGCAGTACACGGTCAACGAGATGCTGTTCTACACCAACCTCAATACCGGCGAGCTGATCCCTTGGCAGGGAGAAAGCTACGAGGTCGCCGACGATTTCATGACGGCGACCATCAAGCTGCGGGAAGGCGTCGAGTGGGCCGATGGCGAGCCTTTCACGTCGGCCGACGTCAAGTTCACGATTGAAGCCCTTCGCGATGCTCCCCCGGAACTTGACGGGTCGGCGGCGTTCAACGAATGGGTAAAGAGCGCCGATGCGCCCGATGATCTCACTGTGGTTATTCACTTCAACAAACCGGCCCCCCGTTTCGTGCGGGACTATCTCGCGCTCGGCCATGAGAACCACTATCCCACGTTGGCGAAACACGTATGGGAAGGTGAGGACATTGCGACTTTCAACAACTATGACCCCGAGAAGGGCTGGCCGCTCGGCACTGGGCCGTACAAGCTAGTTCTCAGCTCCAACCAACAGGAGATATTCGATCGCCGCGACGACTGGTGGGGCGTCAAGACTGGACTTCAAGACGCGCCGGCACCCAAGCGCATAACACTTGTGCCGGTGTCCAGCGACGACGCCATGGG
>JAAEOR010000230.1 GCA_024222895.1 Hyphomicrobiales bacterium | reverse complement strand
GCAGGCACGAGATCGTGGCGTACGATGATGCCTTTCCGGACCGCTGACCAGTTCCGGATCGGGATCGACGCAGGTGATGGCGCTGTCATCATGCGGCGGCCTTTCGCGGTGGTGCGCGGGTCTTCGGACGCTCGCCGCGCCAGCCGGTCTCGATGATGCGCATCGGCCCGCCACAGTCCGGGCAGGGCTCCCTCAGCGTGAGCGCCTCGGCCTCGTCGGTGTCGGCCGCGCCGGCATCCGCTGCCGGTTCGGCGTCGAGCAACCGGCGGATCGCCTCGACGTTGCGCTTGCGGCCGGCACTGGCGAGAAGCCGCCCCCCGGATCAAGTCCGGGGCAGGCTCCGTGCCGGATGCGGTGGAAGCCGTCTGGCAGGACGTGGATCAAGAACCGCCGGATGAATTCGCAGGTGGCCAGCCGTGTGACCATCTGGCGGTCTCGGTTCCTGATCCGATAGTCCTTCCAGCGGAACGCGACGGTCTGGGCATCGGCGCTGACGAGGCGGCTGTTGGAGATCGCTACCCGGTGGGTGTAGCGGCTGAGATAGGCCAGCACGGCCTC
>JAAEOR010000229.1 GCA_024222895.1 Hyphomicrobiales bacterium | reverse complement strand
CCGCGATGGGGCCGACAAGGTCAGTTACGGCGACGTGTTCCTGCAGGCGGAACAGGAATACTCCCGGCACAACTTCGAACATGCCGATACCGAGATGCTGAAGCGCCACTTCGCCGACGCGGAGCAGGAGTGCCGGGCGCTACTCGACGCCGGTGCCGCTTCGGTTGATTCCAATCAGGGCTTACATCGTCTGGCGCTGCCGGCCTATGACCAGTGCATCAAGGCAAGCCATGCGTTCAATCTGCTCGATGCGCGCGGGGTCATCGCGGTGACCGAACGGCAGAGCTATATCTTGCGCGTGCGCGAATTGTCGAAGGCCTGCGGCGAGGCATGGCTGGCGACCGAAGGGGGAGGACTGTCTCATGGAACTTAATCACATCAATATCCGGGCCATCGACCAGGAGGCGATGAAGGACTTTCTCGTCGCGGTGCTCGGCCTCGAAGTCGGCGATCGTCCGACCTTCGATTTTCCCGGCTACTGGCTTTATCTGGACGGCAAGGCGATCGTCCACATGCAGGCCTGCGATCGGAATCCGGACGATGTCGGCTGGGTCGACCATATCGCCTTCGGGCCGTTCAAATTCGCCGAGAAGACAGTCGAGCTGGATGCCGCCGGCGTAGCCTACACTTACGCCGATGTGCCGGGATTGGATCTGCGCCAGATCTTTGTGCCCGGGCCGGAGGGCGTCAAACTAGAGCTGCAATGCCCGGGCGATGCGGGGACCTGACCGCGGGTCGGTCCACTCGCCAGAAAAGAGTTCTGATGCCTGCCACCGCGGCCAACGAACAGGAGAAGAGGTTCCTTGAGGACATTGAGCGCCACGGCTGGCATGCCATGCTTGTGGTCGGAGATGACGAAGGGCCCAGCTTCGCATACTCGACCGGGATCTTCGAGCGCACGGGCCGACCGGAGATCATCGTCTTCGGCTTGCAGACCGAGGTGGGCAACTTCGTTGTGAACGAATACGCAAGACGGGCGATCGCGGGCGAACCGATTGAGACCGGGAGACGGTATGACGGTTTCCTCGACGCGTTTCCGTTCGCCTTTGTGGACGTCGCCGATGTGGCACTCCGGGAAAAGCATACCACCTGGACCGCGTGGTACTACCAACGGCGTGCCTATCCGCTTGTGCAGGGTGTGTGGCCCGAAAGGGAGACGGGACTGTTTCCCTGGGAGCCCGGTTTCCCCAACGAATACCGGCAGCTTCAGCCCGTGTTGGGCCCGGCACCCGGATGGACCCAATGAAGAAGGCCAGGATCACCGAACAGGCGCCGATCCTGTTCGTTAGCGACCTGCCGGCCTCGGTCGACTACTGGGTCGACAAGCTTGGATTCACCGTCGGCGGCGTCTACGGCGAGCCGCGCCCCGAGTTCGCCATCCTGCGCCGCGACCGGGCTAATGTGATGCTGAGCCGGGCGCCGGACGGGCACCAGATCGTCCCGAGCTGGCGGGTTAAGGACAAGACCTGGAATGTCTATTTCTGGGTTGACGACGCCCGGGCGATGTTTGACGAGCTGAAAGGGCGTGGTGCGATCATCGATTACGAGCTTGGCGAACAGCCTTACGGGGTGCTCGAATTCGGCATCCGGGATCCGGACGAC
Source organism: Hyphomicrobiales bacterium (assembly GCA_024222895.1). GTDB lineage: Bacteria > Pseudomonadota > Alphaproteobacteria > Rhizobiales > Kaistiaceae > Bauldia. The sequence continues at coordinate 219 of JAAEOR010000229.1, read as the reverse complement.
CAGGACATCGCCTTCGGCGAGGACCTGGAACGGCAAGGGTAGCGGGTGATGTCTGATTTCATGGGCCAGACCTTGACCGAGGCCGGTTGTCCCACTCCAGCGATTTGCGTCCTTCGAGGCTCGGCCGCCATGCGGCCTCGCGCCTCAGGATGAGGGGCGTCGTGGAAGTGGAGATGGGGTACATTGGAAACGCGGCGGAGATCGTGGCGAACAAACTTG
>JAAEOR010000228.1 GCA_024222895.1 Hyphomicrobiales bacterium | reverse complement strand
TGACTCCGTTTTGGTTTGAGATTTTTGAGGAGTCGAATCGCTTTTGTTGTGGCAAGAGGAATCGGAACCCGAGATAGGAGGTTGCGATGCCCCGATTGACGACAGCTGCGGTGACGGTGTTGCCTGCCGAGCGCACGGTTCTGGAGCAGTTGGTGCGCAACCATTCGACGCCCAGCAAGTGGCGCAGCGCGCCCGCATGATCCTGGACGCTGGCGATGGAGTATGCGTTCGTGCGAATGCACGGGACCTCGGGGTATGGCCGAAGACGGTGCGGCGTTGGTGCAAGCGCTGGCGAGAGTCAGCCGAAGGGCAGCCGGTCGGCGAGCGGCTTGCCGATGCGCCTCGGCCGGGCGCGCCGGCGACATTCACGGCGGAGCAGATTTGCGCGATTGTCGCGATGACCTGCGAGAAGCCTGCCGACAGCGAGCGGCCGATCAGCCATTGGAGCCAGCGCGAGATTGCCGACGAAGCGATGCGCCGTCGCCTTGTCCCAAGCATCTCGCAGCGCTCGGTGGGGCGTTTTTAAAAAAGAGGCCGACCTCAAGCCGCACCGCTTCCG
>JAAEOR010000227.1 GCA_024222895.1 Hyphomicrobiales bacterium | reverse complement strand
GAGGCCGTCGCCGCCCATCTGACGAGCAAACCATCCGCGCACCGCCATGTCGTCGGGCGAATAGCCGACGCGATTGTACCCGCCGGTTATCGCGTTGAATCCAAATGCGTTTACGCCGTCCAGCAGTTGGCGAAGCCGATCAAGGTCGATGATGGGCGCCGAATGAATCATGATGCAGACTGGGCGCTCCTCCGCGCACTGACGGTCGAGGAGTCATACACGGGACAATCGGGGATGCCAAAATTTATCATAATAAATGCTTGCATCAACTCTAATTTTCCGAATTAATATCGTTCCATCTGAAACGATGGAGATTGCCATGAAGAGACTTCTGGCTGCCTTGGCAGCATCTGCGGTGCTCGCTGTTGCTGCTCCCTCTCTTGCTCAAACACCCCCCAATGTGCTTGTCGTCGGTCAGATCGCCGAGCCGAAATCCCTGGATCCGCACGCGGTCACGGCGGTGAACGACTTTCGCATTCTGATGAACGTTTACGACGGACTGGTCCGCTACAAGGACGGGACGCTTGAGGTCGAACCGTCGCTTGCCGAAAGCTGGACAATCTCCGACGACGGTACCGTCTATACCTTCAAGCTGCGCGACGGCATCATGTTCCACGACGGTTCGCCGCTGAACGCCGAAGCGGTCAAGTTCAACTTCGACCGCATGCTGGACGAGAGCCATCCCTATCACGACACCGGGCCGTTTCCGCTGTCCTTCTTCTTTTCGGCCGTCGACGGGGTCACGGCGGTCGACGATCTGACGGTCGAGTTCAAGCTGAAGGAACCCTACGCACCGTTCCTGTCGAATCTCGCCTACCCGACCGGATTGATCGTCTCGCCCCAGGGCGTCATGGACAACGGTGCTGATTTTGGTCGCCAGCCCTCCGGCACCGGCGCTTACAAGTTTGCCGAATGGGAGGCCAACGCCAAGGTGGTCGTCGTCCGCAACGACGACTACTGGGGTGGTGCACCGTCGCTTGAGGCGATCATCTACCGGCCGATTACCGACGCCAATACGCGAATCGCCGAAATGCTGTCGGGTGGTCTCGACATCATGGTCGAGGTGCCACCGGACAGCCTGCAGCAGTTCCGCGCCGACGATCAGTTCGTCGTCCATGAACAGGCCGGACCGCACGTCTGGTTCCTGATCCTGAACGCCAAGGAGGGACCTTTCGCCAGCAAGGAAATCCGTCAGGCCGCCAACTATGCGATCAACAAGACGGCGCTGGTCGACAACATCCTGCAGGGCACGGCTGAGGTTGCGGCCGGTCCGACGCCGCCGGCCTTTGCCTGGGCGTATAACCAGAGCCTCGAACCCTATCCTTACGATCCCGAAAAGGCGAAGGCGCTGCTTCAGGATGCCGGCTATGACGGCGAGGAGGTCACATTCTATGTCACTGAGGGCGGTTCCGGCATGCTTGATCCGGTCGCGATGGGAACGGCTATTCAGGCCGACCTCGAAGCAGTCGGGATGGACGTCGCCATCGAGACCTATGAATGGAACACGTTCCTCGGCAAGGTGAATCCGGGCCTCGAAGGCAAGGCCGACATGGCCGAAATGGCCTGGATGACGAATGATCCCGACACACTGCCGTTCCTGGCGTTGCGCACCGAAGCCTGGCCGGACAAGGGCGGCTTCAACTCGGGATACTATTCCAATCCCAAGGTTGATGAACTGCTCGAAGCCGCCCGCAAGTCGACCGATCAGGCCGAGCGCGCCAAGCTGTATCAGGAGATGCAGACGATCGTACGGGACGATGCTCCGTGGGTTTTCGTCGCCAACTGGAAGCAGAACGCGGTAACCCGGGATGCGGTCGAGGACTTCAAGCTGCAGCCATCCTTCTTCCTGATGCTTCAGGAGGTCGCGAAGCCGCAATAAACTCTAGTGGTCCGACTCCGACATTTGCAATCCACCTGCAGCACCCTGCCAAGCAAATGTCGGAGTCATCAGGACCACTAGCAACTATCTGATTCTAGTGGAGTTTCTGAATTCGACATTTGAATGAGAGCCTTGCAGCGAGCGGGACTCAAATGTCAAATTTGTTCCACTAGGGCCGTCGCCGCTTTGCGCCGGCGGTCCCTGTCCGTCCATGCACGGAGTCCACCTTGTCGGCCTATATCGCCAAGCGCCTGCTGGCTGCGATCCCGGTGCTTTTCGGGCTGACGATCATCGTCTTTCTGATCATGGCGATGATCCCCGGCGATCCGGCGACCGCCATCCTCGGCTCCTATGCGACGCCGGAGAATGTCGAAAAACTGAATCGCGATCTCGGTTTGGACAAGCCGCTGCCGCAGCAATATGTCATCTGGCTGACCAACCTTTTGCAGGGCGATTTCGGCCGGTCCTATTCCTTGAACCGGCCGGTGCTCGACGAAGTGCTCGAGCGTTTCTCCGCGACCCTGATTCTTGCCGGAACGTCGCTCGTTCTCTGTTCCGCCTTCGGACTGGTCGCCGGCATAATCTCTGCCGTCAGGCAGTTCTCCTGGGCTGACAAGGCCATCACATTCGTTGTGCTGATCGGCATCTCGATACCATCCTTCTGGCTGGGCCTGCTCCTGATCCTGGTCTTTGCCGTGACTCTGCCCTGGTTCCCGGCGTCGGGCATGTTCGCCGTCTATGGCGGCGGCGACCTGCCGGACCTGCTGCATCACCTGTTTCTGCCGGCGGTGACGCTTGCGGTCGTTGCCACCGGCGTCATCGCCCGGCTGACCCGCACCGCCATGCTGGAAGTCCTGCGCCAGGACTACATCCGCACTGCCCGCGCCAAGGGTGTTTCGGAACGCCGCGTCATATACCGCCACGCCTTCAAGGCGGCGCTGGTAACGGTGGTTCCCGTCATCGGCATCCAGGCCGGCTTCGTGCTGGGTGGTGCCGTTTACATCGAGACGGTGTTCCAGTGGCCGGGCATCGGCTCGATGCTGGTCAAGGCGATCTCGACCCGCGACCTGCTGCTGGTGCAGGGCGGCGTGCTGGTCGTCGCCGCGGCCTATGTCCTGTTCAATCTCGCCGCCGACGTCGTCCAGACCGTTCTCGATCCGAGACTGCGGTGATGGCCGAAGCCGTCTCCACCGCCGGTAAATCGGTGAAGCGCTCGTCGGGGCGGCCGGACAACCTCCGGTTGCTCCTTAACAATACGCTTGCCACGGGTGGCCTGGTCGTCTTCGTCCTGATCGTGTTGGTGGCGCTGGCGGCGCCGCTGCTGCCGCTGCCCGACCCGGACATCACCGCATTGGCGGATCGGCTTCAGCGGCCGTTCACCGAAGGCCATCTTCTCGGTACCGACGCGCTCGGCCGCGACATCCTTTCCCGCCTGATCTGGGGAACCCGCGTCAGCCTCGCGGTCGGTATCTCGGCGACGCTGATCGCAGCCTTTTTCGGTTCGCTGATCGGCCTGGTCGCCGGCTATGCCGGTGGCCGGGTTGACGCGCTGCTCATGCGCAGCATCGATATGGTCATGGCCTTTCCCTACATCCTGCTGGCGCTTGCCATCGTCGCCGTGCTCGGGCCGGGGCTTCTCAACGCGCTCTACGCCATTGCCGTCGTCAATATTCCGTTCTTCGCGCGCAACATCCGCGGCATTGCGCTCGGGTTGTCGCGACGCGAGTTCGTCGACGCGGCGCGCCTGTCCGGAAAGTCGAACGGGCAAATTCTGTTCTTCGAAGTGCTGCCCAACGTTCTGCCGGTGATCATCATCACCATGTCGACCACCATCGGCTGGATGATTCTGGAGACGGCCGGACTGTCTTTTCTCGGACTTGGCGCCCAGCCGCCGCAGGCCGACCTTGGCTCGATGCTTGGTGAAGGGCGCAAGATCCTGTTCACCGCACCTTACGTCTCGATCATTCCAGGCTTGATGATCTTCGCACTGGTGATGAGCATCAATCTGCTGGGCGACGGCGTCCGTGATGTACTCGATCCGCGGCTGAAATCGGGCGCATTGACACGTCCAGTGGCGCGAACCGCCGTGATGCGTGAAGACGTGCCGGACGATGTCGCATCCGACACCGATGCGGTCCTCGATGTTCGCGACCTGCGCACCGAGTTCCGCTTCGGCGGCGAGATTTTCAAGGCCGTCGGCGGCGTTGACATGCGCCTTGGGCAGGGCGAGTGCCTCGGCATCGTCGGCGAATCGGGGTCGGGCAAGTCGGTTTCGGCGATGTCGATCATGGGGCTGGTGCCGACACCGCCCGGCCGGATCACCGGCGGCGTCGCGCTGCTGGATGACGAGGACCTGTTCGCGGCGACCGACGAGCGGATCCGGGAGTTGCGCGGCTCGGCGGTCAGTCACGTCTTCCAGGACCCGCTGTCGACATTGCATCCGCTTTTCACCGTCGGCGACCAGTTGATCGAGGCGATCCAGGCGCACCAGCCACTGTCGAAGAGCGAGGCGCGGGAGAAGGCGGCGGCGCTGCTCAAGATCGTCCGCATCCCCAACCCGGCCGAGCGGCTCAGGTCCTATCCGCATGAACTCTCCGGCGGTATGCGCCAGCGCGTCTGCATCGCCATGGCATTGGCGGACGACGCCCGCATCATCATCGCCGACGAGCCGACGACGGCGCTCGACGTGACCGTGCAGGCGCAGGTCCTGTCGCTGCTGGACGCCCTTCGCAAGGAGAAGAATGTCGGCATCCTTTTCATCACCCATGATTTCGGAGTCGTTTCGGCGATCTGCGACCGTGTTGCGGTGATGTATGCAGGCCAGTTTGTCGAAGCCGGAACGACCGAGGAGGTCCTGTCGTCGCCGGCTCATCCCTATACGGCCAGGCTGATCGAGTGCGTACCGGTCCTGGGCCAACCCGAGCGGCGGCTCGATGCGATCGGCGGTCGGCCGCCGCTTGTCAACAAACTGCCGGTCGGCTGCGCATTCGCCGAGCGCTGCCCCTTCGCCGACGATGATTGTCGTGCCGCGCCGATTCCGTTGACCGAGATGGCGCCGGGCCGCACCGTGCGCTGCATCCATCCGCTGACGGCGGACTCCGGCCATGGCTGATGCGCTGCTTCGCATCGAGCAGGCCGAGCGGGTCTTCGGCGGTGGCCGCACTTTGTTCGGGCAGCCCAAGCCGGCTGTCCACGCAGTGCAGGACGTCACGATCGACGTCCGGCGCGGCGAGACGCTCAGCGTCGTCGGCGAATCCGGTTGCGGCAAGTCGACACTGGCGCGCATGATCGTCGGCCTCGACCGGCCGACTAATGGGCAGATCCTCTTTGACGGGCGTGATCTCGTCGCCGAGGCCGGAAGTGATTTACGCCGGCTGTCGCGCGAAGTGCAGTATGTGTTCCAGGATCCGGTCGCCTCGCTCAATCCGCGCAAGACAATCCGGGCCATCCTCGAAGCACCGCTGATCCACCTGCTCGGCCTGGACAAGGCGGCACGCGAGGCGCGCCTCGGTGAGCTGATGGACGCGGTCAACCTGGCGCCGGAGTTTCTCGACCGCTATCCGCACGAATTCTCCGGCGGCCAAGCGCAACGCATCGGCATTGCCCGTGCCCTTGCCGCCGATCCGAAACTGATCGTTCTCGATGAACCGGTGTCCGCGCTCGATGTGTCGGTGCAGGCCCAGGTGCTCAACATTCTCGATGGGCTGAAGAGCAGATTCGGGCTGACCTATGTCTTCATCAGCCATGATCTTTCGGTCGTCGAAAGTGTCAGCGACCGGGTTGCGGTGATGTATTTCGGCCGCATCGTCGAGATCGGTCGGCGACGCTCCGTGTTCGGCGCACCCCGGCACCCCTATACTCATTTGCTGATGAATTCGGCGCCGACTCTGGGCCGCGGCTCATTGATCTCCGAGGACGCCAACACCGAACTGCCCGATCCCTATAATCCGCCGCCGGGATGTGCCTTCTACGCCCGTTGCCCTCGTCGGTCCGATCTGTGTAAAGCGACAACGCCGCAGCTTGAACAAAACGCAGTGCCCGGTGAGGTGGAACATCAGGCCGCGTGTTTCCATCCGCATGAGGGACAATAGGCACGAGATGGCGGACGTTTCAGACAGGACGGCGAGTGCACCCCTCGTGCCGAAAACGGCGCGCCGGCGCAAGCGTCCGGATATCATTGCCGACGCCATCCGCGACCGGATCATTGAATCGGGTCTAACGCCCGGCGACCGCGTCCCCGCCGACTGGCTTGATCCCGACATACTCAAGGTATCGCGCGGTACCCTGCGTGAGGCGCTGAAGGTGCTTGAATTCCAGGGCCTGATCGCCGCCAAGACGGGCCCGGGCGGCGGCGTATTCGTTGACGCGATTGCACCGGAAAACGCCTTGCGCATGCTCGACAATCTGTTCCTGTTCGATCCGCCGTCGATCGCCGACATCTATGCGCTGCGCACGCTCATCGAACCCGAGATCGCGGCATCGGCGGCAATGGATTCGTTGAGCGAGGCGGCGTTCGAGGCGATGCAGGCGACGATCCGGCTGTATGAGGACGAACCGGTTTCCGGCGAAGAGGAATACCGCCAGCGCCTCGCCGAGCTTGATTTCCACGCGGAACTCGCCCGCAACGGCTCCAATCGCCTGCTGGGCTTCGTCGCCATCTTTCTGTTGGACCTGCTGCGCGACATGACGGTCTGCCGCGAAATCTACCGGCAGCCCAATCCGGAATTGCGCGAAGCCGGCCTCAACTACCAGGTGCGCCTGCTGCGCGCGATCAAGGCGGGGGATCCGAAGAGGGCGCGGGCGATCATGCGCGAGCACATGGGCGAAGCGGCGAAATACATGCTCGAGCGCGCCGCCATGCGCGAGCGCCGGCGGCCAGGTTCATGACGGACAGTTTTGTGCACGATCCGCGGCTTATGGCTGCGCCGCCCAGCCGCCTTGATGGACGAAAGGGTGCCTCGCGACCGAGCTGACGGTTTGGAGGAGAGGATCAATGGAGCAAGCCGCCATTTCCGGGAGAAAATGAGGTATTTGGTGGTCGCTTCCACGTCTGGGCCAGTTTGGTCGACGGCTCTTTCGGATTTGTGCTGAACTTGCAGAGGCACGATGCTGTCTTTATCAACGAATTGCGGAATCCTGATCACGCTGCAATCAGACCGCGTCTACCGTCGGCCCGTGGCGGCGATGTTGACTCCTGAACTTCATGGCCCGAGTCATTTCAGCAACGGCTTTTCCAAGTGCAGCACCAGGGGATCTTGAGGAGCAGTTTCATATGTGCGCGATGAAAAAGCCGAACGTCATTTACATTCTTGTCGACAACTGGGGCTGGGCAGATCTTCAGATCCAGGGCGGCTCAATCCCAACGCCGCGCATGAATGCGCTGGCAAACGAAGGTCTCCGCCTGACGAATTTCAATGTCGAAAGCCAATGCACGCCGACCCGTTCTGCGATCCTGACGGGGCGCCTGCCGATCCGATCCGGTACCCACAAGGTTACCTACGGCCTGCCCTACGGGTTGACACCGTGGGAGTACACCCTTGCGCAGCTGTTATCGGACGCTGGTTATGGCACGGCCTTGTTCGGCAAGTGGCACCTGGGCGACGTGGAAGGCCGATTGCCGACGGATCAAGGGTTCGATCAGTGGTTTGGGATCAAGAATACCTCCGACGAGGCCGGCTACTCATCAACGCCACAATTTGACCCCGAGGTGATGCCCCAACCCAATATCTGGGAAGGCAGGAAGGGCGAACCCTCGCATCCAATCAGGCCTTTCAATCTGGAATCCCGCAAGACAATCGACCGAGAGATTGTCGAGCGCTCGGAACGGTATATTGCGGAGCAGGCGAAGTCGGGCAATCCGTTCTTCCTCTATATCGGAATGACCCAGATTCACCCGCCGCTCGGTCATCATCCGGATTTCGACAATGCCACGGGTACCGGCATTTATGGCGATATCGTCACGGAGCTGGACTACAACGTTGGCCGCATAGCCGACGCGCTCGATGCCGCCGGCATCTCCGAAGACACCATTGTCATTCTGACCGGCGACAACGGCGCGGTTACTGAAGGAATCGGCGGTGGGTCAAATGGCCCGTGGCGCGGCGGGTTCACAGGCTACGAGGCTGGCCTCCGGACGGTCGGGATGATCCGATGGCCGGCGCGGATCGAGGCTGGCAGGGTCTCGGATGAGATATTCGCGGCTTTGGACTGGATGCCCACGATCGCCGGCATGATCGGCGAGAGCGAACGAATACCGGACGACCGGCCTATCGACGGCCTTGATCAATCTGCCTTTGTTCTGGGTGGTCAGGAGGAATCGCGCCGTGAGCATGTTCTCTATTTCATTGGCGAGGACCTCTTCGCTGTGAAATGGCGCACCTTCAAGATACACCTGAAGACCGCCGAGACCATGTGGTCGCCGCTGCAGGAGCATATGTTCCCACCGGTCTACGATGTCAGGAACGATCCCGGCGAAGACAACGACCTGATGAAACAGTCGCTGTTCGCGTATTCATGGGTCTACTCGCCAATGAACAAAATTCTGGGTGAATTGGGCAAGTCAATTCACACGTATCCAAATATCAAGCCCGGCCAGGAGTTCGACGGATACACCTAGCCCAGGGTAACGGGCCAGGCGGTGGCGACCCCGGTTCAGCGAACAACGCACCGAAAGCCGATATGGCTGGCAGAAGATCCCGCCTCCTGCGGTGAGCGGGCGGCCGGCCGGTAGCGCTCGCAATAACTTGCCGAACATAGGTGTGAGCCGCCTTTGAGTACCAGGCGATCCTGCCCCCGCATCGGTCGGTCCGGCGCACAGCACGAGCGGTCCGGATTGTGTTGACCGCGAAAAACCTCCGACGTCCACTCCCAGACATTCCCGATCATGTTGTAGGCGCCATAGGCTGACGGCTCGAATGCGTCGACCCGAACGGTTAGGAACGCATCGGGCGATCGGTCATTGAGATAGGGAAAGTCGCCATGCCAGGTGTTTGCGACCGCCTGGCCGCCTGGGCGCAGTTCGTTTCCCCAAGGAAACTCGGTGGTCGCGCCGGCCCGGGCTGCGAACTCCCATTCTTTCTCGTTCGGCAGGGATTTGCCGGCCCAGTTCGCATAAGCCAGCGCATCGAAGTATGTCACATGAACAACCGGATGATCCTGCCTGCCGTCGAGCGAACTGCCCGGCCCTTCCGGTTGGCGCCACGATGCCCCGGGGACGAAGCGCCACCATGCGCGCACATCATCGAGCGGCACCGGACCTTCGGTCATATGAAATACAAGTGACCCCGGGGCCAACTGCTCCTCCGTCAACCCGACGGCCGCGGATGACTCCAGCGGGGTCTCGGCAGTTGTCCGATACCCTGTCGCCTGCACGAATTCGGCAAAGTCACGATTGCTGACGGCATACTTGTCGAGTTGGAATTGCTCCACGCGGACTCGATGGACGGGCCGTTCCTCAATGTAAAAATCATCCGAGCCCATCGCGAATGTACCGCTTGGGATTGCTACCATTTCGCCTTGCACTGGAGCCAGTTCCTCAATCCAGTCCATCAATTCAAAGCGGCCAGCCCACCCGAATAGGCAATCACCGCCGGTGTCAGGGTGCGGCACTTCTGGAGACGGTGGCAGACGGTACTTCGCCAAAGGCCCGCTTGTAGTCGGCCGCAAATTGACCGATATGCCAGAAGCCGTTCTCCGCCGCGATATCGCCGACTTTGACCGCCGCTCGATCAGACCGCATCAAAGCGGACCGCACGGAATTTAGCCGCCTCATCTTCACGAACTCGGAGGGTGTTGCGCCGAACCGCTCCCGAAACGCATACTGAAGTGTTCGCTCGCTCACCGCCGCATGGGCGGTCAGATCGTTGAGGGACAGAGTCTCCCAACCCGGCGCATTCAGTCGTTCCAGACAACTCGCAACTGCCGCCTCGCCCCTTGTTCCATCTGGCGTCGAGGGACGGGTCGACCTGAACGGAATCCATAATTTCACAAGTGTACTCAGCGCTTCATAAAGCGCATGTTCCTGCATAGGCCGTGCCGGGAATCGGAGAAACTCCAGCCGTTGCTGTAGAAACAGAATTCTTTCCTGTGTAACTGGGAAGATCTCCGGGCGCTGTTTGTTGGAGGGAAAAATCAACTCCAGATTCTGGCACAGCTGAGCGAGCACATCATCATCGATCGAAATCGTATGAATCTCGAAATCCGCCCCTGAGAAGCAATGTATCTCGCTTCCAATCGGGTAGACCAGGATCATGTTGTGATCGACCTCGCGCCCGCGCCACCAAAGCCGGCGATAACCGTTCCGGCCCGGGACTGCAAAGGTGAGCTTCCCTGCCGGTGGCGCTCCGGTCTGTTCAATGCTCACGTTCAGACTTGCGTGGCCTACCTCGACCCGTCCAAAACTCGCCAGACTGATCTGTCCCGCATTCCGCTGGGCAGCCAACATGGACAACGGCCGAAAATCCAGGTCCCAAGTTCGAACAGCCGCACACATCTCCTCAAGGTCAGCGAAATCCGCTTGGAGCAACGAAACCTTGGAATCCAGGAGATCGATACTCATGGTTCAAAACCTTGCGGATTCTTGATCAACGGGCTCAGATGCGCAATGATAAGTTATCGCGCAACAGAGCGGCGGTAAAACAATCCACCGGATCTGATTGGAGCAAATCCCGGCGTTCTGCTGAGCCCGGACTATTGCGTGATTGCCGCACCAGAAGAAGGTACGACACCATGAATGAGATGCACAATCCTTATGGCAGAAGCCCCGGCGGCGGCATCACCCTGCCTCCGTATTACCGGCCAACGCCGTCTTGCTCGAGCAATAACTTTTTCCCGCCGAACGAGCATCTCGCCAAGGGCGAAATGCGTATCTGTTTCGTCGGCAGCACACCGTGGCCGCCTACACTGAAACAATCGGGCACGGCGATCATGCTGGAACTGGGCAACGGCACAGCATTCCCACGCCGCCTGTTCTTCGACTTCGGCAATGGCTGCGTCAAAAACATCCTCCAGCTCGGCGTGCAGCCCCCGCTCATCCGCGATGTGTTCATCAGCCACCTGCACGTCGATCACTACGCGGACTTGCCGTATCTCTATCCGTTCCGGGCCTGGTCCGGCGGGTGGCGCGAGGGCATGCGAATCTTTGGTCCGTCAGGCGACAGGCCCGAAACGGGCACACGCTACATGATCGACAAGATGAAGGAGATGCTGACCTGGCATCTGGAGAACTTCGATCATTGCCCGATCGGTGAAGGCTTCAATATCGATGTAACCGAGTTCGACTACAAAGACGACAATGGCATCTGTTTGCAGGAAGACGGCTTGACCGTCCGGCACTGGGGTCGCTCCCACGTCAAGAGCGGCGCGTCCGCCTACCGCGTCGACTGGGAAGAGGCAGGCCTTTCATTCGCCTGGACGGGCGACGGCCGGCCGGATGAGTCGACGATCGAGTTTGCACAAGGCGTCGACGTTTTCGTCACGGAGGGGCAGGCAGACGTTATGCAGCTGCTGAACTACAAATACGGCACGCCGAAAGAGGTGCTTCAGTTCACGATCGACACATACCACACGCCCTATTACGCGGCCGGATATCTGATGAGCAAGATCCAACCGCGGGTGGGTGTGATCTGTCACTATTCCGAGGAGCCCGAAGGCGAAGCGATCACCGAAATCCGGGCTCACTGGCCGGGTCTCTTCCTGTATGGCGGACCGGACATCAAGGTGATCAATGTGACCAAGGACCGGATCTGGGACCGCATGGCACTGCGGCCCCAGTCGGCGGCGATCTCACCGCCGGATATGCGTGACGTTTTCCCGGAAGGACAGCTGCCGGACACGATCCCGATTCCCAAACCACGCCTGCCGCGAGAAGAGCAGCAGGACGCGTATCTGAGGGAGCGGGAACTTGATCCCAACGTGTACTATCCTGCGGATGTCCGACGCCCACTGACGCAGCACTACGACGAAAAGACGTTTGTTATGGACGTCAAGGCGATGATAGCCGCTCGAGACCATACCGATTAACTCGGCCGTCCGAGGCCTTTCGCCGCGCCACTCGTGGCGCGGCGGTTTTTCCAGGGAGCCGACATGAATGCGACTACCGAGGCCGGTGGAGAACCGGTCCCGCTCACCATCCTGACCGGTTTCCTGGGGGCCGGGAAAACAACGCTCCTCAATCATATTCTCAACGGAGATCACGGCCTGAAGGTCGGGGTCCTGGTCAACGATTTCGGCTCGATCAATGTCGATGCGGAGCTTGTCGTCGACGTCGATGAAGGCATGATCAGCCTGGCGAATGGCTGCGTCTGCTGCCAGATTCGCGATGATCTGATCGAGTCGGTGGCCGAGCTGCTCGAACGCGACGAGCCGGTGGAATACATCATACTTGAAGCGAGCGGCGTCGCCGATCCTTCAGGTATCTTCATGACCTTCGTCGACTCCCGATATCGCGACCTCATCCGTCTCGACAGCGTGACATGCGTTGTCGACGCCGATCAGGTCTTCTCCTATGACGAGCCCGATCTCGCGAAACTGAAACTGCAACAGATTGGATTTTCCGACCTCGTCATCCTGAACAAGGTGGACCTGGCAGGGGTCGAGGGTGCCACCAGGGTGAAACGCTGGGTCGAAAGTCACTTCACGCGGGTGAGACTGATCCCGGCGGTCAACTGCGACGTCCCTCTCGACGTTCTGCTTTCGGTCGGCCGGTTTGACCACACGGTCGCGATGAGGGGGCTCGAACGCGGCGACGGCGACGATCACAGCGCCCATGGTCACGATCACCACAATCACGGTGCGACGTTCGGCACCTGGAGTTACGAGTCCGACCAGCCTTTGTCCCGCAAGGCACTGATGGAAATGATCAAGCGAAGACTTCCGGAAAACATCTACCGCTGCAAGGGTATCGTATTCGCAGCCGACGATCCGGAGAATCGGTATATCCTGCAGGTCGTTGGACGTCGGTTGGACCTGGCCGTCGACAGGCCATGGGGCGACGCGACGCCCGGGAATCGAATCGTCGCGATTGCACACCGGGCCACCCTGGATGGCGATGAATTGACTGCGCTCTTCGACGCCTGCCGAGAGCAGGCGGACGACCTCGTCGGGTCATAAGATGGCGAACTGATCAAGGGCGACATAGGCCGGTCCCGCCAACAACCGTCTGCGGCAAAGGGAAGAGCCGATGGAAGTTATTGCCTTCTGGATGGAGACGTTCGCCAGCTGGGTCAAAATCGGATTTGAAGCAGCGAGTATCGTTGTCGTTGCCGCCGGTGGGATTGTCCTCCTGGTCGTTTTTGTCAGGGGGGCCTCCTCAGGTGACTGGATCTCGAAGCTCAGGCCGACACTTTCGCCATATTTGCTCCTTGCCCTCGAGCTGCAACTGGCGTCGGACATTGTCGGGACGGCGATCGCCCCAACTTTGGAACAGATCGGCAAGCTCGCGGCCATCGCTGTGATCCGAACCTTTCTGAACTACTTCCTGGAGGCGGAGGTCAAGGAAGCCTCGAAGCACTCTGCCGAAATCGATCAAGGGACGCGGTGAGATGAGCGATCAGACTCCGACCAAGACCGGTAATCAACTCGCTGAAGACCGAACCGAGATGGCTAGCGGTCGGACCGACCTTGCGTTCGAGCGAACGAGGCTTGCGTCCGATCGCACCACCATGGCTTACATGCGCACGTCAGTGTCGCTGATCGGATTCGGCTTCACGATCTACAAGTTCTTCCAGTACATCCAGGAAACGCCCGGCTTCGAGGATTTGCCGAGTGTGGGGGCGCGCAATCTGGGCCTGGCGCTTTTGCTACTCGGGGCGCTGATGTTGATCGCGGCCGTCGTACAGCAAGTCACTTTCTTGCGCCGATTGACCAGAGAAGCCGGTCACAGATTTCAGATTTCCACCGCTATCGTTTCCAGCATCGCACTGGTGGTGATCGGCGTCTTGGCCCTCGTCAACATCATCTTCCACGTCGGTCCGTTCTAGGAGGCTCAACATGCCATTTGACACGACGGTCGGGGTGCTGATCACCGTTTTCATAGTCTTGGCGATGCTTTGCGTTGGTTTGGCGGTCACCGGGCGTGACATACGCACCGCTCTCGCCGACACCCGCAAGACCGGGCGGGCATTGATCGCCAACCTCATTGTCGCTCCGCTGACGGCAATCGTTCTTGTCGCCGTGCTGCCGATGCCACCGGCCGCCGGGACTGTGCTGATCCTGTTGGGATTTGCGCCCGGCGGGATCAACGGCATACAGTTCTCGACCAAGGTTCCGGGCTATCTCGCCACCGCGGCGGGACTGCTTTTCGTCCTGTCGATCATTGCACTTGTCGTCGTGCCGGCACTTTCCGTGTTCTTACTTGATCGCGTCGACGGCGCGACGATTCGGTATGGCGCCGTGGCCTTCCGCGCCGGGCTTTTTATTCTCGTGCCGCTTGTCGTTGGCGGGGCGATTCGCCTGGCCAGCCCGGCGTTTGCAACGATCCTCTACAAGCCGGCGATGTTGATTTCCCTGCTCACATTCATTGCCTCGGTCGTGTTGAGCATGGCCCTACGACAGGAGTCACTGGCTGCACTGGGCACGTGGACGCTGGTCGGCATGATGGCTTTCATCCTGATAACGATGGCTGCGGGCTGGGCGCTAGGGGGGCCAGAACGGGAGCACCGCCAGATTCTTGCGGTTGTCACCAACCTGCGCAATGTCGGTCTCGTCTATACAGTCGTCGTCGGCTGCTGTGACGATCCGCTATTACCGACGGCAGTCCTCGCGTTTATGGCGCTGATGGTGCTTCCGAACCTGATTCTGACCGTATACAACGCCATCTGGCGAAAGAAACATCCCGTACAAGATGAATGAATTCAAGGGAAAGAGAATTGGGCGGGCAGCAACAGACGCTTCCGATCGAGATGAGCTTTCCATTTTCAAACCAAGGGTGAGGGATCTCAGGATAAATCATTCTATTGGCGAGCGGTCACTCGATATAATCACCAGGTATCGGATAATAACCATTATTTTACTTACCTGGATTCCGATATTTCTTATGAGTCTATTCGAAGGAACCGCCTGGTCGCCGGATTTGGACTTGTCATTTCTCGGTGACTGGGTGGTTCACACTCGATTTCTAGTTGTCATCCCCCTGTTTTTGCTGGCGGACAGGCTTACCGATCCTTTGCTGCGAAGCACCGCCGCACAACTGACCGAAGCAAGCTTCGTGCCCGATGAATCGCTTGCTGACTATCGCGCGTTGGCTCGACGGCACACGCGGCTGGCACAGAGTCATTGGATCGACGTAGCAATTGTTTTATTGGTGATGGCTGCGTTGCTTTACGGTATTCGAAGAGAGTCGGTGCTTCCTGCAGCGAGTTGGCAGGGTGTTCCGCAGAATAATGGTTTAGAATATAGTCTGTCCGGGTGGTGGTTATATAATGTAGGTATTCCGATCTACCAGTTCATCTTGCTGAAATGGTTTTGGCGGTACTTCGTATGGTGCAAATTTCTTTGGTCAGTATCGCGAATGCACCTGAATCTCATCGCTATTCACCCGGATCGCACTGGTGGCTTAGGCTTTATTGGAATAGCTCAAGCGTCGTTTGCACCCTTTGTTCTTGGTGTCGCTACGTTGTATTTTGCAATTGTTGGCCGACAGATCTATTTTGAAAACTACGATCTTACTGCCTTCATTCCAGAGATTGTGGCGCTGGTCGTGTTGAACCTGGGGATTTTTCTGCTGCCTCTGATGTTCTTCGCACCGCAACTTACCCGACTGCGGGTCACTGAAATCCGCCGGTACAGTGCATTTTCAGGCGAGGCCATTCGTTCCTTCGACAAACGCTGGCTCGTTGACGGAGCCAAGACCAACTCCCCAAGATTGCTCGACTCGGGCAATGTTGACGCAGTCGCGAATTTGGGATTCCTGTTCGGCACGGTCGAGAGATTGAAACCGTTTCCGATCAACTTGGCCACCGCATTGACGATTACCGGGGCCGCGCTCCTTCCGATTCTGATACCCATTATGGTGATTTACTCGCCGAGTGAGATATTCGAGGTTGTGATGGCGGTTTTTGTTTAACTGGTGGGTGATCTGCTCGACGGAGGGCTCGGCATCAAGGAAGGCCGTGGCGAGGGTAATCGGACCGGAGCTACTCGCAGCGTAGCGGAAGGGACTGTCGGCGCTTTCCCCCACGATGCCCGGCGGACCTTTCGGTCCGACTCCAGGCTAACGAGGTGAGGCCGTGCTGAATTTCGACCAAGAGCGGTTTCTCGGGATCCAGGCCGGTGCCGTGGCGCTCGCCGATCCGATCGATGCGGCAATCGACAGGGCTTTTCGGAACGGTGCTCGCAACGTTTTCTTTCTCGGCACCGGCGGCGCCGCCATCCTGATGGGACCCGCCGTACAGCTTCTCATGCGGCAATCGGGGACGCCGGTCTTTCAGGAGGTGTCGGCCGAACTCGTCCTGACCGGCCATCAGGCGCTTGGGGCCAACTCCATCGTCGTCATCCCGTCGCTCTCGGGCACCACGCGGGAAAGCGTTGCCGCAATGGAGTTCTGCCAGGCCAGAGGTGCGACGGTCTTGGCTCTTGTCGGCCATGCCGACACGCCGCTCGGACAAGGGGCCGACCTGTCGTTTGTGAATTTTGCCGAGGACGACACATCGAGCGAGTCGTTCTACCTGCTGGCCTTGTTTGTCGCCCTGTCGGTGATGCGCCACCGCGGCGAGTTCGACTTGTACGACTCCATGGTCGGCGAGTTGAGGCGGCTGCCGGCGGCGCTGCTTGAGGCAAAGCGCGCGATCGAACCGCGCGCAAACGAGATCGCGGCGGCGATCAGCGATTGCGACGATCACATCATCGTCGGTTCCGGCTCGACCTGGCCCGAGGCCTTCTATTACGGCATGTGTATCCTCGAGGAGATGCAATGGATCAGGACCCGGCCGGTCCACGGGTCGGACTTCTTTCACGGAACGCTGGAGTTGGTCGAAGAAGGCGTGAGCGTTGTGGTCTTCAAGGGCGAGGATGCGACCCGACCGGTGGTTGATCGGGTCGAACGATTTGCGCGGGACCACACCGACCGGCTGCTCGTTCTTGATACCGCGGAGTTCGCGTTGTCTGGACTGTCCGATGACGTCCGTCGACTCGTCTCGCCAATCGTTCTCGCAACTGTTCTGGAGCGCGTCAGCGCCCATCTCGAGGTTTTGCGCGACCACCCGCTCACCACGCGGCGATACTATCGTCGCGTCGCATACTGAAGCGATGCCTGACTTCGCCACTGTCGGCGACAATTGCATCGATCGTTATGGGCCGCCGATCGGCCGCTCGGTTGTCGGTGGCAACGCGGTGAATGTTGCGGTGCAGCTCGCGCGACTGGGGTGTGCGGCTGCGTATTTTGGCGCAATCGGAGACGACGCCGATGGGCGGCGCACGGTCTCCGTACTGGCGGCCAATGGTGTCGACGGAAGTGCGATCCGTGTCGCACCGACCGTCACCGCCTATACGGAAATCGCGGTCGATTCGGACGGTGAACGCCATATGGTCCATGAGGAGTTCGGCGCCTGCGCCGGATACCGCCCATCTGCAGCAGACCTTAAACATATCCTCGGTGCCGGCCATGTCCATATCGGCTGGCTGAACGACGGTGGCACCCTACGCCGCCGCCTGGTGGGCGAAGGCGTCAGCGTCTCGCAGGACATCTCCGTCAATGCCGAGGCGAAGAACCGCGGGGTCGACGGTCTCGACATTGCTTTCGCATCGGCCGGGTCGGATCGGGCACGCGCCGAAGCACTGATTGCCGATCTGCTCAAAGAGGGAGCCAAGCTTGCGGTGGTGACCTGCGGCGTTCTCGGCAGCCTGGCGTCCGATGGCCAGACCCGGGCCGAGGCGACAATCCGCGCGGTGCCGGTCGTTGATACGACCGGTGCCGGCGACAGTTTCATCGCCGGATTCCTGTCCGCACGCCGCGGCGGAAAGGACCTGGCCGCCTGTCTGGCGACCGGACGCGACGTATCGGCCCAGACATGCACCCACCTCGGTGGATTTCCGCAGCCGGCGTGATCTGATCGCAGGGATGACACGGCCCCGGTCAGCGTGTGGCGATCGTTTCGGCGACAATTCCGGCGTCTTCGCCGACGCCGCAGAGAAGTGCGGATTTGCGTTTGCGCAGGAAGTGAAGCCCGACAAAATGAATCCCGTCGACAACCGTGCTGGTGCCGTCGCGCTGGAGGGGGAACCCCTGGTCGTCGAAAGCATCCGGCCATGGCAGCCAGGAGCGGAAGTCCGGGCGAAATCCTCCGGTGAAAAGAACCGTCCCAAAATTTCGAAAGTCGGAAAGTCGAACGTCAGTGTCGACCCCCGGTCTCAGAGCTGACCATTGTCTCGCAGCCATCGGACACTCTCTTGCACGGCGGCAAGGCTTGAGTAGCGCGGCGCATATCCGAGGTGGCGCTCGGCCTTCGCAATGGAGTGACAGGGGCTGCGCGCTGTGTGCTCCCAGGTTGCCGTCGCGTCGTCCTCGTTCTCCGCACGCGCCCACTCCTGATAGGGTAGAAACTCCAGCCGCGAAGGGTGCCCGAACCACGCAAACATAGCCTCGGCATACCCCCGAAGCGTGATTGCGGCCGGCGACACGGCATTGAACGCTTCGCCGATCGCCGAGGACGGATTGGCCAGTGCAGTCGTGAACATCTGCGCAACATCGTCGGCATGAACGTGATGGACTGTCTCCAGCCCGAAATTCGGGAGTCGCAGCGTTTGGCCGCGCGACATCGCCGCAAACACCTCGGTGTTGAAATGTCCGGCCGGGTTGAGAGGCGCCCAGCCGGGGCCGACAATGTGACCGGGCCGGACGACAGTCGCCGGAAATCCGGAGCGTCGGGCTTCGCGAAGAAGATAATCCTCGATTTCGCTCTTCTGCGTTCCGTAGTCGCCGAACGGCGCGCGCGCATCGCTTTCCCTGGTCGGTACCGTAACGCTCGGTCCGTGCACCCAGATCGTGCCCGTGTGCAGGAAGTGATCGACCTTGCCACGCAACGCGGTAACGAGCTGCCTGGCGCTGTCGAGGGTGAAGCAGATCTTGTCGATGACGATGTCCGGCTCGAGGTCGACGATCTTGCCGGCAAATGTCCCCGCCGCGTCCTCCGCGTCCCTGTCAATCGCGATCGTTTCGACCGATTTCCAGGCGGCATGCGGCTGATAGGCCGAACGTTGACCGCGGCTGACATTGACCACCTCATAGCCGGCTTCGACGAGCCTGGGAACGAGGTAGGTTCCCACATGGCCACTCCCACCAATCACCACCGCTCGACTCACGTTTACCCTCCGTTTCACGCCAAGTGAATTCGAGGCGCCGTTATCCGGCGCGTTGTCATGAATTGTTTCTGCACCGCCAGCTCTCGAGCTGTCAGCGATTCCAAGCGTAGCACGAATGGAACTGAGGTTGGCCGGTTGCCAAACGCGCCCCTAGGCAGGGGCTTGTCGGAAGCGGTGGTGCAGGTCACATCGAGTGTGAGAGGAGCGGGTTAACCTCCCGTTATCCATGCGGCGGCATTAATCGCGGGGTTGGGGATCCATCTACATATGTGGGGTCGGGCGTGTTCAATCGGGTGTTTTCTTCACTTGCCGCGGCAACGCTGGTCGCGGCCCTGTGCAGCGAGGCGATCGCCTCCGGATCGCACAAATCTGCCGACTACTGTTTCGCCGGCAGCGGCATGATGGCTGCCGACACCTCGCAGCCGGTGACAAACGCCTTCCTCAAGAAGATGCGGGAAGTCGGCGTCCATACCATCATCCGCTATTTCGACCATAAGAACGAGACGCTCCCCGGCAAGACACTGACGTTCGACGAGCGTATGCAGATCGCCGAGGCCGGTTTCAACATCCTCGTGGTTTTCCAGCACTGGGGCCAGCGCATCTCGACCTTCCGCGACCGTACGCGCGGCAAGTCCGACGCGGTGCGCGCGCTGGGCCTTGCCCATGACGTCGGGCAGCCGGTTGGCAGCGCCATCTTTTTTGCCGTCGACGGGCCGTGGTCGAACGCGAAGGACATGGCCGACATCACTCGCTATTTCACCGACGTGCGGCGGACGGTCGCCAGGCATGGCAACCTCTATCGGGTCGGCGTCTACGGCAGCGGCAAGGTGTGCGGCGCCATCCTCGACCGGGGGCTGGCCGATTATTGCTGGCTCGCCAACGCCAGGGCCTGGCCAGGCTACAACGCCCACAAGGCCTCGGGCCGCTGGCAGATTCGCCAGCTGATGCCCGGCAAGTGCGGCGACCGCGAGGTCGACTTCAACCTGCTGCCGTCCCGCTCGGCCTATTTCGGCCAGTTCCGATAGGCCATGTGCGGGACTGCGGCCCGTCGGAACTTAGAGAGTATCTGGAGCCCGTATTTGATACTCTTGACCCTTGCTCCAATCACGGAATAACTTAGCCACAAAAGGAACCAGGCCGGCGAGGCTGCTCTGTTTCGCTGGCCGCCAAATCCCCAACTCCCAGGGTTAGCGCCGGGATGTTCGCTGCCATCCTGGGATCGAGGGCGGCAAGTGACTCGCCTTGCTTGGGGACCGCCTGGCCAATGGCGAGTAGACTTCGCTGGATGACGAGCGTGCACCTGGTTCGCGGTCGTTTCCATAATTCGACGACTGGATTTTCAGATGGAGAGAACGTGTGCAGAAATCCGTGACGATCCTTGCTCTTGCGGCGGCCATCGCGGCGGCGACCACAATACCCTCACTGGCCAGAGGCGGCGGCAGCGGCCTCGGTAGCGGCCAGCAGGCATGGGGATCCAGCCCCGGACAGAATCCCGGGAACTATCCCAATTGCATGATCTGGAGCCGGAGGGATCGTAACTATGTGTGGATCTGCGGAAAGCCCTACCCGGCCGGCATGAGGCATCGCTGATCGGCTTTGTCGCAATTGCAAGGAGTTGCAAATGTTCAATGAAGTCGAGACCCACAATCGCAGTCTTTCTGGTCATGGGCGGCTTGGTCCAGAAAATCTAAACCGGACAGCAGTGGGTCACGCCGCAGGATGACGGGCCGCGGGGGTTGTGGCTGCGGGCGCGCCACGCCGAAAGGGCGTCGGATCGTGTGCGTTGGCCGGCAGCCCGAAGCCCGAAGCCCGAAGCGTTTACCGGCCGTCAATTCTCGTTTGCAACGGATCGCGTGGCGAACTCAGGATACGCAAGCGAGCCCGTCTCCACCTTGTCGATACCGATCGCTTCTTCGCTCTGGCTGAGCCTCAGCCCCATGGTTGCCTTGAGAAGTGTCCAGACGAGAAGCGACGTCAGGATCATGAACACCGACACGGCTCCGACGCCGATCAACTGAACCGTGATGTCCGATTCGGGGTTCGAGAAGATGACCGCCAGCGTGCCCCAGATCCCGCATGACAGATGGACGGGGACCGCCCCGATAACGTCGTCGAGGCGGACGTGGAGGAGCGCATAGGTCGTCATGATCATGAGGACACCCCCGACCGCGCCGATGAGGATCGCTTCGCCGATGGTAGGTGTGTCGGGCCCGGCCGTGATGCTCACGAGGCCCGCGAGTGCACCATTCAGTACAATGGTCAGGTCGACCTTGCCTGTCCTGGCTCGCGACAGCGCGACGGCCGCAACGATGCCCCCACAGGATGCCATTGTGGTGTTCGCATAAACCTTTGCCATGGCTATCGCATCAGTGGCGGAAGAAAGGGACCCCAGCGAACCGCCATTGAACCCCGAGCCAGCCCAGCCAGAGGATCATCGTGCCCAGTGTTGCCAGGGGCAGCGACGAGGCGGGCAGGGGACGCGGTTTCCCCTCGGAGGTGAATCGACCACGGCGTGCACCGAGAACGATGACGCCGGTCAATGCCGCCCATCCAGCCGCCGAGTGCACTTGCGTGCCGCCGGCAAAATCCTTGAACCCCATCTCTGAATGCCAGCCGCCTCCCCAGCCCCATGCCCCCTGAACGGGATAGAGAATGGCTGCGAAGATGGCGGTGAAAACGAAGAACGGCCAAAGCTTGATGCGCTCGGCAAGAGCACCCGAGATGATCGAGGCGGCCGTGACACAGAAAAGCATCTGATACATCCACACGGACATGGAGGCGGCAACGGCACTGAAGTCGCCGCCAAGCGCCGCGGAATCGTCCGCGGCCCAGAAGACCGGCGTTCCGAAGAACCCGCCATCTACCGTTGGCCCCGGGATGGCGATCTTCGAAATAGCCATATCCTTTCCGGGCAACCGGCTGCGGAGTACGGATGGACGCGCCGCGGTGGGCAACGCCCGACCGGAAATCTTCGATGCTGCAGGTCTCATGCAGCCCGGTCAGGCGCCCGGAGAGCCCGTTGCCGTAGTGGGCGATATGGTACTCGTTCGGCCTCGCGCCGCAGCATGAACCGCGCCAGCCAGGCGTGATCTGCCATCGTCAGCGCGTCGGCCGCCTCGCCCTCGATGCCGCGAAAGCCGATCTGGAACTCCCACTGGCCCGGCATGAACCCGGCATGACCTCCGCATTGATCCCGTAGATCATCAGGTCCGCCTCGAGGCAAAGACGTGCATGCTCATCGGCCAGTTCGCGACCGAACGTGACGTCCGCACCGACGCTGCAATAGTACGGTCCTTGCGGTGGCGGGAAGCCGAGCGGCCGGCCACCCCGGTAGATGGTGTATTCCTGCTCGAACCCGGCCCATGGATCGGCGAGGGAGCCGGCATCGTCGAGGACGCGGCGGAGGCCGGCGCGCTGGTTGGTTTCATGGGGGGTGCCGTCGGGGTTCTGTACCTCGCAGAGCACCGGATAGCTGCCTTCGCCGCGACCCGGGTCACTGACGACACGGACAGGCTCCAGCAGGCAGTCCGAATCCTCGCCGGATGCCTGCCCGGTCGAAGAACCGTCAAAGCTCCAGGCAGGGAAATCGTCGGGCGTCGGTGCCGCGGGCACGAAGACCGCGCGCGCCTTGGAGCGCATTTGCTGCGGTGTCAGTAGCACTCGGAGTTGTCCGCTTCTGTTTTTGCATTTTGCCTTGTGGATTGTGTGGTCAGGCGCGCTTGAGCGGCTGTCCCCCTATCCACAAGGCTGAAGACTATCGCGTCGAAGCGGATCACGCGGCGGCCCCCAAGCTTGATCTATCGATCAGT
>JAAEOR010000226.1 GCA_024222895.1 Hyphomicrobiales bacterium | reverse complement strand
GCCCGGATCAAGAGCGACGAGGGGCTGGCGCATCGCTATCAGATCCTGACCTCGATCCCGGGCATCGGCCCGGCGGCCGCGACGACCCTGATCGCAAGCCTTGCCGAACTGGGCGGCCTGACCAGAAGGCAAGCTGCCCTGCTTGCTGGCCTGGCGCCAATCGCCGACCAGTCCGGCCGGTATGAGGGAAAGCGCGTGATCTGGGGTGGCCGCACCCGCGTTCGCCGCATGCTTTACCTCGCTGCCCTCAGCGCCGCTCGCTACAACCCACCACTGCGCGCGTTCTATCAGCGACTACGCGACAAGGGTAAATCGGCAAAACTGGCGCTCATCGCTGTCGCCAGAAAGCTCGTCGTGCTGGCCAATACTCTCATCACCGAAAACCGAACATGGAAGACAAATCCACCGATCAGAGCTTGACTCGAAACACAGATGCTCCACCGACGCTTCGCGTCGCCATCCCCGATCGAGCCGGGGACAGGCTCTCCCCCGAGAAATCGACGAGAAATCGGGGGAGGATTGCCGTTGCATCGTCGCGCGAACAGCGGCGCGCCTCAATCGACCCTGCGATTCTGACAAAGAGCGGAATGCTCATGGAGGATGAGAAAGGCGGGTTAACGCCCCAAGGTCTCTTTCACAGCAACCGCCAGTTCCTTCAGCGAGAACGGTTTGGGCAGGAACTTGAACACTTCGCCCTCCGGCAAATTCTTGCTGAAGGCTTCCTCCGCGTAGCCCGAAACAAAGATGATCTTCAGTTCCGGCCGGGTCTTGCGCAATTCGCGCAGCAGCGACGGGCCGTCAAGCTCGGGCATCACCACGTCGGAGACCACCAGATCGATCTGGCCCCCGGCTTCTTCCATGACATCCAGCGCATCGACACCAGTCGCCGCCTCGTAGACCTGATACCCTCGCGAAGCGAGGGCTCGTGCAGCGAACGCGCGCACCGCTTCCTCGTCTTCAACGAGCAGGATGGTCGCCGTACCGGTGAGGTCGGCAATCTCGGTGTTGGCGTCAGCGGGCTCGTCGACAACCTCGTCGTCAGCCGGGATGTGACGGGGGAAGAAGACGCGGAACGTGGTCCCCTTCCCTTCCTCGCTATCGAGAAAGATGAAGGCACCGGACTGCTTGACAATACCGTACACGGTCGACAGGCCAAGCCCGGTTCCCTTGCCAACGTCCTTTGTCGAGAAAAACGGTTCGAAAACCCGCTCCCTCACGTCGGTCGGCATGCCGATCCCCGCGTCCTCTACCTCAAGCAGGACATAATCGGCACCCGGCATCGGTGTGTGGTCGTAGCTGCCGGCTTCACCGGCCGTCACGTTGCCGGTGCGAATCGTCATCGTACCGCCATTCGGCATGGCGTCCCGGCCGTTGACGGCGAGATTGATGATGACCTGCTCAAGCTGGTTGAGATCGGCCTTGATTGGCCAAAGATCACGACCATGAACGACGTCGAGTTTGACGTTCTCGCCCAGCAACCGATTGAGCAGAATAGTGATATCGGAGATCAGGTCCGACAACTGGAGCACTTGCGGCCGCAGTGTCTGGCGGCGCGAGAATGCCAGGAGTTGACGGACAAGGCCCGCCGCCCGGTTGGCATTCTGCTTGATGTTCATGATGTCCTGGAAGGACGGATCACTTGGCCGGTGGTTGGCGAGCAGGAGATCCGAGAAGCCGATAATCGCCGTCAGCACGTTGTTGAAGTCGTGCGCGATTCCACCGGCAAGCTTGCCGACGGTCTCCATCTTCTGGCTTTGCGCGAACTGCTGCTCGAGGACCCTTTGCTCGGTGATGTCAATGGCATTGATAATCGCCGATTCCTCACCATCGCCTCCATCAGCAACTGGATTGACATAGAGGCGAACGCTGCGTTCGTCGCGACCGATCAGAGTCGCGTCGATGGGCGGGATGACGGCAAGGCCATCCTTGGCGGATACCAGCGCCGCGGATATGAGCGGCTGATCGGCCTCGATCACGAGGTCTGACAATCGGCGGCCTTTGTCGTCCATCGCCCGACCGAACAGCTTCAGGAATGGCGCATTGGTACGCCCGATTCGGCCTTGGGCATCGAGCGCAGCGATTGCGATGGGGGTCGAATTGAAGAACCGGGCAAAACGCACTTCCGCTGCGCGCAGGGCATCAGAGGCTTCGGACGTTTCCTCGCCGGGGCTGCGGTTGAGGACCATCGTCCGCGTGGCTCCCGGGGCGCCATCGGCGGTGACCGGAACACGGTGGAGAAGCCTGACCGGAAGGCTCTGACCGTTTCGTTTGACCAGGTCGAGGTCAATGATATCGGTGCGGTCCTGGCCGGCAGCCGTTCGACCGTCGGCAAGAAGGGCGGTACTCTCGCCGCTGACGATGTCACCGACTGACAGCGACCCCGCGGCAAACTCGGCGATATCGATCCCCAGCCAGGCTGCGAGCGTGGCGTTGATGTAAACGATGCGGCCGTCGGCTTCGGCGGAAAAGAACCCGGCCGGGGCGTGGTCCAGATAATCGATCGCGTGCTGCAGCTCCTGAAAAACCGCTTCCTGGCGCGCCCGTTCACCCGAGATCTCGGCAACCGACCAGGCTACTGACGCCTTGCGCCCCGGGCGGGGCACCAGCGGTCGTGCCTCGATGCGAAACCATCGCGCGTCGTTCTCCGCCGATTCGTCGCCGGCAAGCGGACCGGCGATCCGGACTTCCTCGGTTGCCACTTGGCCCTCTCGCACCCGTTGGGCGATGCGGTAGATGGCCTCGGCCGCACCCGGATGTCCGGCAAAGACCCGCTCGACGGCGCGGACTTCGCCTTCCTCCTTGGCGCCGAGAAGGCCGGCGTAGGCCTGGTTGGTGTAGAGGATGCGGTTGGCTTGGTCGGTGATCACAATGCCTTCGCGCATCGAATCGAGCACGTCGCGCCCCAAATCTCCGGAGCGGCTGCGCGCAGAAATGCGAATAAGGCCCAGAGCGGCGGCGAGCAGCGCTGCGACGCCGACGATGGCCAGCATTCCGAGAAGGCCCAACATGAACGGTTCAGCCTGGTCCGGTCCGATCAGAACAAAGCCTATGGCCAGACCGGCAATCCCAAATGCGACGACCACCAGTCGGCCCGCTGCAGTTATTCTACGGGGCTCGTCAGCGGCCAGGTGCGCCTGAACGGTATCGTCGCTCCGTTCGCTCATGTCGGGTCGATCGCCACTTTCCTCCCCACCGCTCCGATCTCCGCCAACCGGACCAACCGCAGGTCCGCGCCCGGCGGCGTCTTGTCCCGCCACGGTGGCCGGCCCTTGCAAAGCCTGCCATAGCTTGAAAAAACAGGTAAATCCGGTGATTCGCCACCGACGAATGTGCCGATCGGGGCCTTAATGAGCAAGGTCGTATGCGGTAGGCGTGGTCAGGAGACGCCAGATGGGCGACATTCTGGACCCGATATTCGGGGAAAACAGCATGGTTGTGCTGATTGGCCTGGTCGTCGCCGTGCTCTTCATCGGTGGCGCCTACTGGTTCATCCGGCGCTCTCCCCGGGACGTCGCCGGTTCCGTCCGGGGCCGGCCGCCGCGTCTTGCGGTGGTCGAGTCGATCGCAGTGGACGGCAAAAGGCAACTCATTCTTGTCAGGCGGGACGGCGTTGAGCACTTGCTGCTCGTCGGCGGACTCACCGACCTGGTGGTCGAGCCGACGATTCTGCGCAACCGGCAGCGCCCCGCCCGTCCCGCGGCGGCAAGCTCCCCAGCGGCAAACGCGCCGCAGCCGGCTCCGCCGCCGCCGCCAGCCGAGAGACCGGGGGAACGCGCCGTCGCGCGCCTCCGCGCGATCAGGGCCAAGAAAACGGCACTCAGCGAGTCCCGATCGACCGATCGAACCGCCGCAAAGAAGAGCGAGACCCGTCAGGAACCTGAACCGCAACGCCAGCCGCCGCCTTCGCGACCGCCACCGACAGCGGAACGGGGGCCGGCTCCACCCGCTGCCCCCGCGACACCAGAGCCTGTGCCCGCTGAAACACCAGCGCAACCGGACACCCTGCAAGCGGCCCTGGCCGCAGCTGAGGCCCATGAGCCGGAAACCGATCCCCGGGTCACCGTTGTCGAAGCCGCCAGTCCGGAGGAACGGTACCGGGAAAGCCCACCATCTCCGTTCGCGCCTGGCGCCCAGAACCAGCCGGCGGCGCAAAGTCCCTTCGCACCGAATCGCGAACCCCAGGTCCTGCCGACTCCAACGCCCGCCACCGAGGAACCGGTGAGGCCGGCACCGGGCGCCGCATCGCCTGGGCAAGGAGAAACGGGAGCACAGGCGAAGATATTGGAGAAGGATATGGCCCGCCTGCTCGGTCAGATTTCCGAGGATCGGCGCTCCGAAAACTCTTGAATCGGACAGATCCTGCCTTCCGGAATCCCACCCTTCCGCCAGTCGCCAGATCGTCATCAAATCGTGTTGAACCAGTTGTTGTCGACACCGAACGCCGTCGCTATATTCCGCGCGCGCCGACCGTGAGTAGAGGTTCTACATGCCGCAGACGACCCTTCGTACCAGGACCCGGGAGTATCGACCGAGTGCGTCGGAAAAGTTCATGAGCGAGCGCCAGCGAGAGTATTTCCGAGAGAAGCTGCTGCGCTGGAAAGAGGAAATTCTCAAGGAAGCACGCGACACCCTGCAGTACCTCCAGGAAGAGAGCCAGAATCATCCCGACCTCGCCGATCGAGCGTCGTCGGAAACAGACCGGGCGATCGAACTGCGCGCCCGCGATCGTCAGCGCAAGCTGATCGCCAAGATCGATGCTGCTTTGCTCCGAATCAAGGAGGGCACATATGGCTACTGTGAAGAAACAGGCGAACCGATCAGCCTGAAACGGCTCGACGCACGGCCAATTGCGACCCTGTCCATCGAAGCGCAGGAGCGCCACGAACGGCGCGAACGTGTCTATCGCGACGATTGACTCCAGAGGTCGCATCAGGTGGAGTCGCAAACACCTCGCGGGTTTGTGACCGGTAACACTTGCGTCGGATTCCCGATTACGCCATGTATCGGCCATGAGGGGTGGTTAGAATATGCGACAAGTGGGCCGCCGCCTGCCTCTGTCGTTTGATATTCGAAGGAGCGGACGAATGAAGAAATTTGTTTCAATCATCGCGGTCGCCGGCGTGCTCGGCCTCGGCGTGACCAGCGCTTCCGCCAAGGACGCCTATTGCGACGCATATGCCAAGGACGTGGCGCGTAGCGAGACCAGTGGCAACATCGTTGGCGGAGCCGCGGTCGGCGCCATCGGCGGGGCGGTTCTTGGCGGGATATTCGGCAAGAAGAAAAAGGGCGTCGGCACCGGCGCCATCATCGGGGGTGTCGGTGGTGGTGCAGCTGGTGCGGCGACGCGCAACCGAGCCTACAATCAGGCCTATGCCGACTGCGTTGCCCAACAGGCGGCGTATAAGCAGCCAAAACAGCCGGGCTACGCGCCCGCTGTGGGCTCCAAGGCCTGGAAGAAAGCCTGTTCGCAGAAGTACAATTCGTTCAACTGGGAAACCGGCTACTATCTCGGCTATGACGGCGATTATCACCTCTGCAAGATCCCGTAAGGACATCCGAGACTTCGAATTCGAAGCGCGTTCGCGGCAACCGCGAGCGCGCTTTTCTTTTGCGTATCACCGCCCTTGAGGTGACAAACGGGGGATTACCTTTGCTACGGCTTCTTCTCCTGCGCCACGCGAAATCGTCCTGGGACGACATGTCGATCAGCGATATTGACCGCCCCTTATCGCCTCGGGGCGAGCGCGCCGCCGGTGATCTGGCAAAGGCCATGGCCAAGCGCGGCCTGCAGCCCGACCAGGTGCTCTGTTCTCCGGCCCGGCGGACACAGGAGACACTCGCCGTCCTGCTGCCCGGTCTGCCCAACGATCCCCGGGTGACCGTACTCGACGGACTCTATGAAGCCTCACCCGGTGATTACCTGAGTCTGATCGCGCAACATGGAGGTGAGGCAGTGTCGCTGATGGTCGTTGGTCACAATCCGACCGTACAGGCGACAGCTTTGATCCTCAGCGGCAACAGCGAGCGAAGATTCACCTCCGATATTTCCCTGAAGTACCCGACCGGCGCCCTCACCGTGGTCGATTTCGACATAGACAGCTGGACCGAGCTCAGTCCCGGTGGTGGTCGGATCGTCGACTTCCTCAAGCCTCGCGACCTTGAAGGAAATGAATAGCCAAACCCAGCGGGCGGTGGAGGCGGGGCTTCCGATAGCATCAGATCGTGCCTACATCGACGCGACGAGCGGAGACGCGGAAGCAGCCCTGACGTGCAGCTGACAACCATCACTGATGAAACCCGGCTTGCTCTTGCGACGCTGGCCGAGCGGACCATAGG
>JAAEOR010000225.1 GCA_024222895.1 Hyphomicrobiales bacterium | reverse complement strand
TCCGGTGCGGTCACGGGAAAATGAAAGCGGCGACATTGAAGTCGTCGTATTTGAGCTTCTGGCCGGCGTCGAACTCGGCGACCAGGATCTTGTCGGCGCCGCCAAGCCCATCCTCGTCGTAATGGAGCTGGCCGCTGCTCTTGTCGTAGATGATTCGGTCGTCCAGGTCGTCGGCATCGGATCCTTTCTCGAACGCCGACTGCGCCAGCGGCCCCGTGGCCATGCCCGCCGAAGGAGGCTTGATCGAGCACGAACTTGTCCTTGCCGGACTCGTACTTCTTCACCCGGTCGACATTGGTTGTTCCGTCGAGGATGCCGGTGAACACGAACTTGTCCTTGGCGTCGCCGGCGATGTATTTGTCCTTGCCCTCCTGCCCGAAGACGCGGCCGGCCTTGCCGTCCCGGTTGTCGAATGTGTCGTCACCCTTGTCGAGCAGCGTGTCTCCCTTGATCTTGCCAGTGTTGATGACCTTGTCGTTCGTCTCGCCCTGGCTGACGACGTCGCCCTTGATCTCGCCCTTTGTTGGTCGCTTCGACCGCGCCCTTGACCATGCGCTGCGGTGTGCGACCTGATCGCGACCGGGATGTGTGCATGCCCTCGTATGGTTCGGGGGCACTGCGGCGAGCGTGATCCGCTATCCCCACACCACCTAAGCCGCGACCTTCTGCCGGCAGAAGCAGGAGGCCCGGATCGGCACCTCGGCGCGGGCGAGCGCCTTGGTGAGTTGCAGCTTGATGTGGGCGGCCTCCAACGTCTCGCCGCGATGGGTCAGGCATTCATGCAGGCCGTGCAGGCTCCAGACATTGCCGGGGTGCTGGCAGGCGCGGGCGAGAGTGGCGTCGAGGCCGAGGTCGGCGCGGTAGACCTGCTCGGCCTCGTCATAATGGCCCTGCTCGATCAGCAGCGCGCCGAGGGCGTGCCGGGTCGGCTGCATCCACCCCCAGGGTTCGTCATAGGGGAGCGTATCGTCGAGGGCGACCGAGCGGCGCAGATGATCGAAGGCGTCCTTGTGGCGGCCCTGGTGATAGGCGAGCTCGCCCAGCATCATCTGTTCACCGACCTGGAGAATGTCGCGACAGGTGTTGTTGAACAGCATCCGGCTTTCCGGCACCCGGTCGCGGGCGGCGGCGAACAGGTCGCGTTCCTTTTCGGCCGCTTCCAGGGCGCCGGTGTTGGCCAACGCCACGGTGCGCGCATAGTGCATCATCGCGGTGGTGACGCTGTAGAGCTCTGCGTCTTCGGGGAGGCTCTGGTCGAGAATGTCCTGCCAGCGGCCGAACCGGATCAGCACATGCTGCTTCATCGGAATGAAGGCCTCGAACCAGTCCGCCATCGGTTTCAGCGCCGCCTCGGGCAGGTTGTCGATCAGTTCGTCCGCGGTGGCCAGCGCCGGCTCGGGCTGGCCCAGGAACATCGCGCCGTAGATCTTGAAATGGTAGTTGTGGCAGCGATAGAGCGTATAGAAATTCTCCGCCCCGTTGCGGGCGAGAAACTCCCGGTCGGCTTCGATCGCCCGGGTGTTGCGCAACACCACATTTTCGTAGTCGCCGCACAGCACGTCGATGTGGGTCGCCATGTGGAGGAGATGGCCGGCGTCGGGCACCAGCGTGCTCAGCCGGTCGCCGTGGCGCAGCGCCCGCTCCGGGTGCGGCGACATCTCCATCAGGTGGATATACATGTGCAGCAGGCCGGGATGGTCCCAGCCGCCAGCCAGCCGATCGAGCGCGGTTTCGAGCACGGCGATCGCTTCCTCGGTGTCGGCGCCCTCCGCCGGCTTGCCGGTTTTCAGGTCCCAGAGCTGCCAGGGCGTGCGGTTCATGATCGCCTCGGCGAACAGGCAGCAGACGTCGAGATCGTCGGTATGGCCGCCGTGTACCTGCCGCATGGCGTCGGCATAGGCATCGTTCCAGGGGGCGAAGTCGTCGATGGTTGCCTCCTCCGGATAGCGATGGATGAGGGCCTCGATCAGCGCCCGCTCGATCGGCGTGACGCGATCGAGCTGCTTGACAGCCGCGGCGAGGGATCCGCGCGCCTCGGCCAGGGCGTCGGGCTTTTCGTCCTCCTCGAAGGCCTCCCACGGCTTGTTGTAATTAGGGCCGATCGCATAGGCGACGCCCCAATGAGCCATGGCGCAGTCCGGGTCGGCCGCGAGCGCCTTCCTGAAGCAGTCGATCGCCGCCTCGTGGTTATAGGCATATGTCCAGACCAGCCCCGGTCGAACCATTTCTGCGCATCCGGCGATGTCGTGGTCACCGGGCGCCCATAGGTTCCGAGATCGTAATAGTCCATGCGCGATTTCCCCGTTATGCGATAGCGCGAGATTAGCACAGGCGTGGCGCGGAATCAGGGGCGGGAAAAGAGCGCCCGGAGCGTCATGCGTGCTTCGAGGCTCCGCTGTCGCGAGCGCCTCTGCATGAGGTCGTTGAGGAAAGCTTCGGGGAAGGCGCGCCGGCCTGCCGAAACTCCAGGGTCTTCATCCTGAGAGCCTGCCCGCTGACCCGATCACATGGAGCGAGGGCGCAGCGCGACCGTGTGGTGTCACTCCATGGGCTATTTCACCTCGCGGTGGCGACCCTCCGCCTCTCCCGTCATCCTTCGACCCCGATCGAGGATCGTCCGGGGACCCGCAAAAACGATGCCGTTGTGCCGTGGGGACTTGATCCTTGCTTTCCCGCCGCCACACCGCTCCTGAGGGAACTTTCCGGAAAACCCCAGGAATTCTCCACGTCCCCCGCAAGTCCGATCCGTCCGGCTCCGGTAGGTCGCAATGACGCGATCATTCGGAGCAGGAAAACGATGGACGGCATCGCAGCAGTCTTTCTGGAAAACCCCCTGGCAACCACCTTTGGCACTGCCGGCCTTCTGTGCCAGTTGCTGTGGCCGCTGTTCCGCGCCCACCGGGCGATTGTGACGGTGCAGTTTGGCATCGGCGCCGATTACAGCATCCACTATGCCCTGCTTGATGCATGGAGCGGCGCCGCTGTTGCCGGTCTCGGCGCCACCCAAAGCGCGGCGGCGGTCCTGCTCGGCGATCGCCCCTGGTTTCGCTGGGCCGGCCTGGTCTTTCTGCCCGCCGTTGCGGCAGTCTGCTACGCCACCTGGAGCGGGCTGCCCACTCTGTTCGCCTTCGCCGCGGTTGCCCTGATCATGATCGGGCGGATGCAGCGCGATACGCTGCGTCTGCGCGTCCTGATGCTCGCGGCCGCGCCCTTCGGCATGGGTTACGATATCCTGGTCGGTGCGGCACCGGCGCTGGTCGGGGCGATCGTGTCGGCGACGATCGCCGCAGCCATGCTCGGTAAGGAGATCCGGTCCCGCCGGGCGGTCGTCGCAGCAGGCGCAGGGCGTTGAACCTTTTTGCGTTCTGTGCGCCTTGCCGATGTTCCGGCGCCTGATGGGTAACCAGGGACTTCGAAGCATATGCGACCCCCGAAATCCGGTGCCGGCCACCCATCGCCATCATTTGCTTGTCACCCGATCGCCATGGGGGCTATGTCTCGTCTGTTTCGGCATGCGCCGCGAACAGTCCCGATTCGATGATGGAGTGAGCGTTGATTACGAGAGCCCAATCCCTCGGCTTGTCGGTCGGTTTCCTCATGCTCCTGGGTTCGAACCCCGGTGCGGCGCAGGACATCGCCGATACGATCTGGTCGGGTGGGCCGATCCTGACCATGAACGACGACGCCATGCGGGCGGCAGCGGTGGCCGCGAAGGACGGCCGCATCATCGCCGTCGGCACGGTTGACGATGTGATGGCGCATAAGGGCGACGACACCGAAATGATCGACCTTGACGGGCGCGCTCTACTCCCGGGCTTTGTCGACAGTCATGGCCATGTCGTGCTCGGCGGATTGCAGGCCCTTTCGGCTAATCTGCTGGCGCCGCCCGATGGCGAGGTGACCGACATTGACGGCTTGCAACAGGCGTTGCGCGAGTGGATGGTCGAGAACGCTGACGCTGTCGAGGCAGTCAACCTGATCGTCGGCTTCGGTTACGACGAATCGCAGCTCGCCGAGACGCGCGCGCCGAACCGCGACGATCTCGATGCTGTGTCGACCGAGGTGCCCATCTACATTGTTCACCAGTCTGGCCATTTCGGCGCTGCCAACTCCAAGGCGCTGGAGGTTGCCGGCATCACGGCGGAGAGTGAAGCGCCGCCGGGCGGCGTCATTCGCCGGCGGGACGGCAGCAACGAACCCGACGGGGTGCTGGAGGAGAACGCCCATTTCGTCGTCCTGGGCACGCTTCTGTCCGGGATCGGCGCGGAAGGGTTCAAGGACTTCGCCCGCGCCGGCAGTGAACTGTGGGCACGCTTCGGCTACACGACGGCACAGGAGGGCAGGGCGACCCCCGGCATCTTGTCCGTCGTCGAGCAGGTGGCTGCCGAGGGGGGGATCAAGAACGATGTTGTGATCTATCCGGACGTTCTAGTCGACCGGGATTTCATCGCCGACAATGTCTCGGACACCTACGACAATGGTGTCCGGGTCGGCGGCGCCAAGCTGACCATCGACGGTTCGCCCCAGGGTTTCACCGCCTGGCGCGACCGGCCCTATTACGATCCGGTCGGTGATTTCCCGCCGGCCTATGTGGGTTATCCGGCCGTCACCGTGGAACAGGTCACCGACGCGGTGGATTGGGCCTATGACAATGACATCCAGATCCTCACCCATTCGAACGGCGAGGCGTCCTCCGATCTGCTGATTGCGGCGATTGATGCGGCGACCGAAACCCATGGGCCGGCGGATCGCCGGCCGGTGGTGATCCACGGCCAGTTCCTGCGCGAGGACCAGGTCGACGCATTCAATCGCCTCGACGTGTTCCTGTCGCTCTTCCCGATGCACACCTTCTATTGGGGCGACTGGCATCGCGACCGCACGGTCGGTCCCGTGCTTGCCGACGACATCTCGCCGACCGGCTGGGTTCGCGCCCGCGGCATGCCCTTCGGCTCCCACCATGATGCGCCGGTCGCCTTTCCGGATTCGATGCGGGTGCTCGACGCCACCGTCACCCGCCGCTCCCGCTCCGGCGACATCATCGGTCCGGAGCATCGGGTCGATGTCCTGACGGCGCTGAAAGCTATGACGATCTGGCCGGCCTACCAGCACTTCGAAGAGGATCAGAAGGGATCGATCGAGACCGGCAAGCTCGCCGACTTCGTCATCCTGTCAGAGGATCCCACCGCGGTCGACCCGGAGACCCTTGACCAGTTGACGGTTGTCGAGACCATCAAGGAAGGCGCGGTCATCTATTCCGCTGAAGGCGGCTGA
>JAAEOR010000224.1 GCA_024222895.1 Hyphomicrobiales bacterium | reverse complement strand
GCCGGCATTTCAGAACACCCACAAATCGGTCGCAGCCACCGGCGATGATCGATTGCCGTGCTCAAACGGGCGATGCAATCGCCCACTTCAAGCTTGATTCGAACAGCGTTGCGGGAATTACTATGTTACTCGCGTTCGACCGGCGCGATCACCTGATCGCCGAAATGCGACGTACGGGCCTCACCCCCAAATCCAAGGGGGGCGCGCGACAGCGCGGCGTCGAACTGGTGTGCCGAACCTGTGCATTCCACAGCGTCGTCACAGCGCCCGTTACACCTAACGGGACGGCGCCCTCGTTCATGCAATCCTGCCCCGCAAGCTTTCCGCTAGCGTCGTGAGCGCATCGGCGAGTTGCCTGGCGGTTTCCGGCGGCGGAAGAGGCATTTTGAGGTTTTGTGCACCGGTGGCTGGATCCCGCTCAATCCATGGATGCGCAGGAGCGCCGGGATCGTTGGCGGCCGCAAGAGCGGTGACAAACTGCGCACCGACCTCAACCAAGACCTGCCACGGATCGGATTCTGCGTCGCGCGGTGATGCTGCAGCCGCGTCAGCCGGTATTGCCGCCATCTCGTCAGCTTGGATATTCACATCGGCGTTTGCATCTTCCCCGGATCCGGCATCACCGGGAGTGCCGGTATTCTTCACTTCCTCAGCTGGCGTCACGGCCTCGCCTTCACCCATACGCCCGGTGACGTTTTCCACATCCTTCATGAAGCGGTTGAGCCGCGACCCGCCGAGCGAAATCTCGCTGCTGCCACCGTCGAGAATTCCAGCGGACAACGAGCGCTTGAACGCGAGCACCGAAAGCATTCCTTCCTCGATTGTGCCCTTTGCCACGAAATTGACGACCCGCACCGGCCGTGCCTGGCCCATACGATGAATGCGGGCGATGCGCTGTTCGAGAATTGCCGGGTTCCACGGCAGGTCCATGTTCACCAGAGTCGAAGCATGCTGCAGGTTGAGGCCAGTGCCGCCCGCGTCGGTGGACAGGAACACGCGGCAAGTGGGGTCGTCTCGAAACCGCTCAACCAGTGCCGGTCGTTTTTCCGATGGAACGCCGCCGTGGAATCTGACGTAGCCGAAACCACGCATTTCGAGACGACGAACAATGATGTCATGGGTTCGCGTCCATTGCGAAAAAACCACTGCCTTGGCCTCGGGATCGGCGAACAAGCCCTTGAAAAGCGCCGCCAATTCATCGGCCTTGACGCCATGATCGGTTTCCTGGTCCAGCAGATAGGTGCTGTTGCACGACATGCGCATGTTCTGGAGCGCACAGGTTAGCCGTCGCTGGTCCATGTCGGACAAGAATTTGGTCTTGCGCCACCGCCGGACGATCCTCGCCACCGTGTCGGCGTTTTCCCGATGATAGAGCATTTGCATCTCGGTCATCGGCACGAGCAGATTCTGATCGGTCCGGTCAGGCAACTGCCTCAGCACCTCGGATTTCCGCCGACGAATCATGACCGGCGCCAGCGTCTGGCCGATCCCTTCAAGCCCGGTATAGCCCGTGACGCGCCCGGCTTCGTCCTTGACCTGATGCTCGTGCAGCAGCTTCCAGGTTGGCCCCAGCCGATGCTGATCGACAAACTGGACAATTGAGATCAGCTCTTCCAGCTTATTCTCCAGGGGCGTCCCGGTCAGCACGATCGCGTATGGGCTGTCGACGCGTTTCAAAGCACGCGCCGCAATGGTGTTCCAGTTCTTCACCCGCTGTGCTTCATCGACGATCACCAGTTCGGGAGCCCAGTCGGCGATCAGATCCAGATCGGGCTTGAGCTTTTCGTAGTTTGTGATCTTGTAGAAATCGTCCAGCGCGAAATCCTTCTGCCGCTGCGCCCGACCGCCGCTGATGACACGCACCCCATGTTCGCCCTGTCGACCCGAGAAACGTATGATCTCGCTTTGCCACTGGTATTTGAGCGAAGTCGGACAGACCACCAGCACTTTTGAGACGCCGAAATGCCTTGCCAGTATTTCTGTCGCGGCGATCGCCTGGATGGTCTTGCCCAAGCCCATATCGTCGCAGATCAGCGCCCGGCCGGCTCGGACCAGGAACAGCGCGCCCTCCGCCTGATAGGGATAAAGCGGCGCCTTCAAGAGCGCCAGCAGCTTGGGATCGGTAGCGCCACGTGGGAACAAGTGCGCGAGCTTTGCGACGCGTCGGTCCGCGTCTCGGCGGCCGGCGACGAAATCGAGAGCGTCGTCATAGGCACGCAACTCATGATCGGCCTTGGACGCTACTGTCATGAAGTGCTGGAGTTCCTCAAAGCGGTCGTCGGGGAGCATCCCGTCGTGTTCGGTGTCGAACAGCCCGGCGGCGGTCTCCCTCAGTGCGGGAGGGCAATCCGTTCCGGCACGGAAATACACACAACGCCTGACGTCATTGCGCAGATACAGCTCGGAAAACGCCGGCTGGTAGCCCCGCGCAAACGCTGTTTTCGCGCCGCGCTTCTTCTGCAGCCGGGCGATCGTGAATTCGATGTGCTTGCAAGTACCCAATTCGCTGGTGGCATAATCGGGGCATGAACAGAAATTGCCGCCTGGCCCCAGGCCTCGAATCGCCACGCGATAGCTGGATTTCGAAACAGGATTAGTGACCCTGAATTCCGAGAAGAACGGCTCGCTGCCGATATTTTCAAAACCGAAATCCTGCTCCCGGCCGAACTGGCGGCGCAAGCCGCGTTGCCAATCCAGCGGCGACAGATTGGGGGGCGCATGAGTGCGCGAAAGCTTGGGTTGCTTGTTCGGCTTGGCGGCGGATTTCGTGGATCGGCGCTTGGACTTCATCGAAATGCATTCCGTTCCGGTCAGCAAGAATTTCTCTAGGTCCGCAGATCTGGTTGATCCAGGCGGAAATGATGGCCCCATTGATCTGGGCTTGTCAGGCTGGCGGTCAGCAACGGTATCGCAACCTCCTGTCCAACTTCCCGATTCGTCTTGCCACAACGAAAGTGATTCGACTTCTCAAAAATGAGCCAGAAGCGAAGTCGGGATCGATCTCCGATGGGTTGGAGGGCGAGGAAATTCACTTCTGGCCTGGCCGCAGCTCAAACTCCGTCTCGCCGGCCAGTTCGCGCAGCGTGTCGAGGTCGGTGCAGGGCTCGCGCTGTGACCTCATGAGATCGCCTGGAGCAGCGGCTCGGTCTCAATGAGCCGAAGGGCCTCCTCCAGCCCTACGGAGGGATAGAGACACCACCACTGCCCGGTATACCTACGCCACATCACGTCGAAACGGGTCTCTTCGAGGCACTCCTCCAAGTGGTCGAGTCGGATTAAGGCCGAGTCGAATTCGGCGCCGAGATTGTCGGAAAAACCCGAGCGGTAACGTGCAATGAAACTGTATTTGCTTCCTCTCCATTTGCCGAAGATTTCGATCGGGTAGTTGAACTGGGTCCGGCGAATCTCAGGCAGGATGCGAGGCTTGAGAACCTCGGCGACAAAGCGTTCGCAAATGGCAGCGACGGCTTCCTTCTCCTCCTTGGTAATCGCTTTGGTCCTCACCCATCTTCGTTCCCGCTTCGCCA
The DNA here is from genome assembly GCA_024222895.1 of Hyphomicrobiales bacterium. Taxonomy (GTDB): domain Bacteria; phylum Pseudomonadota; class Alphaproteobacteria; order Rhizobiales; family Kaistiaceae; genus Bauldia. The sequence goes on along the minus strand of JAAEOR010000224.1, from coordinate 2,327 downwards.
TCCTATCGCTATTCCCACTCGATCGTGCCGGGCGGTTTGGACGTCACATCATAAACGACCCGGTTGACGCCTTTGACTTCGTTGATGATGCGGGTCGCGACTCGGCCGAGAAATGCCATGTCGAAATGATAGAAATCCGCGGTCATGCCATCGGTCGCCGTCACGGCTCGCAGGGCGAGGACCTGGTCATAGGTGCGGCTGTCGCCCATCACCCCGACGGTCTGGACCGGCAGCAGAACGGCGAAGGCTTGCCAGATGGCATCATAGAGGCCGGCTTTGCGGATCTCGTCGAGATAGATCGCGTCGGCCTTCCTCAGGATCGCCAGCTTGTCTTCACTGACCGCGCCCGGACAGCGGATCGCCAGACCCGGGCCGGGAAACGGATGACGGGCGACGAAGGCTTCCGGCAGGCCGAGCTCACGCCCCAGCGCGCGCACCTCGTCCTTGAAGAGATCGCGGAGCGGTTCCAGCAGCTTCAGCTTCATCCGTTCCGGTAGACCGCCGACATTGTGGTGCGATTTGATCGTCACCGACGGCCCGCCGAGAGCCGAGACACTCTCGATCACGTCGGGGTAGAGGGTGCCCTGGGCGAGAAAGTCGATGACACCCAGCTTGGCAGCCTCTGCATCGAACACGTCGATGAACAGGCTACCGATGATCTTGCGTTTGGTCTCCGGATCGCTCACCCCGGCAAGCGCGCCGAGGAACCGATCAGACTCGCTCGCGTGGATGAGTGGGATGTTGTAATGGCCACGAAACAGGTCGACCACCTCGTCGGCCTCGTCCTGCCGCAGCAGCCCATGGTCGACAAAGACGCAGGTCAGCTGATCGCCGATCGCCTCATGGATCAGCACGGCGGCAACCGCTGAATCGACGCCGCCGGACAATCCGCAGATAACCCGGCCCGTTCCCACCGTCGTCCGGATGCGGTCGATCGCCTGGTCACGGAACGCCGCCATGGTCCAGTCGCCTGCGCAGCCGGCGACCTCGCGGGCGAAGCGCGCGAGCAAACGGCCGCCGTCCGGGGTATGGACCACTTCGGGGTGAAACTGGATCGCAAAAAGCTTGCGCGCCTCGTCGGCGATCATGGCGTAGGGCGCGTTTTCCGACGTGCCGACAACCGCGAAACCGGGCGGCAAACGCGTCACCCGGTCGCCGTGGCTCATCCACACCTGATGGCGCTCACCGACACTCCATACGCCGTCAAACAGCGCCGACGGTGTCGCAACCTCAACGAAGGCTCGACCGAATTCGCGATTGTGCTCGGCTTCAACGGTGCCACCGAGCTGGAGCGCGATGGCCTGCTCGCCATAGCAGATTCCGAGGACAGGCAGCCCGGTGTCGTAGATCGAGGCGGGTGGCAATGGCGCCTGCTCGTCGAGGACCGACGCTGGTCCGCCGGACAGGATCAGGCCCTTGGGTCTCAAGCGGGCGATCGCCTCTTCAGCCCGATTGAAAGGCGCGATCTCGGAGTAGACTCCGGCCTCGCGAACCCGCCGCGCGATCAGCTGGGTGACCTGGCTGCCAAAGTCGAGGATGAGGATGCTGTCGGTCATGAAGTCCTGTAGTCATCGTGTGAAGTCTTCGTCTTTTCAATCCGTTAAAGGATTCAATTGACGTGTTGATTACGATCAGCGGGCGGTCCAGCCGCCTTCGATCATCAAGACATCGCCGGTTACCATTGCCGCGGCCGGTGAAACCACAAAGACAACGGCGCCAGCAACTTCGACCGGTTCCCCGATCCGATGCAGCGCGGCGATCCGCTCGATGACGTCGGCCCTGAACGCCGGATCCGACAACATGTCCTCCGTTCCCGGTGTGGCGATGAATGTCGGCGCAACAGCGTTAACGGTGATGCCGTGTTTGCCCCATTCCACCGCCAGACATTTGGTCAAGTGGGAGATGCCGGCCTTGGTCATGCAGTAGACCGCCTCGCCCGGCAATGCCGCATGGCCGGCTTGTGAACTCACATTGACGATCCGCCCGAAATTCTGACGGATCATCAACCGGCCGACCGCCTGGCTGGCGAAGAATGTCCCCTTCAGATTGACCGCAACGGTGTGGTCGAAGTTGGCCTCGGTCATGTCCTCGACTGGTGCGTCGGGGGTGCCGCCGCCAGCATTGTTGACCAGGATATCGATCCGCTCCCATTGCTCCGTCATCTGCTCGACCGCCACATTGATTTCTTCGAGGCTGGTGACATCCATGGTCAATGGCAATGCTCGCCGACCCAGCGTCTCGATTTCGGCAACCAGATCGTCGGCAGTCCCGGCAACCCGGAGACCAAGGGCAACGTCGGCACCGGCATGGGCCAATGCCAGCGATAT
>JAAEOR010000223.1 GCA_024222895.1 Hyphomicrobiales bacterium | reverse complement strand
GCCTCGAAGAGTGCATCGGTGGCGAATCGTGCTGCAATGCCGGCATCACCGGCGGTCGCGGCGTGGATTTCCGAGAGCTTGGCGCCGACCGCAACGGCAAACGCCTGATCGACTCGCCCGGCGAGCAGGTCCGGCTTCCACAGCGTGTAGTGGTCCGGGTCGAGCCAGGCCATGGCGACGAACAACACGTCATCGTCGTAGCCAAGCACCGCCGGCGCCACGCCGGGGACCCGGGCCGCAACCGTCTCGTACCATTCGCGCTCGTAGTGGTTCCGCTCGACCGGAACCAGCCACTCGTCTTTGACCGCGAGTTGGGCCATCGCCCGCTTGACGCAGAAAACCCGGTCGCCGGCGCCCACCTTCCAGATGTCGGACGACACGCCACCAGTCAGACGCTCAGCCTCGACCGACACGCCGGCGCCGATCAGGCCCTGCGTCACCAGGCTCGCAACGATCTCGGGAGGAAGATTCGCCATCGCGGTTCTATACGGCCTCGCCCGATCCGAGGCTACCGCGTACCGTTGCAGACAACAGCGGCGCGGCCCGATCGGACGATTTGTCGCCCAAGAATAGTATGGCTCACTGCGGAGCGCATGCCGTGCACCTTGTGGGATAGCGGCTGGTCACAAGAACCATTCTTGGCAGGGTCCTCGCATGGTGTTAGCGCCGACAAACGTCCCGGGTGACACAAAGAGCCGACAAGGCACCTGTCAAAGATGCTCCAACGCAATCGGCCCGACGTTAGAACGATGGGAATCCCAAAAAGCGGAGGCGCGGAGGTATCCGCCCGCGGACCTTCCCCTCGAACACCGAAACTCCAGGCCGCCACTGCCCCGTACACTTGCGGCCCACGACCACCGCAACGCGATGCCGCGGTTACCGGTTCAAACCAAGGGCCCGGTCAACCGCACTGCGGTCTGCCTCCTGGTCGATGAAATCATCGAAGGTGCTTTCGCTGACCCGGATCAGATGCTGCTGAATAAACGGGGCGCCTTCGCGCGCGCCTTGCTCCCGATGCTTCACCGCGCACTCCCATTCCAGCACCGCCCAGCTGTCGTAATTGTGCACCGAGAGCTGGGTGAAGATGGCGGCAAAGTCGACATCGCCGTCGCCGAGTGAGCGAAAGCGACCGGCACGATCGGGCCAGTCGGCAAAACCGGAATAGACACCCTGCTTCGGCGTCGACCGCAGCTCGGCGTCCTTGACGTGGAAGGCCTTGATCCGCTCGTGATAGACATCGATGAATCCGACATAGTCGAGGTTCTGCAATCGGAAGTGTGACGGATCGTAGTTGATGCAGCAGCGCGGATGGTTGTCCACATTCGCGAGAAACCTTTCAAACGACGTTCCGTCGAAAAGATCTTCGCCGGGATGGAGCTCGAAGCAGGCATCGACGCCCAGTTCCTCGTGGAGGTCGAGGATCGGCCTCCACCGGTTTGCCAGCTCCTCGAAGGCTGTTTCGATGAGACCGGCGGGACGCGGCGGCCATGGATAGAGAAACGGCCAGGCAAGCGCGCCGGAGAAGGTCACATGCGCGTCCAGGCCAAGGTTGCGGCTGGCCCGCGCGGCGAGCTTGACCTGATCCACCGCCCACTCCTGACGCGCCTTGGGATTGCCGCGAACCTCCGGCGCCGCAAAGGCATCAAGCGCATCGT
>JAAEOR010000222.1 GCA_024222895.1 Hyphomicrobiales bacterium | reverse complement strand
GAATTCGACCGTGAAGAACGACTCGATGCATCGGTGCTGCCGCCGCTGGTCACCTGGGGAACCAGTCCCGAGAATGTCGTCACCATCGACGGTAAGGTCCCGGATCCGGCCGAGATCGATGACCCGGACCGCCGCCGTGCGGTTGAGCGGGCGCTCGACTACATGGGCCTGGCCGCCGGAACCCGGATCCAGGACATCTCCGTCGAGCGGGTCTTCCTCGGCTCCTGCACCAACGGCCGGATCGAGGATTTGCGCGCCGCCGCCAAGGTTGTCGGTGACCACAAGGTGCAGGAAGGGGTCAACGCCATAGTCGTGCCCGGCTCCGGTCTGGTCAAGGAACAGGCGGAGGCGGAAGGCCTGGACAAGGTGTTCATCGCCGCCGGCTTTGAGTGGCGCGAACCCGGGTGTTCGATGTGCCTGGCGATGAACGACGATCGCCTGCGGCCGGGCGAGCGGTGTGCCTCCACATCCAACCGCAACTTCGAGGGTCGCCAGGGCTTCAAGGGCCGCACCCATCTGGTGTCGCCGGCCATGGCTGCCGCGGCAGCGATCGCCGGCCGATTCGTTGACGTGCGGGAGTGGAGCGCCTCCTGAACATGGTCGACGGCGAAGCGGTCCCGGTCGTCAGGGCCGTCAGTCTGAGCGACACCCATACGTTCAGCAAGCAGAGCGTGCCGTTCGTGAAGCTGCTCGCCGGGCTGGGCGTCGAAGGCGACGCCCATTGCGGTGAGACGGTCAGGCATCGGTCGCGGGTTGCACGCGACCCGAGCCAGCCAAACCTCCGGCAGGTTCACCTGATCCATGGCGAGCTGTTCGACGAATTGCGGGTGCAGGGGTTCCGGATCGCACCCGGCGACATGGGTGAGAACATCACCACCGCCGGGATCGCTTGGCCTTCCGACCGGCGCCCGACTTGCACTCGGCGACGCGGCATCGGTTGTTGTGACCGGACTGCGCAATCCCTGCCACCAGCTGAACGACTTCCGGTCCGGACTGATGAACGCGGTGCTCGAACGCGATGCCGATGGTGGCCTGATCCGCAAAGCTGGCGTCATGGCCGTCGTCGCGTCCACCGGCCTTGTCCGGCCGGGGGACAGTATCGCCGTGACACTGCCGTCCGGACAGCACAGACGTCTGGAACAAATCTAACGGGAACGGGTCCGGCCGTTCGGATGGCCGCAGGGTCTTGTTCAGCGCATCCCCCGATTGGCCTGCCCAACCCGTGGAGGCGTGCCGTTGGATCGTTGTGCTGAAGTTGGCTGGACGCGACCTTCTCCCCCGCGTTTTTGCGGGGGAGGTGGCATGCGCAGCATGTCGGAGGGGGCGCTGATGTGAGAGGAGCATCAGGAGCGATCAAGAATGGCGGCTGCGGCAGCCAATGACACCGCCTGAAGTCCGGCTGTGGCTGCCGGCCCGTTATCCGGGTCGGCCGGTGTTCCGCCGGCAGCATCTGGTTGGTCCCTTGCGTCATCGACGTCTCTTGCGCCGCCGCCCGGCTCGCGGTGGACATCGACGGATGGAGCCATGCCTTCGGCGACCAGCCGGAACCGATGAACGGCGCGACGTCTGGCTGCGCGGACAGGAAATCAGGACACAACGGATGCCTGCAGTCGAGGTGATGCAGCGGTGTAATGGGACGGTGGAGCGGGTGGTTCAGTCCTGCGCGGGCAGCTATCGAAGGCTGAGCGATACTGTTGGATCGCTCCAGAGCGCCCCCTCCGACGCCGCTTCGCGTCGCCACCTCCCCCGAAATCGGGGGAGGAGCGCAGCCCGAAACAGCGAACGGCCCTGCGGGGGCGCGCAGGGCCGTTCTTCAACTGGCAGCTTTGGAGGTCGGGGTGGGGGAATAAGCCGCTCAGTGATAGTGTCTGTTCGGGTTCCTTTTCTGCGACGGCGCTGTATCGACCGGACGCAAACGGATGGCGTTGTCGTCTCCCGCAACCATGTCAACGGTTGTGTCGGCAAAACGAACAACTTTTTCTGGAGGTGGGGCAAAGTCGGTGGCGCCTTCCTCGAAGAGAGCGGCTGCCGAACCGATCGGTATCCTGATGCTCATTGCGCTAGTCCCTGTATAGGCTCGTTATCGGCCCTTAATCACAGTGTGGCTCAAACCACCTTTCCATGCAGTGAACGACGTCACTCTCCGACTCTACATAGGAACGATCTGCCTTCACGCAAGCTTTCATGATGACATCAAACTTCAGGAAAGCGGCCCCGTATTGGCGGGGCCGTGGCCATTTCGGGGCAGTTTTAAGGTTTCGATCACCATTTTTTGTACACAGGCCTCCATTTGCATACCCGCCCGGCATAAACCCTGTAGGAAACCCAGCCGTAGCGCGGCTTCCAGGCGCGTACGGTCTTGTATTTGGGCACGCAGACCTTTCGGCGGGCCGGCTTGTAGACCGGCCGGCGCGGCGGGTGATATGGCTTGTAGCGCGGCCACTGTCCCCAGCCGAAATACCAGCCATTGCCGCCGACGTAACCGCCACCATAAGACCCGGCCGATGCCGGCGTGGTTGTTGCCGCCAAGGAACCGATCCCGACGAGGATGGCTGCTGCACCTGCGATGATGGACTTTCTCAACATGGACTTCGCTCCTTCGCGGACGCGCCTGCACTCGCGTTCGGTTTTTCGTCGCCTGGGGGCCATTGTTGCCACTCGTCCTGAACTCGGGCTGAGGTCCGCGTTCATTTGCCGTTCAGGTTCGGCTTGACCGGGCGCCACAGCCGTTGAAACTGGCGCTCATGAGCGAAATTGAAACCCAACTTCTGACGATTGACGACGCCCACGAACTGGCGCCGCTGGTGGCGGCCTGTGTGCAGGAGCGCAAACGCGGCGCTCCGGGCCGTCCCGACCAGTTCTACGCCGAACGGCTGCTGAGCGATCGCACCGCGGAAATCATCGGTGCGCGACGTGACGGGAACCTGATCGGGTTTGCCCTGTTCTTCGATCTGCCCGATCCGATGACCGGGCGGCGCACCGGCCAGTTGAACGAAATGTTCGTTGCCCAGGCGGCGCGTGAAAACGGTGTCGAGCAGTCCTTGATCGAGGCACTGACCGCCGAGGCGATCCATCGGGACTGGTGCGATATCCACTGGGTTACCCCCGACAAACCGCCGGTCGCCAATAGCCTGGCAGAGCGGTTCGGCCGCCCGGCCGGCTGGTCGGTCTTCTCGGTACCGATCGTCTCGCGGTGATGGGGATGGCCGGTACGCCTGAATCGCCGGACAAGCTGGAGATCTGGGCAAAGCGGACGGGCCGCTGGCTTGGCTTTGTGGCGTTGTTCGCCCTGGCGCTCTATCTGCTCTTCACCTACGGGCCGGCATGAGCCGGTGCCAGCCGGACTGGCACCGCACCGGCGCTCCGACGCTGGATGACCTGGCGGCGATCGGGCGATCGGCGTTTGCGGCGCTTCCGGTGGAGTTTCGGGCGCTGACCGGTGAGATCCCGATTCAGGTGGCCGACTTTGCCGAGCGTGAAGTCCTCGACGAACTCGGGATCAAGTCGGAGTTCGGCCTGCTCGGCTTGTTCCAGGGCGTCGGCATGGCCCACGCGGGCGCCGTGCCGCAGACCGGCGAGATGCCCAACATGATCTGGCTCTACCGCCGGCCGATCCTCGATTACTGGGCCGACCATGACGAAACCCTCGGCGGCATCGTTACCCATGTTCTGATCCACGAAATCGGTCACCATTTCGGCCTTTCCGATGCCGACATGGAAGCGCTGGAGCGCGAGGCGGGCTAAGGTTGGTTGGTTCGGCGCCACATATGTGTGGGGCGACCCTTCAAGATGATTGATTATCCACGGTAACCGGCCTCTTGACCTCCCGGCTCCGCCGTCGCACATGATGCGGCAGGAGAGGACTTGCGCCATGCAGAAATTCGACAAACTGACCGCCGTTGCCATGCCCCTGCCGATGATCAATGTCGATACCGATATGATCATCCCCAAGGACTATCTGAAGACCATCAAGCGGACCGGCCTCGGTACGGGACTGTTCTCCGAACTCCGCTACCATGATGACGGCAGCGACAATAAGGACTTCGTGCTCAATCACGAGGCCTACAAGGACGCCCAGATCCTGGTCGCCGGGGACAATTTCGGCTGTGGCTCGAGCCGTGAGCATGCGCCATGGGCGCTGCTCGACTGGGGCATCCGCTGCGTGATCTCCACCAGTTTTGCCGACATCTTCTACAACAACTGCTTCAAGAACGGCATTCTGCCGATCGTTGTTTCCAAGGAAGACCTCGCCAAGCTGATGGACGACGCGGAACGTGGCGCCAATGCGACGATTTCGGTCGACCTCGAGGCCCAGGAAATCCGCGGGCCGGACGGCGGCCTGGTGACCTTCGATATCGATCCGTTCAAGAAGCACTGCCTGCTGAACGGTCTCGACGAGATTGGCTTGTCTCTGGAAAAAGACCACCACATCGACAAGCACGAAGAACGGCTCGCCGACGAACGCCCCTGGCACTAAGCGCTTTCAGGAAAAGTGTTTGCACTTTTCCGCCCGGAAAGCGCGATGGATAGATTGCCGCTTTCAGGAAAAGTGTTTTGCACTTTTACGCCCGGAAAGCGCGGTGGACGGATGAGCGCTTATGGGTAAGGAAAAGGCCTCTGCACTTCTCCGCCCGTGTCACGAATCTGAACGGGACCTCAGTCGGCGTCGGGCAGGATCGCGGTCGCGGTTTCAATGATGCGCTCCGCGACCTGGGCATGGAGCCGCTCGACCATTTCGCCCTCGACGGAAATGACGGCCCGGTCGACATTCTCCGGTCGCGCGAAGGCGTTCAGGATCTTTTCTGCCCAGGCAACATCCGCATCGCTCGGCGCAAACAGTTCGTTGGCGATCGGCACCTGCCGCGGATGAATGAGGGTCTTGCCGTCCATCCCGAGATCGCGGCCATCTTCGCATTCGGCTCGGAAGCGGGGCCAGTCCGACAGGCTGTTGAAGGTTCCATCGAGTATCGCCAGCCCGTGGGCCCGCGCCGCCAGCACGCACTGGGTGAGTGCCGGCTGCAAGGCCCGGCGTCCGGCGGCGGGCGGAATGTGCATCTCACGGGCAAGGTCATTGGTGCCCATAACCAATGTGTCGATTGGCACCGCGTCGCCCGCGTGAGCAGCCGCAGTAATCGACGCGATATTGAGCACTGCCAGCGGCGTCTCGATCATTGCCCATAGCGCCAGGCCGCGGGGTGCCTGAGCGGCGGCGAGTGCCGCTCGAGCGCGGCGGATGTCCTCGGCCCGGGAAATCTTCGGGATCAATATTGCGTCGGGCTCCGCTGCAACCACAGCGGCAATATCGCGGGCAATCCAGGGGGTCCCAAGGCCGTTGACCCGGACCACAACCTCGCGCTTGCCATATGCGTGGACGTTCACGGCCGCGGCCACGGCGGCGCGCGCCATCTCCTTCTCTTCGACGCCGACTGCGTCTTCCAGATCCAGGATCAGGACGTCAGCCGCGATCGTTCGGCCCTTGTCGAGAGCGCGGGCATTCGATCCCGGAACATACAGCGCGCTGCGGCGCGGACGCGGCGTTGCCGCCATACTTCTCGATCTCCCCCAAAAGCCCGGCGAGACACTAGAGCAAATGCCACGCGGATTGAATCGCGACTTTTCGCTCTTCCACTGCCGTTTACGGGCTTACGGCATCAAGTGGCAACGGTCGGCTTCACAGCAACGGGTGGAAGCCGCCCGCCATATGGTCTATCCGATCAAATCGCATTCATTCCGCGCGACAGGACCATGGCGAAAATAAAACCAAAACCGGCGGTCATCGTTGTCAACAGCCAGGTTGTGCGTGGGTCGGTCGGGGGCCGCGCCAGTGGGTTCGCCCTGCAGCGGCTAGGCTTTCCGGTATGGATGGTGCCGACGGTGACCTATGTCTGGCACCCCGGGCACAGCCCGTCGACACATTTTATCCCGGATGCGGAGACGTTTGCGGCCTTGTTCGACGACCTGCGGCGGGCGCCATGGATTGGCGAGGTTGGCGGCATCCTCACGGGTTATCTTGGTGACGCCAGCCAGGTTGAGCCAATCGCGGCTCTGATTGAAGCGATCAAGGCCGCCAATCCCGATCTCCGGTATCTCTGCGATCCGATCATTGGCGATGTCGGTGGCAAGTATCGGCCGGAATCGATTGCCGCCGCGATCCGTGACCGTTTGATCCCGCTGGCCGATATTGCCACACCAAATCGCTATGAACTGGCCTGGCTGACGGGAACCGAGGCCCGGGATCAGGCTGACCTGGTGCGAATGGCGGGGGCGCTGGGGCCCTGTGAGACGGTGGTGACATCTGCTTTTGCCCCGCCCGGCCGGATCGGCAACCTTCTGGTCACCGGACGCGAGACGGTCCTTGTGGCAAACGGGCTCCATGAGAATGTCCCGCACGGCACCGGTGACCTGTTTTCAGCGCTCTATTTCGGACATCGGCTTGACGGTTTCGACCCACCGCTGGCGCTTGAACACGCCGCCCAGGCAACGCGCGGATTGATCGACCTGGCCCGTGAGCAGGGCGACGACGAGATGCCGCTATCCGGCGGCCAGGACCTGTTTCCCGCGCCATCGTCCGACCCCGCGGCTGTGGCGGAAAATCGAACTGACGACCAATCGTAGCGTGCGTCGCCGGCGTCGATGGATGCCGGTGGTGATCGCAATGGACATGCCGATCGGTCTGCCGGATCGCGTTGGCGACGTCCGACCCGCAACGCAACGTATCGAAGCAGTGCTTCCATCTGTTCCCCGTCGCCACGAGAGTCGGCTTAACGGCTATCGGTAACGTTCGGCAGCGGGGCTTGGGTTTGGCTTCAGGCCACCGTAGTGAAGACGGCGAGTGTTGCACCGGCCGATCCGATCAGGCGGAGGTCGTTTCCTTCAATCTCCCAACCGGTGACATCGCGCAGGGCCATCAGCAATCCTTGCTCCGTCTCGGCAACCTTCCGGCAGTACATCCGGGTGGTCATGATCGGGCTGAACGAAAGGCGGTCGTTGTCGAGGGTGTAGACGGCGCGGAGATTGTTGCAGCCGGTGTTGCCGGACAGGGCCCCGGCGGGGCCGAAGACGAGGTGCGGCTCTCTGCGATCGCGTTCCGCCGGTGCCCCACCGACGGAGACCAGTGTCCAGTGTGTCCCAATCAGGGGAGCTTCGGGAATTGCGGCCAAAACAGGAGAGGTCCAGCAAAAGAACAGGAACGCGAGGATGAGGGCCACGCGGGCGCGACATGGTGTCATGGTCAAGTCTCCGTCATACCCCTCGCGGCAAGACAAACAGCTGGATTGCGGCGAGAGTTGGGGCGCGATTGCAACAGCGTCTTTTCTGCCGCCATTCAGTAACGCTTCTCTTGCCGGCGCTGCCGTGCGATGCCTGATCACCGCCGTTTCGCGCTCGTCTGGGCTGTCGTGACCTATCTCGCGCTCAAATATCTTCATGTGATTGGTGCGATGGTCATTCTCGGCACGGGCATCGGGATTGCCTTCTTCATGCTCATGGCCCATCGCAGTGGCGTGCCGGACTTCGTTGCCCGCACGGCGGCGGTGGTGGTCAAGGCCGATTGGATCTTCACCGCGACCGCCGTCGCGGTTCAGCCGGTCAGCGGTTATCTGCTGGCGCGGGAAATCGGCATCCCCCTGTCCGAGGGGTGGATCGTCGCCTCGCTCGCCCTTTATGTCGTCGCCGGAGGCTTCTGGCTGCCGGTGGTGTGGATGCAAAGGCACATGCGAGACCTCGCCCGGATGGCCGCGGCCGAGGGCACGCCGCTTCCCGCTGCGTACCACCGCCTGTTCCGTCTCTGGTTTGCGTTCGGCGTTCCCGGCTTCGGCTCCGTGATGGTGATCATCTGGCTGATGATCGCCAAGCCGGTCTGGTGAAGCCCTTGCAGCAGCAACCAACGATCGCGGTGCTCGGTGCCTCCGGCCTGATCGGTCGGGCGGTCGCCGCCGGCTTGCGGGATCAGGACTTTCGGGTGGTGGCGATCGCCCGTCGCTTTACGGCGGCGCAGAAAGCCGAATTCGGCGGAGACTCAGTCGAAGTCCCCTTCGTCAGCTGGGATGCGACGGAGCTGGCAGCCCTTTTTTCCGACCACCGGGTCGAGGGGGTCGACCGGGTCGACGTGGTCGTCAACTGCGTCGGCGTGCTTCAGGGCGGTGGCGCCGATGGAACGGTCGCGGTCCATGATGATTTCGTTCGCCGCCTGGTGTCGGCACTGGCCAGCCGGCCAACCTCCGTGCTGCTGGTACACCTGACGATACCGGGGGCTGGCGACGGCGATCGGACCGACTTCGCGCAAACGAAACGTGCCGGTGAGCGATCGGTGGTCGGTGGCGATGTCCCCCATGTCCTGCTTCGCCCCGGCTTCGTCGTCGCGCCACCGGCCTATGGCGGCAGCGCATTGATGCGCGCCCTGGCGACGCTGCCCGTCGCACTTCCCGCAGCGGTTGGCGAACGGCCGTTTGCAGTGACTGATGTCAGGGATATCGTTGCAACGGTTGGGGACGTGGCGCGGCGATGGTCGGCCGGCGAGTGCCGATGGTCAGCCGACTGGGACGTGATGGCGCCAGAGATCCCCACCGTTTCGGTGGTGGTCGACGCCTTTCGCCGGCGGCTGGGCGGCCCGTCCCCTATAGCCCGTTTGCCATCTTGGCTCATGGACCTTGGCGCGATGGCGGGAGACCTAGCCGGCCGGCTCGGCTGGCGTCCGCCCATCCGGAGCAACGCGCTCGCCGAAATGCGGCGCGGCGTCGCCGGCGATCCGAAGGTGTGGATGGAGGCCACCGGCATTGTGCCGCAGACACTGACGGAAGCGGTTCAGGCTGTACCGGCGTCCGTCCAGGAAGCCTGGTTTGCCCGTCTCTACCTGCTCAAACCATTGATCATCGCGGTGCTGGCGGTGTTCTGGGCACTCTCCGGCGTCATCGCGCTGGCGGCCTTTGACGCCGCCACGGCAATTCTTCTGGCGGATGGCTTTCCGCGGGTACTGGCGGTTGCCACCACGATGATCAGCAGTCTGATCGACATCACGATCGGTATTGCTATCGCCTTTCGTCGCACCTGCCGGGCCGGCCTTTATGCCGGGATCGCCGTCTCCATATTTTATATGACCGGTGCCGCGGTGCTTACGCCGGAACTCTGGCTCGAACCACTCGGCGCCCTGGTGAAGACCGGACCGGCGATCGTATTGATGATCGTCGCGTTGGTGACACTTGAGGACCGGTGATGGCCGATCATATCGAGTGGCCGGATGACGGCATCATTCTTTATGACGGCGTCTGTGTGTTCTCTTCCAGGTGGGTTCGCTTCGTCGCCAAACGCGACCGTGCTGGTTGTTTCCGCTTCACGCCGATCGAGTCACCCTACGGACGGGTCCTGGCGATCGCGTTGGAGATTGATCCGGACGATCCCGACACCAATGCGGTGCTGCTCGACGGGCGGGCACTGCGGCGCTCGGATGCCGCGCTGGCGGTTCTGGCCAGTCTGCCCGGTTGGCAAGGGGTCGCCGTGCTGCGCCAGGTTCCCCTGTGGCTCCGCGACGGTGTCTACGCCCTGATCGCCCGCAATCGGTATTGGCTGTTCGGACGCCGGACATCCTGTAGTGTCGGCGGCTCCGGTTTGACGGGGCGCGTGCTCACCAGAGTTTGAGTTCCGAAGGAACGCGCCCTGCAACCCGCCGGCGCCGTTCTACGCAGCCTCGCGCTTCGGCGCGATCAGTTTGCGATTGACCAGGAGTTCGGCGATCTGGACCGCGTTGGTCGCGGCCCCCTTGCGCAGGTTGTCGGAAACCACCCACAGCGCCAGTCCGTTGTCGACGGTCGCGTCTTCGCGAATGCGGCTGATATAGGTCGCGTCCTCGCCCACCGCCTCGTACGGGGTGACGTAACCGCCGTCCTCGTGCTTGTCGACGACAAGGCAACCCGGCGCTTCCCTCAGGATGTCGCGCGCTTCGTCGGCGGTAATCGGCTTTTCGAACTCCAGCGTCACGGCCTCGGAGTGGGAGACGAAGACCGGCACGCGAACGCAGGTGGCGATGAGCTTGATCTTCGGGTCGAGGATCTTTTTGGTTTCGGCCACCATCTTCCACTCTTCACGGGTCGATCCGTCCTCCATGAAGGAATCGATATGGGGGATGACGTTGAAGGCGATCCGCTTCGTAAATTTCCGGGCCTCGATCGGGTCGGAGACGAAAACGGCCCGTGTCTGGGTGAATAGTTCGTCCTGGCCTTCCTTGCCGGCGCCGGAAACCGACTGATAGGTGGCAACGACCGCGCGGGTGATCGTGGCGGCATCATGCAGCGGCTTCAGTGCGACCACCAGCTGGGCGGTGGAACAGTTGGGATTGGCGATGATGTTGCGGCGGTTGAAACCGCTGGCTGCATCGGCATTCACCTCCGGCACGATCAGCGGCACGGCGGCGTCGTACCGCCACGCCGACGAGTTGTCGATGACGACGCAGCCCTGATCGGCAATCCGCGGCGACCACTCCTTCGACACCTTGCCACCGGCCGACATCAGGCAGATGTCGGTGCCGGAGAAATCAAAGGCGTCCAGGGCCTTCACCTTCAATGTCTGGTCGCCATAAGAGACCTCGGTCCCCTGGCTGCGGCGCGATGCAAGCGGAACGACGGTGTCGGCAGGGAAGCCGCGTTCCTCCAGAACCGTCAGCATCTCGCGCCCGACATTGCCGGTAGCGCCTACGATCGCGACGTTGTACCCCATGAAAACAAGCTCCAATTTGACCTAGATGAGGGGGTGACCCCTTGGCTGCGGACTCATTGCCGCCGAGGCCCGTCGAGAGCCTGGGTTCGGGGGCTCACGAACGGAAATGGTGGCGTCAGATGGATTTCTGCCGCGTTTTCGACGTAGGATCAGGCTGGTGCTCAAGGGCCAGCATTTCAGAACCTGTCATTTGCGTCGACAGCGGGATCATCGGAATGCTCCAGAAACCGGGTTTCTTCTACGCGAACGCCCGAGTGAGTCAATGATCATGCGTATCGTACCCGTCGTCCTTGCTGCTCTCTTGCTGATGCAATCGGGCATGGCCGGCGCCGGAAACCGGCACATGGTCGGTTTCGAGATCCGGATGGCTTTCGACGGCATCACGCTGGACGGCGTCTACCGGGACGGCCTGTTCTTCAGCGAGACCTATTTCGAGGACGGATTGATCCGCTACCACGATGTCCAAGGCGCCGATTCCGGCGAATGGATGGTCGAGGATGATACCTTCTGCACTTTCTACGAGCGCCTGAGCGGGGCGTGCTTCTTCGTCGAACGGGACGGGGACAATTGCTTCACGTTCTTTGTTGCGGTACCGGACGATGACGGGACGTTGCGGCCCGAGACCGAATGGACGTCGCGCGGCTGGAACCGCGAGATGGACTCCACCTGTTCGGAGGCCCCGGCCGCCGAGGTTTAGGGCGTTCCGCTTTTAGGTGGAAGCATGTTCTGCGTTATATGATGGTCGCGCCTGGTTGGGGCATCCCCCGATCAAGCCAGCCGAAAATCAGGCGTCGAGTGCCGTTGCATCGTCGCGCGAACAGCGGCGCGCCTCAATCGCCCCTGCGATTCTGACAAAGAGCGGAACGCTCTTTGTCTAGGCGTCGTCATCGTCGTCATCGCCACGCCGTCCGGTGTTTTCCTCATAGTCGGCCACGGCCTCAGGCGCCAGGCGTCGGAAGCCTTCGGGAATGTCCGGGCTGCGTGTCAGGTCGAAATAGATCGGGCGGGGGTAGTCGGGCAGTGCCGCGATCAGATAGTGGGTCCGCATGTTGCGCTTGCCCACCTTGATCCAGTGGCGCCAGTTGTTCATCTGCGCCAGCGAGACATCCAGAACCAAAGGCCGGAACGGCCGCCACACAGCGACCCGGCCTTTTCCAGCGTCGAAATCGGCATCAAACCACTGCACCTGGTCGCGGTTTTCCGTCCACATCGTATTCAGGCCGATCGCGCCGCCACCGACAAACACCACACCGAATAATGCGCCGAACGAATCGCTGCTTTCGGAAAAGAATGCCACCCACAACTCCCAGAGACCGTAGGGAATGACCGCGAGCAGGATGGCGATCGAAATGTTGGTGATGCGGCCGAGGTCGCGATTCGCGAACACGCGGGTCGTGTCCGTGTCGTTGGCCTGCGGCACGTTGGGGACCGGTGGGGTCATACGGTCAGATCCATCGCCGCGTCAGCTTGCGGCATCGAGTTCAGCGACAATCGCGTCAGTCATTTCGGTTGTGCCAACCGGCGTCATCCGATCGCTCATCAGGTCCGGGGTGCGCAGGCCCTTGTCGAGGGCGGCAGCGATCGCCTGGTCGAGACGATCCGATTCCCCGGTCATGGCGAACGAGTAGCGCAGCGCCATGCCGAACGATGCGATCATGGCGATCGGATTGGCGGAGCCTTCGCCGGCGATATCGGGAGCCGATCCATGCACCGGCTCGTAGAGCGCCTTGCGTTTGCCGGTCACCGGATCGGCGGCGCCGAGCGAAGCCGACGGTAGCATGCCGAGTGAGCCGGTGAGCATGGCGGCGATGTCGGAGAGCATGTCGCCGAATAGGTTGTCGGTGAGAATCACGTCGAACTGCTTCGGCGCCCGCACCAGCTGCATGCCGCCGGCGTCGGCAAGCATGTGGTCGAGGGTGACGTCGACGTATTCGGCTTTATGCACCGTTTCGACCACTTCGCGCCACAGCACACCGGACTTCATGACGTTGCGCTTTTCCATCGAGGTCACCTTGTTGCCGCGGGTGCGAGCCAGCTCGAAGGCGGCACGGGCAATGCGCTCGATCTCGAAGGTGTCGTAGACCTGGGTATCGACAGCCCGTTTCTGGCCATTGCCGATGTCGGTGATGGTCTTGGGCTCGCCAAAATAGACGCCACCGGTCAGCTCGCGCAGAATCAGGATGTCCAGTCCCTCGACCAGATCTCGTTTCAGCGACGAGGCGTCGGCCAGGGCCGGGTAGCAGATCGCCGGCCGGAGATTGGCGAACAGCTCCATGTCCTTGCGGAGCCGCAGCAGCCCGGCTTCCGGCCGCACATCGTAGTCGACATCGTCCCATTGCGGGCCGCCAACGGCAGCCAGCAGCACGGCGTCGGCATCGTGGGCGCTTTCCATCGCCGCGTCGGAGATGGCGACCCCGTGGGCTTCATAGGCGGACCCGCCAACCAGGTCCTCCTCATAGGTGAATCCGGCACCGCGCGTGTTGAACCAGTCGATGATCGTGCGGGTCGCGGCCATCACCTCCGGGCCGATGCCGTCGCCCGGGAGGAGGAGAAGCTTGCGGGTGGTCATAAAGCAGCGTGCCTTCTGGAAGAGGTAGGGTATCGGGGCGGCCGGCGGCCATTCGCCAATAGCCTTGTGTTCGGCAGGTTCCTAGCCGGCCGCCGTCAGGATGGCAATCGCCACCATGTCGACGATGTCCGCGATGGTCGTTGCTACATCCAGTAGCCCATCATCATCGCTTCACGCTGGCGCAGCCTCTCCTCGTCGGTCAGTTCCGCCTCGGACGCCGCCACCGACTCCTGCCAGTCGCGGAAGACTTCGCGGAGCCGGCGCTTGCGCGGATCCATGCTGGCCATCAGCTCATTCATCTGCCGCAGCCGGCGGATGAGCGTCTTCATGAATTCGATGGCGCGTTCCGGGTTATCCTGAATCGAGGCGATGAATTCGTCGTAGGTGGTCACGACGCATTCGGTGTTCTTGACTGCCTTGACCGTCGCCGACCGTGGCCCGGGTTCGAGCAGGCTCATCTCGCCGAACACATCGCCGGTTTCCAGGGTTCCAACGGTCTTGGCCTTGGCACCTTCTCCAACGGTGACTTCAACCAGGCCGTCGAGGATAAGGAAGGCGGTGTTGCCGTCCTCGCCCTCGGTGAGGATCGTATCCCCTTCGTTGAATCGGACTGTCTGCATGACATTGCCTCGCGTTGATCGAAAAGGATCATAGTTTCTTGGTCAGCTTTTAGCAGGCCGACGCGGCCGGGGCTATCGGTGTCTGGATCTGGCGGGCCTTCCGTCTCAACATCTGCGGCTATCACTCGAAGACGTTTCCGGGCAAGCACATGCTGGCTACCCTGCCGTCTTGCCGCGTCACAATGGATTGGGCACAGGACGTTCTCTTCCCGGAGGCTGAAAGGGGGGAGCGCGTTGTCGTTTGCATGCGCTCCGCCCCATATTGGGGGCTCGGCAAGCAGCGTCGCTACGGCGTCTCCTTATTTGCCCCGGCCACAGAACGCGGAGGCCACATGCTCAAGAAGGGCGAGGATGACCTAGCGATCCGTACTGACGTTGTCGCTGCTATTCGGGCCGCGCTTGCTCGCCGATAGCGAAGCGTCAGCGCTCAGGTCGTAGCTTCGGGATCGACTGGGGCGGCGAACGGTATGAATTGACCGAACATTCTCCAAACGATCATCCAAAGGCGACTTTGCCTCGCGCTTACACGGATCAGCTCTTTGGGATTTTCGGCGTCAATGTCACCGTGATTGATCGCGTTCCTAATCGCGGACAGGCTCTGCATACCTTGAGCAAAACACTCTTCGTAGTATTTCGACGCCGCCTCTGATCCAAAGCAGACTTCGAGAGCATGTCGTGCCTTGCCCCGAAATCCGGGATCTACAATCTCGCGGAAACAATCCTGAACATTTTCTGCGGTAATTTTTCCCCCGCGTTGGCGAAAAAACTCGTCGATCATTACCTGCTTTTCGGACCGCGAAGGCATTTTCCTCGGCTGGAAAACGCACACCGCTTCGACCAAGCACTCAAAGGCGTTCCAGTACGCTGAAAAAATTCTCAGTGTGTCCGAACGGTAGATGCTGGGAAACATGTTGCGAGGTTCTCGAACCCAGAACAGTGCTGATGCCACTCTCGCGCGGACCCCTTCCGACATCTGAAGGACTGACGCGGCAGATTTCTCCAACGTCTCGTCCAAGGGCTTGCCAATAACTCCTCCGCCCGTATCGTGGGTTAGCCATGACCACCATCCGCAAGAAGCGTTGCCCCATTCGCGCAG
Organism: Hyphomicrobiales bacterium; assembly: GCA_024222895.1. Taxonomy (GTDB): domain Bacteria; phylum Pseudomonadota; class Alphaproteobacteria; order Rhizobiales; family Kaistiaceae; genus Bauldia. The sequence continues at coordinate 1,711 of JAAEOR010000222.1, read as the reverse complement.
AGTGTAAGATCCGAGGAGGAGGTTGATCCTTGTCACAGCATCGTCGAGGCCGGGTACACTTCGCTCCTTCACGGAAACGGTGGCCTCAAGGACCATCCGTGGTCCCTGGACGATGGTGTTCTCCTGCTTCTCCGGAAGAACTGTTATACCCAGAGATGGGTAGCCGACAGTGGACGCGGGCGCCTTGAAGTCACCGTAGATCAGGACGCCGCGCAGTTCATTGCCCCAGTCCCGCGGCCATAGTCGCACCCGTTCCTCCAACCACGCAACGGAGGAAGCGCGGCTCCAATCGTAGTCCTCTCGGGATTGGAGTTCCCCAGTCCGTTCGGCGAGGCGCTTGTGAAATGAATCGTCAGTTTCGCTCACGATGTCCTCCTGCAGACGCGGATGAAGATAGACCTCTCGGAATTTCTTGCACTTGGCTCACGTACGGGCCGGAAGGGTGGGACCCCCAAAAGGGTTTCAAAACTGTCCCTATCGGAAAACTAGCGGAGGTGCATTCCTTTGAGGTGCCGAATCTCAAACCGGGTTGGCTTTTTTGCCGCCCGATCCGGGACGTACCTCCATGTCAGACAGGATACCAGCCAGCGAACGCACGCGCATCGGTCCAACAGCGTAGCGTCCCTGTCACTGGCGCCGTACTTCGAACCATCAGGAAGTTGATCAAGGAACATAGAGCCGGTGACGATCATCAACCGCGCTCGGACTCGCCACACTCTGCTCTGAGCGCTCGGCAACAACAGTTGGCGCCCAGACTACCAGCTAATAATTCTCCCACTGTTACCGGAAAGCTCAAGAGCGTTCTAGTCTATATAGCCTACCATACATTGGGCAATCTGGGCGAATGACGAGCCGACTCAATCAGCACATCAGTGCTGGTAGACTGCGTAAAGATGCCACCATAACGGCTTTGGAAGTGACGGGAGGTAGGACTGCCCGTGAGATTGCTGAACACAAAACGATCCAGGAGATCACCGGTGGCTTCGCAGCGCGGCTTTCAAATAAAGTCAGCAGCATCGCACCAGGCGGGGCTCGCGGCCTTGCTCGGCGGCTCGCCATCGGCGAGTTTGCTGGCCCCAGAAAGAGGCCCCCGCCATGCCAGCCGACACCCCGCCCAATCTGCGTGAACGCCCCGGATTCAGTCTCGTCTTCGAGGATACCTTCGAAGGCAGCGATCTCGATCGAACCAAATGGTGGCCCCACGACCTGCCGCACTGGAGTTCGCGGGCGGCGTCGGCGGCGCGTTACTCGGTCTCGCGCGGACAGCTGACGCTGCTGATCGCCGAGGACCAAAAGCCGGCGAAACCGGAGATGGACGGCGACATGCGTTCGTCCGCACTGCAGACCGGCCAGTTCAGCGGTCCGTTGGGCAGCCCGGTGGGCCAGCACCGGTTCAAGCCCGGCTTGACGGTCCAGGAGGCGCAGGAGACCAAGCGTCTGTTCGTGCCGCAATACGGCTATTTCGAGCTCCGTGCGAAAATGCACCTCGGGGTCGATGACCTGGCGGCTCTTTGGACGATCGGCTTCGAAGACGAACCCGAGCAGTCCGGCGAGATCACCATCTTCGAGGTCTTCGGCAAGGGCATCACGTCCGGCACTGCCGAACTGTGCTATGGCATCAAGCCGATCACCGATCCGAGGCTCACCAAAGGCGATTTTCACACCGACACCCTGCCGTTCGATCCGACCGGGTTTCACCTTTATGCGGCCG
>JAAEOR010000221.1 GCA_024222895.1 Hyphomicrobiales bacterium | reverse complement strand
GGCTCGCCGCTAGTGGTCCGACTCCGACATTTGCTACCCTCTTGCAGCACACGCCCGAGCAAATGTCGGAGTCAAAAGGATCACTAGCAACTCTTTGATTCTAGTGGAGGTTCTGAATTTGACATTTGAACGAGAGCCTTGCATCCAACGGGACTCAAATGTCAAATTCGCTCCACTAGGGAAGACACTGCGTGTCTGAGACGCACTCTCTGGCGTATTTGCGCGACCCGGAAGAGATCTATCGCCGGTCGTTTGCTGCCGTGCGGGCGGCAACGGATCTTTCGGCACTGCCGGAGTCGATTGTCGATGTTGCTGTGCGCCTGGTTCACGCCTGCGGTGACCCGGCGATTGTCTCCGACCTGGCCTGGGGCGGCGATCCGGCGTTTGAGGTGCGGGCGGCTCTGCAACGTGCGGCCCCGGTGATTGCCGACTGCACCATAGTCGTGTCGGGGATCACGCGTCGGCGCCTGCCGGCCGGCGTGGATGTGCTCTGCACGCTGAATGATCGTCGGGTTGCCGGCCTGGCGCGACAACAGGCGACGACCCGGTCTGCCGCGGCAGTCGATCTGTGGCGTCCCGATCTGGAAGGCTCGGTGGTAGCCATTGGCAACGCACCAACAGCGCTGTTCCGTCTGGTCGAGGAATTGCTGAAAGGCGCGCCCCGGCCGGCAGCGATCCTAGCCTTTCCGGTCGGCTTCATCGGTGCGGCCGAATCCAAGCAGGCATTGGCGCGGGCGGAGCTGGGCGTGCCCTATCTGACCCTTCGTGGCCGGCGCGGCGGCAGCGCATTGGCCGCCGCCGCAGTCAACGCCCTGGCGAGCGGTTCACCATGAGCCCCTGGCTTTCCATCGTCGGTCTGGGAGAGGATGGGCTCCACGGGCTCGATGT
>JAAEOR010000220.1 GCA_024222895.1 Hyphomicrobiales bacterium | reverse complement strand
TGGGGCAAGGGTCGCTGCTTCACCTGTCACAGCGTTGGCGGTCAGGGAAGCGCCGTGCGCGGCCCAAATCACGGCCAATTCGGGGAAAAATTCCCCCTGCCCATGGGCGCACGCGCTGCCGAGCGGGCACTGGAGCGCTCAGAGGAGGAAGGCACCGAGTTTTCCGCCGTCGACTACCTGGTCGAGAGCCTGGCCAGTCCCGGCGCCTATGTCGTTGACGGCTACAAGAACGAGATGGCCGTCGTCTATGCGCCGCCGATCTCCTTAAGCCTGAAGGAGATCAAGGCGGTCGTCGCTTATTTGATGTCACTCGGCGGCGATCTGGACATGGAGGCGATTGACACCGGGCCGAGCGAAGTGACGCAGAGTTTCTATGCCAAGATTTCGGCGGCGGCGGCGGCCGGCGGCGGTGACCCCGGCGAGGGCGCTATCGTCTTTGAAGACAACTGCGTCGATTGCCACACCCTGAATGACGAAGGCGGCGAGATCGGTCCCGATCTCACGGGCATCAGCACCAAGGGGCTGAAGTTCATCTCGGAAGCTATTTTGCAACCAGTGAAATCCATGACCACGGGTTTTGAGACCTATGTCGTCGTCGACCAGGAAGGTCGCCAGAGCGTCGGTCTGAAGACGCGCGACGAAACCGACGAGATCGATATCACCACGGCCAATGGCGACGTAATCACGATCGCCAAGCCGGACATCAAGGAAATCAAGATCGATGAGACCATGAGCGTCATGCCGGACGATCTGTCCGAGGCGATGACGGTCAAGGACTTTCAGGACATCCTATCCTTTCTGATGTTGCAGAAGCCGAGTGCGGAGTGAAAGGCGGAGAAATCCGGCTCGGCAAGTACAGAAGAAAAAGTCATGGACGAGCGAGCATGAGCAAATTCAAGATTGGCAGCTTCGCGTCGGTGGTGTTGACCTTGCTGGTCGTCTACGCGCTGGTGAAATGGGGTATCCCTGCGGTTTCCAGGCAGGTAACGACGCTGCCCTTCCCGCTGCCCGTCCCGGGCGCCTTGATGTTCATCTACATGGTGCTAACGGTCATCGCGCTGCTCCTGTTCGTGACCTTTTCCGAGGAGGGGCTCAATGATTTTCTCAGGCCGGTAAAGAAGTTCCTGCGCGGTGGTTACGGCAGGATTCCCCGTGCTGTGATCCTGTTCGCAGTGCCGGCGCTAATCGGCTGGCAGGTCTATGAGATCACTGTGCCCAAATTGGAGGTTCCCTCGGCGCTGCGCATCCAGCATCCGTCATCGAATTTCCCGAAGAGTTTCGAGGAACAAAAAAATCCCTTCTCCAAGCCGATCGATGCCGAAGTAGAGGCGTTTATCGAACAGGCTGAGGCCAATGACGTCGCCTTCATTCCGCAAGTGCAGGAGGACGTGGAACGCTGGATGGAGGAATTCGAACCGGACCACATGCTCGAGTTTTTCGCCGTGGAGCCGATGGCCGAGTTTCTGGCGCAGTTGGAATCCGGCGAGGTGGATCAGGAGACCGCAAGGGCGGCGCTCATCGAGAAGAGCCTGTTCGAGGGTCGCGCTCTTTACGCCATGAACTGCCGGCCCTGCCACGGCGACAGCGTCGCCGGCGACGGCCCGATGGCCGATGGTTTCAAGCTCAGGCCAATCAACTTCACCGACAACGGCACCATCGAGACCATCGTCGAAGGCTACACGTTCTGGCGGGTCACCAATGGTGGCCCGGGCCTGCCCACGGAGGCGACGCCCTGGGATTCCGCGATGCCCGAATGGAAACTCAGTCTTACTGAGGAAGAGCGCTGGAAAATCATCCTCGCCGAATACGACCTGGCCCAGAAGACACCGCGTATCCCGGAGGGCCACTGATGCAGGTGAATGAAGGAGTCTTCGGTGTTGTTGTTGCCGCTCTTGTCGCCGCATCGATCTCGGGCCCGGCGGGGGCCGCAGACACACCGAGCACGCCGATGCCGGAGGTTACCGAGGAATTCCTGGAACAGGGCCGCGCCGTCTATTTCAGGCGCTGCAGCTTCTGCCACGGTCTGCTCGGCGATGGCGAGGGGCCGGCGGCCAAGTTCTTGGATCCCAGGCCCCGGGACTTCACGCTCGGTACCTTCAAGTTCCGGACTACGGAAAGCGGCGAGCTACCGACGAACGAGGATCTGTTCCGGACCGTCAGCCGAGGTTTGTCCGGCACGGCGATGCAGGCCTTCGACAGCGACCTGATCAAGAACGGCCTCAGCGAAAGCGATCGTTGGGCGGTCATCGCCTACATAAAGACCTTCGCTTTCGAATTCGAAGAACCCGACCTTGATCCCGTGGCGACCGGCAAGGTCATCGCGCTGCCCGAAAACCGCGCGCCCTATAACGAAGAGACCATCGCCAAGGGCAAAGCGGTGTTCGAGAAGGCCAAGTGCTGGAGTTGCCATGGCAAGCTCGGCCGCGGCGACGGAAACAAGGAGTTCCGCGAGGACGATTGGGGTTTCCCCATCCGTATCCGCAACGTCACCCACCCCTGGAAGATCAAGGCGGGGGCAGAGGTCGAAGACATCTATATGCGCTTCACGACCGGAATCAGCGGTACCCCGATGCCTTCCTTCGTCAAGTCCCTGAACGAAGAAGACCGTTGGAACCTGGCAAGCTACATCAAGTCGCTGCAACACGAACTGACCAGCCATCAAGCTCTGAGGGCAAAGCCTGTCGAGGGAGAGCTGCCGGACAGTCCGGACGACGCGGCCTGGGATACGGCCGAACCCATGGATATGCGCTTGGCTGGCCAGGTGGTGGCGCCACCGCGCTGGCAAAACCCGAGCATCGAGATGGTGACCGTGCAGGCGCTGTTCAACGACAAGGACATCGCTTTCCGGCTCGCCTGGGACGACCCCTTTGAAGACGTCACGCATGATGAATCGCAGGAGTTCGACCCTATTGAGATCTCCCAGGTAGGGGCCTTCAATTCCTACGTTGAAGCCAACGACATGGTGCCACGGGCGCTGGAAACTTTCCGCGATTCGGTAGCGCTGCAGTTTGCAGTCAGGCCGCCCCAAGGCACCAAGAAGCCACATTTCTATCGCGGCGGTTCTTCCGACCAGGTGCATCTTTGGGTGTGGAAGGCCGATCTGTACGCCGCCGGCGAACCGGGAGTGGAGGAAGGCAACGCGCGCGGCTGGAAACAGGCGATCAGAGAGCAGGACGGAGACG
>JAAEOR010000219.1 GCA_024222895.1 Hyphomicrobiales bacterium | reverse complement strand
CTGGGACACGGCATATCGCTCCTTTGGTGGAGAAGTGAGGTCGTCAAGCAACCTCATGATATGCCGCCTTCTCCGATTCACGCTGTCACCAACTTTCGCGCATAGCTCGTCGAGTGATCTGGTTTTGGACAAGTATGAGGAGGTCTGTCGCCACTGCGGCAGGCCCCCTTCGAACGCTGAGTTGCGTTACTACGCAAGGAAGACCAATGGATTCATCGGTCACAACACGTTTGCCAAACACTTCGGCAGCAAGAACGGCGTTGTCGCCGCATTGCGCGACCGTGCTATCGAACGCGGCGAGGACCATCTGATTGCGATCCTGCCTGCAGTTGAGATTTCGCCGCGTCTGCCTGAGGACGCCGGTTTGTCGAAGGTTGGGGAGGATTGGGTCTACCTTCTTCGGTCTGGTAACTTTTTCAAGATCGGACGGAGTGACGAGTTGGAGAAGCGCGTCAGGCAGATTAGCGTCGCGCTTCCAGAGAGAGTTGAAATGGTCCACGCTATCCGAACTGATGATCCGCCCGGCATTGAGGCCTATTGGCATCGCCGTTTCGCCGATCAACGTGCCAACGGCGAATGGTTCAAGCTATCCGCCGTCGATTTGAAGGCGTTCAAGCGGCGCAAGTTCCAATGAGCTGAACTCCTTGGCGCCAGGCCTCTCAGCAAACCCAAACGACCTGCCACGGAAAACCATTTTTGCTGCCGCGATTGACAGCCGTCTGCTTCGCAGACTCCCAAACGCCATGACTTGCAGCAGGTTGAGATTGATCCTGCGGTCGAGCCGCAGCCAAGCCTCCGGGTCAGGTATCGAGCGGACCGCCGACCTCTCGCCAGGCTTTCAGGCCCCCCTTCAGGTGGCACGAACCGGCGAGCCCGGCAGCACGGGCCGACTCCGCCGCCATCGAAGAGCGTTCGCCGAACGCACAGTAGAAGATCAACCGCCGGTCGCCGGCGCGTACCAATTCCTTGAGCAGGCCACCCGACGCGATATGCTCGTCGAGGTCCGGATACGGTGCATGCACCGAACCGGGGATCACACCATGGCGCTCGCGTTCGGAACGGTCGCGGAGATCGACCAGCACCCCATCGCCGGAGTCGACCGCGGCGATGACGGTCTCGGCGTCCAAGGTCCACTGCGCGCGCTCCGGTGTCTCCTGGTCGAGGCCGAGATGCAGGTTCGCCGGCACGGCCACGTCCATCATCCGCGGATTGGGCAGGTCGAGGCTACCCATGATGTCCACATATTCCTGCATCGAATCGACCTGCAGGCGTGGATTGAAGGCCTTCTCCTCGCCGATGGTTGAAACCGTATCGCCCTTGTAGTCATGGGCCGGATAAACCAACGTTTCGGTCGGCAGGCGCAGAAGCCGGTTGAAAATCGAATCGTACTGGGCTTCGGCGCTGCCGTTCTGGAAGTCGGTGCGTCCGGTTCCGCGAATCAGCAGCGTGTCGCCGGTAAAGACGCGGTCACCCATCAGAAACGAGTACGAGTCGGATGTGTGGCCAGGTGTGTGGATCGAATCGAGGCTGACCCCTTCGATGTCGACCGAATCGCCGTCGGCGACCCGCATCGAAACCACATCGACACCGCTCTCTTCGCCCATCACCGTGATGCAGCGCGTCCGATCGCGCAGTTCCGACAATCCGGAGATGTGATCCGCATGAACGTGGGTGTCCACCGCCTTGATAAGCTTCAGGTCGAGTTCACCCAGCAGCTGGACGTAGCGATCGACCCGGTCGAGGACCGGATCGATGATCAGAGCTTCGCCGCCCCGACGGCTGGCGATCAAATACGTGTAGGTCGAGGAGACCGAATCGAACAGCTGGCGAAATATCACGACGACACACTCCCTTGCCTGCCCGGCAGTGAGACTAACACCTACTCAGGCCGAGGCTGCACAACGGGAAATATCGCCGCAAACAATCGGGCGCCAGAGCGCAGCCAGGGGACCGCTGGCTCCTGATGCCAAACGCAAGAGTAGCTGTTCCGCAGCAAAGTCGTAGATGACCGGAACTTCGTCCGGTCATGATGACCCGTATATGGCTGATGACATCCTCCATTGTCATGGCCGTGCTCGTCACGGCCATCCACGAATTGGTACCATTTGTACGCGTCGCGGCTTTCCTATATCGCGTCGACTGCACGGAACGAGATGTGTGCATGCCCTGCTGGGGAGACAAAGAGCATTATCGACACTGTGGCGCCCGTCTTCTTCTCCAAACAGCCAAAACCGCCATGTCGAGACACTAACTTGCATCCCGATCGAAGCTCAGAAGAATGTCGGCATATTGCGCCCGCAGCAGCGGTTCGGTTGTCTCCAGCCGATCCGCCGCAAGGCGTCCGCGCATGGCGCCGATATCGGAAAAACCTCGGCCTTCGATCCACTCCGCCAGCCTATCGCGAAGAACACCGATGTGGTTTGGACCATGACGGAGCAGCGCCGACGCGGTCATGACGACATCGGCACCGGCAAGCAGATACTTGACCACCTCTGCATGGGTCTCAACACCGCTCGTCGCCGCCAGCGACGCCGTGGTCCGGTCCCGCAACAGGGCGATCCACAGCAGCGCCTGTCGGATCTCATAGGGTGAACTGAGCTGCAGATCCGGCTTTGGTGTCAGGGTCACCAGATCGATATCCGGCTGGTAGAAGCGATTGAACAGGACCAGTCCGTCGGCACCGGCATCGACCAGACGGGTCGCAAAATGGCCCGGCGACGACAGCCACGGGCCGAGCTTGACCGCCAGCGGCAGCGCGACCGCCGCTCTCACCGCGGCGACGGTGTCGAGCCAGCGCTGTTCCACCTGTTCGCCACTTTCGGTCAGATCAGCCGGCACCCGATAGATGTTGAGCTCGATTGCCGAGGCACCGGCCTGAGTGATTTCGCTGCCGAACTCCACCCAGCCGGCCGGAGCCGAGCCATTGAGGCTGGCAATGATCGGTATGTCGCAGGCTTCCCGAGCCCGGCGGATCGTCTCCAGCCGCGCCTCCAGTCCTCCGGTGTCGCGATAACGCGCCGGAAAATAGTCGCCGGCCTCCGGCTGGGTCCACGAGCCCTGTTCGACCAGGGCGAGGGTGATGGCATCCTCGGCCTCGACCTCCTCCTCATAAATCGACGGCAGGACAACAGCCGCCGCACCGGCGTCCTCGAGTCGGCGGATGTCGTCAAGTGCGCGGCCGAGCGGAGATGCCGATGCGACAACCGGATGAGCAAGCGGCAGACCGAGATAGGTCGTGCTGAGATCGATCATGGATCACGCCTCCGTCCAGTTTGGTTGAAAACGAGCGCCGTCCCGGGCCGCCAGGTCTTCGTAGACGCGATATCGCTCGTCGACGACGGCCTGGGCCTGGCGGAGCAGGCGTTCCGCGCGCTCGCGATCGGACTGGGCCAGTCCCTTGTAACGGAGCTCCCGCCGGGTGAAGTCCGACAGCCTCAAACGCGGTTTCGGGCTGTCGAGACGGAATGGATTGGCACCGGCGCTTCTGCGCGTCGGGTCATAGCGAAACAGCGGCCAATAGCCAGCCGCTGCCGCGCGTGCCTGTTGCTTCATTCCATAGCGAAGGTCGAAGCCGTGAGCGATGCAGTGCGAGTAGGCAAGGATCAGCGATGGTCCGGAATACGCCTCTGCCTCCCGCAGCGCCACCAGCGTCTGCTCGGAATTGGCGCCCATGGCAATCTGGGCGACATAGACATAGCCATAGGCAATCGCCTGCATCGCCAGGTCCTTGCGCGGCACCTCCTTGCCGGCCGCGGCGAACTTGGCAGTGGCGCCAAGTGGCGTTGCTTTCGACGACTGGCCACCCGTGTTCGAATACACTTCCGTATCGAGGACCAGGACGTTGACGTCGCGATTCTGGGCGAGCACGTGATCCAGGCCACCATAACCAATGTCGTAGGCCCAGCCATCGCCGCCGACGATCCAGACGCTCCGCCGGACCAGAAAGTCCGCCAATGCGAGCAGGTTCAGCGCCTGCGGATCGGTGCGACCCTCCAGACTGCCAAGCAGGACGGCAACCCGCTCGCGCTGCGCCGCGAACTCGCTCTCGGTCACCTGCCGCGCATCGAGAATTGCGTCGACAAGCGTCTCGCCGACATCCGGTGCAAGCGCCTTGAGGAGGTCGCGGGCGATGCGCGTCTGTTGGTCGATCGCCAACCGGTAGCCCAGCCCGAATTCGGCATTGTCCTCGAACAGGGAATTGTTCCAGGTCGGACCGCGCCCGTCTGCACCGACCTGCCAGGGATGAGCCGGAAGGTTGCCCCCAAAGATCGAGGAACAGCCGGTGGCATTGGCGATCTGCAGCCGGTCACCGAAGAGCTGGCTGATCAGCTTGATGTAAGGTGTCTCACCACAACCGGCGCAGGCGCCGGAGAATTCGAACAACGGCTCCAGAAACTGCACACCGCGGACGTTGGCGAAGTTGACCCGTGAGCGGTCCGGCTGCGGCAGGGTTTCGAAGAACGCGATATTCTCGCGCTCGATATCCAGCAGGGGCCGCTTGTCGACCATGTCGATCGCCCGATGGTCCGGGTCGGTCTGGCTGATTGCCGGGCAGTTCTCGACGCAAATGGCGCAGCCCGTGCAGTCCTCCGCATAGAACTGCAGGGTGAACCGGCTACCGGGAAAGCCGCGGGCATTGACCGGCGCCGAGCGGAAGCCATCCGGCGCACCTTCCAGTGCGTCCTCGGGATAGTATTTCGCCCGGATGACACTGTGCGGACAGACAATCGAGCACTGGCCGCACTGGGTGCACAGGTCGGGGTCCCAAAGGGGAACCTCGACGGCAATGTTGCGTTTCTCAAAAGCGGTCGTGCCAACCGGGAACGTCCCGTCAACCGGCATCGCGCTCACCGGGATATCGTCGCCGCGACCGGCCATCATGACGGCCGTAACGTCTCGGACGAAGTCCGGGGCGTCGCCGGGAACTGCCGGCGGAATCGGATCACCGGTCAGCGCCGCGCCGGCCGGAACCGATACTTCCTCGAGATTCTCGACGGCCGCGTCGACGGCGGCGAAATTCTTGCGAATGATGGCGCTGCCCTTGCGCCCATAGGCTTTCTCAATCGAATCCTTGATCGCGGTGATTGCCTCGTCGTGCGGCATGATCTCGGAAATCGCAAAGAAGCAGGTCTGCAGGATCGTGTTGATCCGCGGACCCAGGCCGAGATCGCGCGCCACCCGGGTCGCATCGATGACAAAAAAACGCAGCCGCTTCTCGATGATGTGGCGCTGGACGGGCCGCGGCAGCCGGCCCCACACTTCGTCGGCCGGATGTGGCGCGTTGAGCAGGAAGGTCGCTCCCGGTCGCGCCGGACCGAGGACATCGCGCTTGCCGAGGAACTCGAAACGATGACAGGCGACAAAATCGGCGTGGCGAATCAGATAGGGCGCGCGGATGGCGGCGTCACCAAACCGAAGATGGGAAATCGTTTCCGCGCCGGATTTGTGCGAGTCGTATACGAAATAGCCTTGGGCAAATCGATCGGGCGACTCGGCCAGCAGCTTGACGCTGTTCTTGTTGGCCCCAACGGTTCCATCGGATCCGAGCCCGAAAAAGACGGCCCGGGTCGTCTGGTCGGGTTCAATGTCAAGCTCCCGGTCGTAAGCCAGGCTGGTGCCGGACACGTCATCGTCAATGCCGACCGTGAAACCGTTGAACGGGTTGTCGCGCGCCACTTCGTCGAACACGGCCTTGGCCATGCCGGGGTGAAAGTCCTTGGAAGACAGACCATAGCGGCCGCCAACGACCAACGGCATTGCCGACCGCCCGCCATCTGCCACGTCCTGGGCCAGGGCAGCGACGACGTCCTGATAGAGCGGCTCGCCCGTGGCCCCCGGTTCCTTGCAACGATCGAGCACCGCGATCGCCCGTACAGATCGCGGCAGCGCGGCCAGGAAGTCGGCCACCGAGAACGGTCGGTAGAGCAAGACCTGCAGCGCGCCGACTTTCTCGCCGCGGTCGGCCAGAGCCAGGGCGGTTTCGCGGACAACCTCACTGCCGGACCCCATGGAGATAACGACCCGTTCGGCGTCGGGATGCCCGTCATAACGGAACAGCCGATACTGCCGACCGCACAGCTGTGCCAGACGGTCCATCGCCGCCTGAACCAACGCCGGCACGTCGGCATAGAACGGATTGGCCGTTTCCCGAGCCTGAAAGAACGTATCAGGATTGTGGGCGGTGCCGCGCACCACCGGGTGCGCCGGGCTCAACGCCCGGGCGCGATGGTCACGGATCAGTGCCTCGTCGATCATTCCCCGGATCGCTTCGTCGGGAAGCAGCGTGAGCGTGTTGACCTCGTGAGAGGTTCGGAAGCCGTCCATGAAATGGATGAACGGAACCCGCGACTGCAGCGTTGCCGCTTGTGCCACGGCAGCAAGATCATGGGCTTCCTGAACCGAGGCGGCACCCAGCATGGCGAAGCCGGCGGAGCGCACGGCCATGATGTCCTGATGATCGCCGAAGATCGACAAGGCCTGGGTGGCGACCGACCGCGCCGCAACATGGAAAACGCCGGGCGTCAGCTCGCCGGCGATCTTGAACATGTTGGGAAGCATCAGCAGGAGACCCTGGGATGCCGTGAAAGTCGTGGTCAGCGCACCGCTTTGCAGCGCTCCATGCATGGCCCCGGCGGCACCGCCTTCCGACTGCATCTCCTGGACAACCGGCACGGTGCCCCAGACGTTGCGGATGCCCATGGCGATCCATTCGTCGACATATTCGGCCATCGGCGAGGACGGAGTGATCGGATAGATCGCGCAGACTTCGTTGAGCCGATAGGCGACATGGGCGACGGCGGCATTGCCGTCGAGAGTGACGGTCGCGGGCGCACTCATGGCCGCACCTTGAACCGCGCCGGCTTCGCCGCACCTTCGGGGTGCGCACCTCCCGGTTCAGCCACCATGGCGATGGCATGGCAGGGGCATTGGTCGTAGCAGACCGCGCAGCCGGTACAAAGATCAAGGTTCACCGTGTACTTCTTCCCTTTGCCGAGCTTGACCACTGCCTGCTCCGGACACGCGGCAAAGCAGTTGTCACACTCGAAACAGTTGCCGCAGGACAGACACCGGTCGGCCTCGTAACGGGCCTCGCGGGTATTGATGCCGGCGACCACCTCGGCAAAACCATTGCGCGCGTTGAGCGGCAGGGCGCTCATCTGCGAGCGGCCGGCGTCAAGAAAAAGCGGCAGGTTGAGCATGTCGAAATCGACCGGCGTTGCCTTTTCTCCCGGCACGTAGACGGCACCGGCCAGGTAGGCGTCGATCGCTCGCGCCGCCTTCTTGCCATGGCCGGTTGCGACGGTCATCGTTCGAGCACCGCCAATAAGGTCACCGCCGGCAAAGACGCCCGCCCGTCCGGTCATCATCGCCGGGTCGACCAGAACGCTTTCGTCACGGGCGAATTCGATATCGCCGAGGCGATGCAGGAATTCCGTCTCGGCATGCTGGCCGAGAGCCAGCACCAGAGAGTCGACCGGCAGCGTCTCGAGTTCACCCGTCGGGTGCAGCGAGCCATCATCGCCGAGCGCAACGGCCTCGACTGTCACGCCCTCTTCGCCGAAGCGAACCGGCGCGTTCAGCCATTTGGCTTTCACGCCTTCGAAGAACGCCTCCTCGGCTTCGTACGGATCGGCCCGCATATGAGCCCGATCGCGCCGATAGATCAGGATCGCCTCCTCGGCCCCGAGACGCTTGGCGGTACGCGCCGCGTCCATTGCCGTGTTGCCACCGCCGATGACACCGACCACCCGGCCGAGGGACGGTGCACGTCCGGTTTCGATATCCTCGAACAGGCTGATGGCATCGACCATCTTGCGGCCATCGACAGCCGGGATGTCCAGGTGATTGCCGGCCTGGGTTCCGATCGCGACAAAACAGGCATCAAACCCGCCTTCGGCAATGTCGCGCTCAAGGTCGTCAACCACGGTGTCCATGGTCATCGTGACGCCCATCGCGACGATTCGTGCAATCTCAGCCAGAAGCTCGGCCCGCGGCAGCCGGTAGGCCGGAATGCCGTAGTGAAGCATGCCGCCTGGCTCGGCCATGGCATCGCGGATTTCGACCGCATGGCCCATGCGTCGCAGATGCCAGGCACAGGCCAGGCCGGCCGGCCCCGCACCGACGATGAGGACCCGCTTGCCGCTATCGACCCCCGGCGAAACCATCCAGTCCTTCTCCGCCGCCAGATCGCCGAGAAACCGCTCCACGGCGGGGATCAGGACCGGTTCGTCCAGATCCTTTCGGCTGCAATGGCTTTCGCAGGGATGGTAACAGGCGCGGCCGTGTGTCGCCGGCATCGGATTGTCGGCGACGAGAGTCCGCCAGGCCGCCTCGAAGTCGCCTTCACGCGCCTGGGCCAGCCAGGCCTGGATGTTCTCGCCGGCCGGACACGCATTGTTGCAGGGCGGCAGATGGTCGACCCAGTCCGGATGCTGCCAACGCCTGGGCCCGGCGCCTGTCTGCAGGGTTGCCTGCAAGACCCGCGTCAGGTCGGATGGTATCAAGCTCATCGCGCCCTCGCTTTCGTGAACCGGCATCCTTAGTGGCCGCGGCCGGGAGCGGCCTTAATTCAAGTCAAAGAGGCAGTCTAGGAACCTATCAAGCACTTGTCTGCAGTCGGGTGGCATCAAATGGCTGGAGACGGCCGGGATCGAAGGCCGAAAGATCGACCGTCGTGGCAGCACCGTCAGCGATGAGTTCGGCCATTGCTTCACCGGTCGCCGGGGCGTTGAGCATGCCCCAGACGCTATGGCCGGTGGCGATATAGGCGCCCGCCAGCCCCGGGACCGCGCCGATCAAGGGCAGACCGTCCTGCGTCACCGGACGAAAACAGGACTGGCGGGCAATAATCCGGGACCCCTCAAGCGTCGGCGAAAGGCTTGCGCACATGGCCTCCAGCCGCTCGAGCGCGCCGGGATCCGGTGCGACTGCGGCGGGATCGACCGGCAGCGGCTCCTCGCTCGACACGCCGCAGACATAGGTGGTCCCGTCGGGCCGCGGGAACACTTCCGGCGACGACACGATACCGCTTTGTTCCCGGACGTCGACGAACAACGCATCCGCCGGCAG
>JAAEOR010000218.1 GCA_024222895.1 Hyphomicrobiales bacterium | reverse complement strand
TAGATTGACTAGAGTACCTGCGACAGAAGGATGATCCGGGCCAAGAGATTTTTCTGTGATCTCCAGTGACCGCTTATACAAAGATCCGGCGTCTTCATACTTGCCTTGTTGCATGTATAGGGCAGCCAGGTTGTTCAGAGTATTTGCGACATCAGGATGATCTGGGCCAAGGGATTTTTCTCTGATCTCCAGTGACCGCATACACAAAGGCCCGGCTTCTTCATACTTGCCCTGTTGCATGTATAGACCAGCCAGGTTGTTCAGTGTAGCTGCGACATTAGGATGATCTGGGCCAAGGGTTTTTTCTGTGATCTCCAGCGACCGCTTATACAAAGGCTCGGCTTCTTCATACTTGCCTTGTCGCATGTATAGGCCAGCCAGGCGGTTCAGTGTATTTGCGACAGAAGGATGATCTGGGCCAAGGGTTTTTTCTGTGATCTCCAGTGACCGCTTATACAAAGGCTCGGCTTCTTCATACTTGCCCTGTTGCATGTATAGAACAGCCAGATCGTTCAGAGTATCTGCGACAGAAGGATGATCTGGGCCAAGGGTTTTTTCTGTGATCTCCAGTGACTGCTTATACAAAGGCTCGGCTTCTTCATACTTGCCCTGTTGCCTGTATAACTCCGCCAGATTGTTCAGAGTAGTTGCGTCATCAGGATGTTTATTACCACATGTTGCTAAATTACCGATACCAGCAACGACTATTAGCAC
>JAAEOR010000217.1 GCA_024222895.1 Hyphomicrobiales bacterium | reverse complement strand
CCGGCATCAGGATCAGCCAGCTCAAAGTCATCACCACTGACGGGGTACGTACGATCAGTGACAGCACGACAAAGATCCAGGAGAAGCCGAACCCGAAAACATTCAGGAGCAAAATCGCTCCCACCACGCCAGCGACGCCAGCCTCCGGCCGGAAGCCCATGATCAAACCGATGGCCACAACGATAAGCGAAGAGATCGTATAGCGGATCGTGTCGCCGAGCATGGCACCAACGATTGGCGCCGCCCGCCAGATCGGCAGCGAGCGAAACCGGTCATATACGCCTTTTGACAGGTCGGTATTGAGCGTGAAGCCGGTGTAGATCGTCGTGAAGGTCACCGTCTGGACCAGAATGCCCGGGAGCAGGAACTGAAGATAAGCGTCGGTCGAGCCTGCCAATGCGCCGCCGAACAGATAGGTAAACATGACGGTGAACATGATCGGCGTGACGATCACATCGAACAGCTGTTCCGGCTGGTGCTTGACCTTGAGAAGCGCGCGCCAGCCGAACGTGAACGCGTTGGCGATCGCACCCGGCGGCTTGGGCCGCGCCTCGGTCGACAAGACGCGCTGAAGGTCGACCGTGTCGACATTCGTTTCAGCAATGCTCATGCTGCCGCGTCCTGCTTGTCTTTCAAGCCGGTAGCATCCGCGTTAGCGCTGCCAGTCTCCGTCGCGCCGTGACCGGTCAGCGCAAAGAAGACCTCATCGAGGCTCGGCTGGCCGAGCGAGAAGTCCGACACCGTGATTCCGGCCTGGCTGAGTGCGGTCAGCGAGCCGGCGGCTCGCTCGGTGCCGGAGAGGCGCATGGTGAAGGCGCGCGGATCCCGGTCGGTGTTGGCCGCCTCGCCGGTCCGTTTCTCCAGAATGCTCATGGCCGCGTCCCGCTGGCCCTGATCGGCGAGGCGAACATGCATGACCCCTGCCCCGACCGAGGCCTTGAGATCAGAGCTGGTCCCCTCGGCAATCACAGTCCCCCTGTCGATCACCGCGATTCGATCGGCCAGGGTATCGGCCTCCTGGAGGTATTGGGTGGTCAGCAGAACCGTCGTGCCATTGGAGGTGAGCAGCCGGATAATGTCCCAGACCTGGTTGCGGCTGCGCGGATCGAGTCCGGTGGTCGGTTCGTCGAGGAACAGAAGCTCCGGCGTGACGACGATGCTCGACGCGATGTCCAGGCGGCGGCGCATGCCGCCGGAGTAACTCTTGACCTCGCGCCCGGCCGCGTCGGCCAGCCCGAAGGCCTCGAGCAATTCACCGGCCCGGCGCCGTGCGCTACGCCGCGAGTAGCCCAGAAGCCGCCCCAACAGAACCAGATTCTCCAGGCCCGACAGATCCTCGTCGACGGAGGCGAACTGGCCGGTAAGGCTGATCCGTTCGCGGACAGCGTTGGCGTCGCGGGCGACATCGAGCCCGAGCACCCGGGCCGAACCCCCATCCGGTTTCAGCAACGTCGCCAGGACACGCACCGTCGTTGTCTTGCCGGCGCCATTGGGGCCAAGCAGGCCATAGATGGAGCCACGCCGCACCAGAAGGTCGATGCCGTCAACCGCCCGGTTGGTTCCAAACGTCTTGACGAGACCCGCCGTCTCGATGGCGAGATCCGACTGCTGGAGCATGCTCGTGTCCTCAGAAATCGGCGCCTGCCGGTGGTGGAAGGCGTCAATGCGGCGTCTGCCCGGATCGGGCAGCGTCACAACGGCTCGATGCTTGAATAGCGCGAGAACCTCTAGTCGATCGGCTTGTCCGCTGCAACGGTCTCGAGCAGCCATGCTGTCACCGGCTGAACCACCTTGAAATGACCCAGGCAGACGTCGACGAAGCCACCGGTGTGCAGCTCCGCAGCGAAGCCACCGTCGTGTTCCGCGGCACGGTCTTCCATTCTGCAGGGATGGACGACCGAAGCGAACGGATCCGACGCGACGAACATGCTTTTTCGTGAAGCATATTTCTCTGGAGCGCGGCGCTTTCATTGCGTCCCCCGATCGAGCCGGGGGCGGGCTCTTCGAGGCCCGGCGGTGCCGGACTCCTCAGGATGAGGTCCGTTGTGCCGAGCGGCGCACGGAACTCGACCCAGATCGTGGATCGCTGCGCATTCTGCGTGAAGTCGACAGAATGGCCAGAACCAACACTTTCATCCTGAGACGCGTGGGCGGAGCCCGAGCCTCGAAGGACGCAGCGCGGCCATGCGACCTCTACAATGGCCCGCGATCGTAGGTTGTCACTCCGCCGGCTCGTCCGCATTCGGCCAGTAGGTGCCAAAGCTCCACACGTTGCCTTCCGGGTCACTGCAGATGAAGTCGCGGCTGCCATAATCCCGATCGGTCAGCTCCTCTTCGATATGTGCGCCGGCGGTTGTGGCGCGTTCGAACAGGGCATCGACGTCATCGACGGCAACATATGTGGCCTTGCCGCCTGTCTCCCCGGCCACACCGACCATGCGGCCGAACGCGTCATCGCGGGCGGTGCCCACCATGATCATCGCTGACCCGTAGCTCAGCTGGGCATGGGCAACCGTACCATCGTCGTTCTTGTAGTTGGCGCGTACCACAAAGCCGAACGCATCGACCAGCCACTCGATCATGCGGTTGGCATCGCGGTAGCGGAACGTCGGGTAGATGCGCGGCGGCTCGATCCGGGTCGTGGTCATGATTCCCCTCCTGCGTCCGTGACATCGACGCAAGTCTGCCACAGCTCCCCTGGACCGGATTGAAGAAATGGAACCCCGAAGTCAGCCCATCGCGGCATGCCAGGCACCCGGCGTTGTGCCGGCGAACTCCCTGAACTCGCGCACAAGATGCGCCTGGTCGGCGTAACCGCATGCTGAGGCAATGTCCGCCCAACCGCCGGCTTGTTCCTCGCGGGCAACCGCCGCCGCCCGGTTGGTCAACGCCGTCGTGGTAATCGAGCGGAATAGCCTCGCTCATTCTCCAATCCTGGAATGCCTTCGCCGCTTCGCCCCCAACCCCGCCGACGTCACGCCTCCTCCAGTTCCGGGTAGTAACGGAAGATACCTTCCTCGTTGAACGGAAGTCGTCGGTCGCTGACAAGATAGGCAGCAATCCGAGGCCGTTCTGCGATCCGATCGCGCAGCGCGACGACCCGCGGGCATCCGGCCTCGGCGCGTTTCATCGTGGTGGGAAACGCGTATCGAAGGCCCTCAACCACCTGAAACAGCGACAGGTCGGTCGTCAACCGGCGCGCGCCGACCAGGAATTTGTCACCCTTGGGGTTTCGGGCGAGGATCGACTCGAACCAACCGAGGAATCGAGGAATACGCTCCCGCCTGAAGGCCTCCGACCGGCGCCTCGCCTCCTGTCGCTGGTCTTCATAGTAGAAGCTGCCGCCGAGCGGATGATGAACGTCGTGGGCCTCGATAACCAGATCCGCGATCGTGAGCTGAATCTGATGGGTCCACGATCGTGCAGCGGACGATTTCGGCACCAGACCATGCCGGTCGCCGAGATAGAGCAGGATGTTGGCCGTCTGACCGATGACCTGATCGCCGTGCCGGAGGAAGGGCGGCGCGAAAGACGGTGTCTGGAGATCCGACGCCTCCCACAGGCGCATCAGCGCAGCCGTGCCCTCTTCCCGGGCCACGTCGACATAGTCGGCACCCGCTTCCTCGAGCGCCAGGCGAACGAACTCGCCGCGCCCCTGAATACCCGGCCAGTAGTACAGTTCGTAAGTCATGATAATCCACCACCTTCCAGTATAACCCACCGCCTGCCAATGCGCAGTATCGCCCCACGATGAGGCGACGAGTCAGAATGTTGATTTCTTTGACCGTTCTCATTCAGGATAAGTAACATGGAACAAAAAACTTGGGGAGAATAACCGATGGTTACCGTTTTTGTGAGACATAACGTTGCTGACTATAGTGTTTGG
>JAAEOR010000216.1 GCA_024222895.1 Hyphomicrobiales bacterium | reverse complement strand
CCCCGCATGGGATCTGGCCGGCGCCACCCTTGCCGACGACGTTGCGCCCTTTGAGCTCCTGAAGATGCGGGTTCTGAATGCCGCTCAAACGGCCCTCTGTTATCTCGGGCTCCTGGCAGGACACGAACACACCTGCGATGACATGACGGATCCGATCCTGACGGCGTTCATCAGGCGTATGCTTCTCGAGGAGAGCGTCCCGACGCTGCCGCCGGTGCCGGGCGTGTTGGCGGATCGTTATGTCGAGCAAAGTCTGGCGCGGCTTGCCAACACGGCGATCCACCACCGCAATCATCAGATCGCAACAGACGGGTCCCAGAAGATCGTACAGCGGATTCTCAATCCGATCCGCGAGCGGCTGCAGCGGGGCGAGGACGTCGCGCTTCTGTCCGTGGCCGCCGCCGCCTGGATCGTCTATCTGGTCTACGCCTCCAAGCGGTTCGGGCACAGATGGGCGGTCGAGGATCCCTTTGCCGATCAGGTTGCCGCTATCGCCGACCGGGTCGGCATGGATGCGGCGCTGCTGGCAGACGAAGTTCTGTCTGTCGAGACCTTCTTTGACAAAGAGCTGTTCGAGCGGCCAGAGTTTCGTTCGGCGATTGCCCGCCATCTCGACGGGCTCCTGTCCGAAGAACCGATCGCGTATGTTCAAAGCGTGATTGGCGGCGGCAGGCCTTCGCCGGCAGGCAAAGGGAAACCGCTGATGCGAACATCCGTAGAGTATCAAAGGAGGACCAAGTGAAGCTCGGCATTCTCACCGCACCGTTCCCCGACACGCCGCTGATAGAAGTGGCCGATTGGGCGAACGCGGTTGGCTTCGAAACGCTTGAGGTCGCCTGTTGGCCAAAAACATCCGGCCCGACGCGCCGGTATGCCGGGACAACCCACATTGATGTGGTCAACACATCGCAGAGCGAGGCGAGGGACATTGTCGCCGCGCTGGCCGACAGGAACATCTCGATTTCGGGCCTCGGCTACTATCCGAACCCGCTGCATCCGGACCCCGCTCATCGTGAAACCGTCATCGACCATCTGAAGAAGGTCGTGGTAACCGCAAGCCAGATGGGTGTCCCGCTGGTCAACACCTTCTGCGGCGGCGACCAGTCCAAACACCTCGACGACAACTGGGAGGATGCCCTGAAAATCTGGCCCGACGTCATCGCCTTTGCCCGCGACAACGGCGTGACGCTGACGTTCGAAAACTGCCCGATGATCTTCAGTTATGACGAGTGGCCGGGCGGCCACAACATTGCCTACTCTCCCTACATCTGGCGCAGAATCTTCGAGGCCTGGGGCGACGATATCGGCATGAATTACGATCCGTCACATCTGGTCTGGCAGATGATCGATCAGGCCAGGTTCATTGGCGAATTCGGCGTCCACATCCTTCATGCCCACGGCAAGGATGTGATGATAGACCGTGACGGGCTCTACGAGCGCGGCACCTTCTCGTCCGGGATGGGGTGGCAGGTTCCCCGGATGCCGGGCCTTGGTGACGTCGACTGGAGTGTGATCTTTTCGAGCCTCTATCGCGCCGGATATGACGGCTCGATCGTTGTCGAACACGAGGACCGGAATTTTGAAGGCACGGACGCGCTGGTCAAGCGCGGCTTTATGCTCGCCCGTGATGTCTTGCGTCCCTACGTCAAGTGACCCATAGGTGAGTACAAATCGAACGACCCGAAAGTGGAGGAAAGGAAGAACCCCATGAAAGCACGATATCTAGGAATTCCCGCCATCCTGGCGGCGGCCATGGCGACCTCGAGCTTCAGCCCCGTCCTCGCCCAGGACAGCTATACGATCGGCGTCTCGAATACGGTGCAGGGCAATGGCTGGCGGGAAGAGATGATCTGCGCCATCAAGGCCCAGGCACTCGCCGCCGGCAATGTCGAGTCACTCAACATAGCCCATCGCAACACAGACGCAGCCGGCCAGCTGGAGGATCTCCGCAACCTGATCGATGCCGGCGTCGACGCCATCGTCGTCAACCCGTCGAACCCCGAGGGTATCAACGCCGCCCTCAAGGAGGCGACGGACGCGGGGATCGTTGTCGTGGCTGTCGACCAGGCAGTATCCGAGCCGTCAGCCTATGTCATCTCCAACAACCAGGAAGAATATGCCTATCTCGGCGCCAAATGGCTGTTCGAGCAGTTGGGCGGTGAAGGCGATGTGATCTACATGCGCGGCGCCGCCGGAGCTTCGGCCGACGACGATCGCGACACGGGATTCAAGAAGGCACTTGCCGAGTTCCCCAACATCAACGTTGCCCAGGAAGTGTTCACCGGCTGGCAGCAGGATCAGGGCAAGCAGCAGATCCTCGACTACATCGCCACCGGCATTCCCTTTGACGGTATCTGGACGTCGGGAATCGACAACGTCATCGTCGATGCGCTGGTCGAGTCCGAGGTCGATCTTGTGCCGGTGGTCGGTGCCGACAATGCAGGTTTCGTCGGCCAGCTGAGTTCGGTCGACGGCCTGGTCGGGGCCGCGGTCACTAACCCGGGGTCGATCGGTGGCGCTGGCATTACGCTGGCTCTCAACATTCTCGGCGGTGAGACCCCTGGCGAGCGCACGGTCCTGGTGCAGCCCGAGCTCTGGGAGAACGCGACCGACGGCGGCAAGGCCAATCTTGCCGCGGCGGCCGATCCGTCGCTCGACCCGGAGTGGCCGGTCAGCATCTCGATCCCCGACTGGACCACCTACAGCAAGGACCAGATCATCGGGTGCAAGGGACCAGGAGAGTAGTCCTGATCACCCGTGAAAACAGGGCGCGCGGCTACTCGCTGCGCGCCCTCTTTCTGCAATCCTGTGTGCAGCGGCATAACCGGTGACAGGCCCCCTCCTCCTGGAGGCGACGGGCGTCTCCAAGAACTATGGCGCCGTCGTCGCGCTGCGCAATGCCTCGCTCTCGGTCACGCCCGGTGAAGTCCATGCGCTGTTGGGCGCCAATGGCGCCGGCAAGTCCACCCTCGTGAAGATACTCACCGGCGCGGTCCGGGAGAGCAGCGGACGCATCCTCATCCGCGGCGAAGCCCGCGAGGTTCATTCTCCAGCGCAGGCCCGCGCTGCCGGTCTGGTTCCGGTGTACCAGGATCCGGCGCTGATCCCCGACCTCGATGTGGCCGCGAACCTGCGCCTCACCAAAACGCCGGCCGACCCGTTTCGCAAATGGGTGGAAGAACTGGGGGTCCCCGATCTGGACCTTAGCGAAACCGTGCGCAACATACCCCTGGCAGTGCTCCGCGTGCTCGATCTGGCCCGGGCGTTGGCAATCGAACCGGACGTGCTCCTGCTTGATGAAATGACCGCTGCCCTTCCGGCCAACCTGGCCGAGAAAGTCCTCGATGTGGTTCGACGGCAAAGCGAAACCGGTCGTTCGGTGATTTTCATCTCCCACCGGCTGCTGGAGGTATCCTCCTTGTGCGACCGGGCAACCGTGTTGCGGGACGGCGAGACCGTCGGCGTCGTCACCATGGGCCCGGGCGCCCAGGAAGAGATCGTGGAGTTGATGCTCGGGGCGCCGGTCGAAAAAGCCCAGAGCCTTCCCAAGCGCGACGTTCGCCCGGCCGCCGACACCAGGGACGATGGTGCGCCGCGTCTCCGGGTTTCCAATTTGCGGGTCGGCACCAAGCTCGAAGATGTCTCCTTCGACCTCCATGACGGTGAGATTCTCGGCGTCGTGGCTCTTGAAGGACAGGGACAGGACGAGTTGTTCGGGGCCCTGTCCGGATCACGGAAGCCATCAGGCGGTAGCATTGCCGTCGATGGCAAACCGGTACGCTTCAAACACCCATCCGACGCTATCGCCGAGGGACTTGTTTATGTCCCGGGCGACCGAACGTCCGCCCTCTTGATGCAACGCTCTGTCAGGGAAAACATCGCCCTGCCGTTCAGTGCGCGCCCGCGCGCCTGGGGGGCGATCGACAACAAGATGGAACGGGACCGCGTCGGTGGCGCCATCGAACGGCTGCAGATCGACACGCGCGCGCAAAGCGAAGTCCAACGGCTTTCGGGTGGCAACCAGCAGAAGGTCACCATCGCCCGCTGGATCGCGACGGGCGACCGCACGATCCTGTGCTTCGACCCGACCCGCGGCATCGACATTCGCACCAAGCGGGAAATCTACCAGCTGCTGCGCGACCTCGCCGCCCAAGGCTCGTCGATCCTGCTCTATACGTCCGAACTGGAAGAAGTACAGATCGTCTGCGATCGCGCGGTTGTTATCTTTACCGGGCGAGTGGTCGATATCCTGCCCGCGGCCATCGCCGACGAGCCGGCATTGATGCGCGCCGCCTACGGCCTGCCGCGCACCGACAAGCAGGCTCCCGCGCCGATCACCGTCGGCGAACCGTCGGCAGATGGCGGTGCTGCCCCGTGAGCGCCCCCGCCACCATGATCCGGATCGTCCGCCGCAATGGCTGGGTTACCGGGCTGTTCGTGATGTTTGCCCTGTTGCTGGTCTTCACCAGGATCATCCAGCCCGACTACGGGGCCGCCGCGTTCGGCTCCCTCGCCCTCGCCGCCCTGCCTTTCGCTTTCGCCGCGGCCGCCCAGACGCCGGTCATCATCGCCGGCGGCATCGACCTGTCGATCGCCTCGATGATGGCGCTCACCAGCGTCACGGCCGCAAGCCTGATGGACGGCGCAAGCGAAGAGTTTGCCATTCTCGTCGTCCTGATCGTGCTGGTTCTCGGGCTGGTTCTGGGGGCGATCAACGGGATCCTGATCGTCATCACCCGCGTGCCGGACATCGTGGTCACCCTTGCCATGCTGTTTGTCTGGGAGGGCACGGCGCTCCTGGTCCTGAAGGCGCCCGGTGGCGCCGCCGCCGATTGGCTCAAGGCGCTGATCATCGGGACGGTGGCTATTCCGGGCGTACCTACGGGAATCACCGACTGGATTCCGAAAGCGCTGGTGCTGGTGATCGTCTGCCTCGGGGTCGTCTGGATCCCGGTGCGGCGATCGCGTCTCGGCCTGTCGATCTACGCCATCGGCAGTGACAGTCTGGCGGCCTTCCGCAGCGGCGTTCCGGTCAACCGGACCCGGGTGGCCGCCTACGCCCTTGGCGGACTGTTTGCCGCAATGGGCGGTCTGGTGTTGACCATGAGTACGGGGATCGGCGCCCCGATCCCCGGGCCCTATCTGCTGGCCAGCGTCGCGGCTGTGGTTCTCGGCGGGGT
The DNA here is from genome assembly GCA_024222895.1 of Hyphomicrobiales bacterium. Classification (GTDB taxonomy): domain Bacteria; phylum Pseudomonadota; class Alphaproteobacteria; order Rhizobiales; family Kaistiaceae; genus Bauldia. The sequence goes on along the minus strand of JAAEOR010000216.1, from coordinate 4,288 downwards.
CACGCTCGGCGGTGGTGTCGGTGGGCTGGTCGGCCCGATTGTCGCCGTTTTCATTCTGCGCCTGGTCCGCAGCGACCTCACCTTTCTTTCCGTCGATCCGAATGTGGCGACGATCGTCGAGGGTACGATCATGGTTGTTGTTGTGATGCTGGGTGCCCTGGTCGCGATGCGAGGCCGAACGACATGAGCGAGATCAACCCACCTGCCGAGACGGTCCCGTTCGGCCGCCGCTTCCGACGCTTCCTGGCTGATCGGCCGCTGATCCCGCTAATCGCCCTGCTGATCGTCATCGTCCTGGTGCTCGAGCTGCTTCGACCGGGGATCGTCAACGAGCGATGGATCGCCAACACGATCAAGTTCGCAATTCCGCTGGCCATTCTTGCGGCCTGCCAGACGATGACGATGCTCACCGGCGGTATCGACCTGTCGGTCGGGATCGTGGCGACGATGAGCGCCTTCATCATGGCGACCCAGGTCACCACCCACGATCCGGCCATAGCGATCCTGATTTCATTGGTGCCGGCTGCCCTGATCGGCCTCGCCAACGGCATCGGCGTCGGTATTTTTCGCGTCCACCCGCTGATCATGACCCTCGGCATGAGTCTGATCGGCACCGGCGTCCTGCAGGTCTACCAGCGTACGGTCATCGCCACCGGCTCCGAAGTCCCGACCATTCTGAGCTGGCTCGGAACCGGTCGCACCTACGGCGTGCCGAACGCGCTGGTGCTGTTCATCCCGCTGGCGATCATGGTCGTGTTCATCCTGCGCCGGACCGGTTTCGGCCGGCTGCTCTACGCCGTCGGCGACAATGAGCGCGCGACCCGGATCGCCGGCGTGCTCTACTGGCAGGTCATCCTGGCCCTCTACGTGCTCTCCGGTCTGCTCGCCGGCGTCGCCGGGCTCCTCTATGTCGGCCTGATCAAGGCGCCGTCGCTCTCGCTGGCCGTGCCGCTCCTCCTGCCCTCGGTGGCGGCGGCGGTCATCGGCGGCACGTCGATCTTCGGCGGCCGCGGCGGCTATACCGGCACGATCATCGGCGCCCTGATCCTGACGGTGCTGTCGACGCTGCTCACCGTTTTGCAGATGCCGGAGGGGTCCCGTCGCATCCTGTTCGGGCTGATCATCCTGTTCGTGACCGCGGCGTACATTCGGATCACTGAGGACTCTTAGGTGCGGCCGGCCTTCTCCGGCTGCGGCAGTCCAAATAGGGATTTAGTAAGGCGTCATCTATGGACGCCCCCGTGATTGCAAGGGGTTTTTGACGAGCTCTGGCAAGATGGGTTGCAGTCATCTATCCGGCCTCTGTTTGCGATCACTTCTGGATCGCGGGCCATAATGGAATTCGAAGATCGACGCCCTGTCACCGTAGCGCGCTCGCGGCACGGACACTTTGTCGGGTTTGGCCGATCCGGGTTCCCCCTTTTGCCATCACATCGTCAAGTCACCCTAGCAATCAATCCTGTCGGGCCGGCTTATGCGGCCGCCACGACATTCTGCGACTTGTTGGAGTCACCGCGTGTCACTAAAGCCCAGGCAATGCGCGCCATCTTGTTGGCCATAGCCACCAGCACGATGTTGGTCGGCCGGCGGGCCAGCAGCGCCTGCTGCCATTGGCCGTAGCGGTCGGTGGCGCCCATCGTCTCCGTGCGCCGCGACCATCGCAGAGCGGCGCGTGCACCGTGAACCAGCAATCGCCTGAGATAGCCGTCGCCATGCTTGGTGATACGCCCCAGCCGGACCTTGCCCCCGGTGGAGAATTGTCTCGGCACCAGACCGAGCCAGGCCGCCAGCTGCGAGCCCGAACGGAACTGCGATGCATCGCCCACTGTTGCCACCAGCGCCGTTGCCGTGATCATGCCGATGCCGGGGATCGTCGCCAGGCGCTGGCTGGCCTCGTTCGTCCGGTGCCAGGGCCTTCAGCTTCTTCTCGAGACCGGCGATGCGCGCATCGGTCTGGCGCAACTGCTCGACAAGGCAACAAAGCACATCACGGCCGACATCCGGAATGCGGTCATCCTTGCCGTCTTCGATGATCTTGATCAGCCGGGCGCCATTGCAGGCGCCTTTGGCGGTCACAATACCGAACTCGCCGCAATGGCCACGAAGTGCGTTGATGATCTGGTTGCGCTGGCGCACCAGTAGTTCCCGCGCCCGGTGCAGCATCAGCACCAACTGCTGCCCGGCGCTCTTGACGGTCTTGACGAAGGGTTTCACACATTTCGGCGCAACCAGCCGCACCTCATGGCCGAGAGACTGGAGCAGACGCGCCCAATAATGGGCGCTGCCGCAAGCCTCCATCGCTGCAACGCAAGCCGGCCGGTCGCGGAAGAAGGCCTCCACCTGGCCGCGGCGCAGCTTCTTTCGCAAGACCGGGTTTCCCGACGCATCCGCCCCGTGCATCTGAAAGACGGACTTTGCCAAGTCCAAGCCGATGGTACTAATCTTACACATGGACGTCCCCTTTTTACTGGATTCGGTCACACCTCCAGTTTGGGTCATTCGAGGCTGTAGGGGCGTCCATGCCATCACCGTAATTCCCACCGTAATTAGAATCTGGCTGCAACTGCGGGCTTCGCGACGCCCGCTTGGTAGCGGACGCTCGCAAGTATCCCGCTCAGGTCTATTTCAGATGATGATCCAGAGGCCCAGCCAGACCATAATCACGCCAACGATTTTTGACAGCACTTCACCACCGGGAACGATCTTCTCGACCAGAACGTAGATCGTGATCGCGATAATCCATGCTGCGTTCATGACGCCGACAACGAACAGAAGACCCATCAGCGCCCAACAGCAACCGACACAGAACAGGCCGTGACGCCAGCCCATACCCAGTGCGCCCCATCCGCCTTCGCGCCACCGGGTCATCAGGAAACTGATCGGTGTGCGGCATTGACGCAAACAAGCGTGTTTCGCTGGGCTGAACTGATAGAGCCCGGCAATCACGAGGATGGCACCACCCAGCGGATCCCTGGCCTTCATCATCATCGGCGACATAATGGCCAGATCAGTCAGCCCGGCCTGCAGCCCCGCCGCGACAAGGCTGAAGCCTGCCCAGGCCACAACATACCCTCCCGAGAACGCAAGAACCGGCAACGAGCCCGCCCCTCGGGCGCGGTCTGCCCCCTGCATTCGCGCATAGGCCGTGATCATGGGGGCTGCGGTGGGCAGCATCATAGCCGCCATCATGACCGCCCACATCGCGAATAACCCGACGACCTGCATCGGCGAAAACATCTGTGGCGACATCATCATCGCGGACATGCCAGGGATCGTGGACATGTCGCCGATCATGAACGCCAGGTAAATCCACGATGCCACGGCAACGGCGACCGGGCCGCCCAACAGCAGCACAAGACGCGCGGGCGTCATACGCGCCCCTACGCCCAGCATGATGCCCGCGCGTTCCATCACTGTTCGCTCTGATAGGCGAACGGAGAAAACACGGCGGTCTTGTCTGACAGATCCCAGGCCATGCCGTGATCGGAAAATACCAACTTGCTGGATTTTGCCACCGTGGCGGGAAATCCCGGTGCGATGCACAATGGATGTCCCGAAATCGTCACAGGCCCGCCGCCTTGGCCGGCAATCTGATCGACTTCGACATCCGCGATACCGGGAATTTTCAACGCGTGTTTGCCGCTATCAACGGAAAATTCGATGGGCACAGAGCGCACGCCGACAATGGCTCCGATATGAGTGGCAAGACGTGCCGGATGACCGCCACCCTGACCGCCGAATATCTTCATCAGGCTGGCATTCTGTGCCTCGTCTGCGCGGTCATCGACATAGACGGCGACGTTCCACGGTGTGGTGGCCATGTGGCCCGGAGAATGCACGGCAAGGGCCACATTGAGGCCGGACAGCAACACACCTTCGTCCAGGCCGTCCTCGATGTGCCAACCGACCAGCACGGTACACTCGTCTCCGGTTGGGGGGCTCAGAAAAAGGCAGGGGCAGGCGACATCGCAATTGCAGCTTTCGAAGTAAGTTCCTTTGAGCGACCAGGTCATCGTGATATTCCTTTTGTGCAGGTGTTAACCGTGATCAATCTGGCAGGCCCAACCCGACAGCGCTTGCAGAAGACCTTTGGCGGACCTGCGGATCTTCTTTGGTCTTCCTGGTTCATCATGGTGAAGTCCTTGGCAGAGCCGACAGAGGGTCCGGGCGCAGTATCGAAGCTTGAGAAAATCAGGTACTGCCTGCAAAGCTGCCCAGCGCGGCTGCTGGCTCTGCATGAGATCTCCGGCATTTCGGTGTCAGCGCGCCCCTTCGAGGATCTGACTGT
>JAAEOR010000215.1 GCA_024222895.1 Hyphomicrobiales bacterium | reverse complement strand
GCAAACACTTTTTCTGAAAGCGCTCTTAGAGCTTGCCCTCGCAAACGGCCATCGTCTCGGCACCCTTGCAGACTTCCGCCCAGGTGTAGATGCCGGCGTCCACGACGTCCGAAACATTGTCGACGGTGACGTTGTTGACCGGCAGGAACGCGGCCGGCACGTCCATGAACGTGTTGTTCACTTCGCCGTTGATCCATTTGTCCGGCAGAGGTTCGCCCTTCAGGATTGCTACGGACAAGTCAGCCGCTCCCTCGGCCATCACCCGCAGGTCCTTGAAGATCGTGTTGTCCTGCCATCCCTGCACGACGAATTGTACCGCCTCGATGGTCGCATCCTGACCGCCGGTGACCACGATGTCACCCTTGTCGTAGCCTTGTGAGATCAAGGCAGCGACGGACCCACCGGTGGTGCCGTCATTCATGCCGAGGAACATGTCGACATCACCGCCCGTACGGGTCAGGCAATCCTCGGCAAAGGCCTGCGCCTTCACCGGATCCCAGTTCTGGGTGAAGTCTTCGCAAACGACTTCCACCTTGCCGGCATCCATCAGCGGCTGGAGAAATTCGTTCTGCCCGATCTCATATTGATTGGTGCCGTATTCGCCCTGGTTGCCCTTGACCCGGGCGATCTTGACCACGTCCTTGTCCATGGCGGCGATCAGCTCCGCTGCCCGCTTGCCTTGCGCCTGACCCACCGCCAGGGCGTTGAACAGAACATGGGCCTCGGCCTTGCCGCCGACGGCATCGTGCTCATAGAGCAACACCGGGACATTGGCGTCCGCAGCGGCCTTCAGACTGCCGGCCGCCAGGTTGGCGTCGGAAGAGGTGTAGACGATCAGATTTGCACCTTGGGTCAGCGCGTCCTCCACCTGGCGCTGCTGCCGATCCGGATCGCCTTCGCCGTTCTGGACGATGACCTCGGCATCGGGCAGGCGCTCCTTCATCGCTGCAACGAACAGCGGCGCGTCCCGCCGCTCGAAGCGGATCGTCGTGCTGTTCGGCAGCATGAAGAAGACCTTCGCATCATCGGCTGCGGCGGTGGGCCCCGTCCAGGCGACGGATGCGAGCAGGGACACACAGGTCGCTGCACTAGCTATCGTTGCGGTGAATCTCTTTGACATGGTCTTCCTCCGTTTTGGTTGACGATCCGGGCCGCTCACCGGTTTCGGTCAGCGTCCCCCTTTTTGCCTGCTTCAAGGCAGATCCTTCATGTGCGGCAAAGGGGTTGCTTCGTAGCAACCGAGCACACCGTGGTCGAAGTCGATGATCGAGCCGGTCATGATTCCCGACTCGGCGCTGGCGAGATGGACTATCCACCGGGCGACTTCGTTGATGCTCAGGAGCCGTCCCGACGGGAGCCGGCGGCCGGCCTCGGCCTGCCATCCGTCCGGCATGTCGTGAAAGGTCTTCTGGGTCGCATCCTCGGCCGGGGTATCCATCCACCCAATGGCCAGGGCATTGACGCGGATCCCTTCGCGCGCCAACGAGAACGCGGCGTTCTTGGTCACCGCCACCAGCGCCGCCTTGGAGCCCGCATAGACCGTCAGCATGGGGATGCCGCCATAGGCGGTGATGGTTGCGACGTTGACAATCGCGCCGGGTTTACCCTGGGCGATCATGTGCTTTGCGGCACCCTGCATCAGGAAGAATGGCGCCCGGGCGTTGATGTCGAAGGTGCGCTCCCACAGCGCGGCGTCGCCATCGAGGATACCGCCCCGATCGGTAATGCCTGCGGAGTTGACGAGAATATCCAGAGTGCCGAAATCGTCGATCGCCCGGTCGACAACCGCCTGGCAGTCGTCGAGATAGGTGAGATTGGCCCGCTGATAGACCACCCGTTGGTTTGCCGTGCTCAGCCGATTTGCCTGCGCCTCGCCGGCTTCGGCGTTGCGGCCGCAGATTACTGCCCCGGTCAGTCCGCGCCTAAGCATCAGTTCGACCGTCGCCAGGCCCAGGCCCTGGGTTGAACCGGTCACCACGGCGAATCTGCCGGCCAGCTGAGAGGACAGCGGTTTGTCGTCGGGTGAGGCAGCATGGGTTGCTGCTTCGCCAAAGGGACTGTCCGCAAGGATGCTCATGGCGACACCGGCATCAGGCGTCCGGGCCGTAGTCGACCTGGATCGGACGGTTTTCCTTGAAGGACTGAATCGCAGCCTCTGCCAACAGCAGGGCGCGCCGACCGTCTTCGAAGGTCACAT
>JAAEOR010000214.1 GCA_024222895.1 Hyphomicrobiales bacterium | reverse complement strand
TCGAATGGTGCCGGTTGCTGAATGGTGTTTGTCATGTCGCCTCCTCAGTGCCCGGGGCATCGCCCGGAATACGCCCACCAGTACCCCTTCATCGTCGTTAGCGGCTCAAAACGGTGCTTGTGGGGCAAACCTGGCCAAGATTTCTTACACCGAAACGCCCCCCGTAACGCGCCGCCCGAGCCACTTCCTCCGTCGTCATCCTCCGGCGAGCCTTCGGCGAGACCGGAGGAGAAGGGCAACGGATAGCGGTGGTTTTTGGGTGTAGTGCGCCAAGTCAATGACTGCTACCCACGAGTTCTGTCAGGAGGAAATCCGCACTATCCACCGACACCGCTCGTTCCCGCGGAGGCGGGAACCCAGTCTTTCTTTGTCTGGATCTCCGTCTTCACGGAGATGAGCGGTTTGGATGTGACGACCCGGCAAACACAGTCGGCGCGCAGCAGGTGGCGCCGGATCGCGGCTGCTACCGTTCCCACCTTCGTCCGTGCGGCAACGCTATCGCCCGACGAATTCAGGCGGCCTCTTTTCCAGAAAGGCTGACATGCCCTCCTTCTGGTCCTGGGTGGCAAAAACCGAATGGAATACCCTGCGCTCGAAGCGTATCCCCTCGGTAAGGCCGGTTTCCTCGGCCATGGCAACACACTCCCGCGCCATCATGACCGCGGCCTTGGAATAGCCGGCGATTGCCTGCGCGGCCTCCCTTGCTTCTTCCTCGAGCCGATCTGCCGCAACAACGCGCGAAACCAGGCCGGCCCGCTCAGCCTCGTCGGCATCCATCATCCGGCCGGTCAGGATCAAGTCCATGGCCCGCGCCCGGCCGACCGGCCTGGTCAGCCGCTGGGTCCCGCCGATACCCGGGATGACGCCGAGCTTGATTTCCGGCTGGCCGAATCTGGCCGTGTCGGCGGCCAAGATCAGATCGCACATCATGGCCAGTTCGCAGCCACCGCCGAGCGCGTAGCCGGCGACTGCCGCGATCTTCGGTGTCCGAAACGCCGCAAATCGCTCCCAACCGGCGAAATAGTCGGCGTCAAACACGTCGAAGAACCCCTGTGGCTGCATCTCGGCGATGTCGGCGCCGGCTGCAAAGGCGCGCTCGGACCCGGTGACGACGAAGCAGCCGACCTCCGGATCGCGGTCGAGCGGCGTCATCGCCACCACCATCTCCTCCATGACCCGGGTGTTCAGCGCGTTGAGCGCTTTCGGCCGATTCAGCCGGATCGTCGCGACCCGATCCTGCCGGTCGACGATAATGGTTTCGTACATTCAACTCTCCCTCAAAGGACGAAATTGTTACTCGCTGACAAAGGTACCGTCATAAGTTGGTGAAGGAACTAGCTGATCGGAACATGTCATTTAGCTTATCAGAAGGCACCAATTTCGGCGTTGACCCAACAGTAGCCCTGAGCAAGACGACACCTCTTTTGGGCAAGATTTATGTAAATGTAACGTGGCCACCCCGATTTGATATTCCGACTAACTCCTTTGTGATGATTGTCCGAGAGAGCCACGGCGCTGCAATCGTGGCAAAACTGCCTTTGAGCATGCAGCTGACCGGTCCTTCTTGCGCCGTCCGGAACGGACGCTCCACTTTCGATCATGCAAATCAGCGGAGCCGAGGCGATTGGCGCCGTGATCGACGCCCGAATGGTGAATGTGACCTCAGGGAAAACCTCGCCTCTATCACCCCCCTGGCTGTACAGAAGGGAAGAAAACAGTTGCCGAAGGTCATTAAAGGTATCAAATTCACCGACGGTGTCGCCGTGATCGCAGACACCGAAACCAAGGCCGCCTGATCAGGCCGCGTTACCCAAGTCAGACAAAGCCCATGACCACCCCAAACCCCGCGCAAGTCAGGCTGGATGACGAAGCTGCACCCCGTCAGGAATTGCCACTGCACCACATCTGGCAGCGATACCTCCGACGCGCGTTCACGCTATCCGTGGACGATATGCGCCTCTTGGCAGAGGCGTCGTTGCTCTTGGTGGCTGTCCGTTCGGGTCTAAGAGCAGGTTTGTTCAATCGCGTACACAACTGGTGCACACAGTATCGACCCATGGCATCCGGCGATCGTTGGACTGACGACGGTCTCCAGCGGCTCGCCCGGCTCGTCGCTGCGGCTGCGGATTGCCAACCGGGAGACGCGGCCTGCCTTCCTCGGTCGCTGGTTCTGGGGCGCATGTTGAACCGTCGGAGCGTGAAAGCACAAATTCGATTTGGCGTGCGTCACACTGACAGCCGAGTGGAAGCGCATGCGTGGGTGGAGAGCGATGCCGGTCCGCTCGACGCCTCCGGCGAGGCAGAGCGATTTGCGCCGCTCCGACGACCAGTGCCGACGCCGGCGCGCAAAGTGAGCGAGCAGGCATCTGAGGAGTCGCTCAATGCCTGATATTCGACAGATCGTTCGCGTCAATCCCAACACGCTGCACAGCGAGTTGGAGAGCGGAGGAGTCTTGCTTCAGGTCGAGACCGGGCAATACTACGGGCTCGATGCTGTCGCCGAACGATTTTGGGAGCTGATCGTTGAATATGGCGACCTCGATCGCGTCGAGCGGGCGCTTCTGCAAGAATATTGCGTCGACGCCGCCGTTCTCGCGAACGATCTCAGAATAATGGTCAACGACCTCATAGAAAAACAAATCCTCGATACGGGCATCGGCGACACTGGTTCTCCGGGACGGGACAGTGATGACGTTGGCCGTGAGACCACACAGAGATGAGCGGACTTTGCGGCATCGTGAGTTTTGACGGGGCGCCGATCTACGTCGAAGCGTTGGAGCGAATGGCGGAAGCAGCTCGCCACCGCGGACCTGACGGCATGTCGTATTGGACGGGTGAGGCGGTCGGCTTGGCGCATCTGGCGCGATGGTTCACGCCTGAGTCCCGGCATGAGCAACAACCTTTGAGCGCAAAACGGAATCAATGGGTGTTGGTTGCGGATGCCAGGATCGACAATCGCGAAGACCTGATTGCGGCCTTGGGAAAACCGGAAACGGCATCAAACGAAGGCGCGCAAGCAAGCTTTCCCCTGACTGACGCGGAACTCGTTCTCGCCGCCTACGAGCAATGGGGCCCCGACTGTGTGACCCACCTTATCGGTGACTTTGCATTTGCAATCTGGGACGGCCAGTTGCGCCGTCTGTTTGCGGCGCGCGATGCAATGGCCATGCGGGCGTTTTACTACCGCATTGAGCCGCGCCGCCTCCTCTTCGCTAGCGAAGTGAGCCAGCTCCTCGCAGATCCGAGTGTGCCAGCGCGTATTTTCGAGCCAGCGCTCGGCGCGTGGCTGGCGAACATCGATTACCCGCTCGACTGGACATTCTACGAAGGCATCCAGCAATTACCGCCGGGGCACACGCTGCTGGCGGACGCTTTCGGGCATAAGGTGAAGAAATTCTGGGATGTCGATCCCGATCACCGCGTTACTTACAGAAACGACGCCGAATATACAGAGCAATTCCAGGAATTATTCGAGCAAGCCGTGGCCTGTAGGCTTCGCAGCATTGCGCCTATCGGAATCTCCCTCAGCGGGGGTATGGACTCGGGCAGTGTGGCATCAATGGCGGGGTTGCTGTGTGAGAGATACCCGGCGAACGGCTGCGCCCCAATTCACGCTTACTGCTACGCCTATGACGGATACCCCGAATGTGATGAGCGCCACATCAGCGACCTAGTCGCGCGCCGCTACGGGATGCAAGTTACGCCGGTTCCCAGCGATCGGGCGTCGCCTCTTAAAGACTATCCAACAGATGGTCCGCACCGAGATGGTCCGTCCGTCGGACCCTATCAAGCGATGGTGGAGTTGGGACTGAAAATGGCGCACTCAGATGGGATGCGTGGGATGCTTTACGGCACTCACGGCGACCACATGGTGGGCGGCTCGACGTTCGAGTACCCCGAAATGTTGTTGTCGGGGCGCTGGATTTCGCTTGGTCGCGACCTGCTCGAGCATGGCAAGTATCGACCGCAACCCATCGCAACTGCTGCATGGCACCATTTGATCGTTCCCCTGATGCAAGAGGCCAGACTCGGCGCCGTCAGGCGCACGGCCCGGCGTTGGATGGGCGGGGCGGCGGAGCGGCCCGCCTGGATTCGGCCGGACTTTGCCAGGCGAGTCGGGTTGGACGAAGGACCCAGACGGTGCATTCCGCAGGCGCGCCTTCGGGGCATTTCCCGACGTAAACGCTACCAGGGCATGTTCGCACCGTACGAGCGCAACAACGTCGTCGTTCTCGAACGAATGTGCGCACAATTCGGACTTGAGCGTTTGGATCCCTGGGGCGATCGTCGCATTGCCGAGTTCGTGTTGGCCGTTCCACAGCGCGTGATTTGCCGGGCCGGAGAACGCAAACGATTGGCCCGCTCGGCGATGCGCGGCGTCATGCCGGAGACGGCCCGGCGAGGCGCGCGCAAGTTTTATCCAGTGCCACTCTATCAGCACACCACGCGCGTCCAAGAGCGCGCGATCGTCCTCGAACTCTTGACGAATAGTCAGTGTGCGGCGCGCGGCTACCTCGATGGGCGCCTGCTAAAACACCATTTCGAGACATCCGACTCCGACGAGGAGTCCGACGCTTTCTGGCCCGCGCTCGCGGCAGAAATGTGGTTGCGGAGCTACTGGGCATGATACTATTGAGCGAAGCAGCCTTGACGGATAGCAACCAAGGAGAAACAGCATGGGTAACAGCAGCCGATCGAACCGGCGCATATCGAAAGACATGGAGCCAAGAGTCCAGAGCGCTTATGCCTCGCCGCAAGTTACGGATTGGGGCACCGTCACAAAACTGACCAACACCAAGGGGATGACCCATTTAACCGATACCGAAATGACCGGTAGCATGGAACATAGGGGGCCCTGATCGGTAGCATGGAAATGCACGAGTAGCGATAATAATCGCCCAACCTGCGGCAAGGACGTTGTGTGCCAGACATGTCTCGTGCGTAGCTGCAGGTTCGTCATCCTCTTTGCCGCTGAGGGGCCGGACCGCGTCCTGACATCCCTGCCCGACCGGGGGGCACCCTCAATACAAGTGCTTGGGCTCGCCCGTGCGCTTGCCGCAAGCCCACTTTGGTCGGAGATGCCGCCCGCAGCTTTGGTGGTTCGGCGTGATGATGCACCCATGCTTGCCGTGATCGGAGAGTTCAATCCAGAGGAATGTGCGCGGCTGGATGGTATTCGGCAGGGTGTTGAAGAGCATCTCATCCGATTGCGTTATCTGTCCTATGTTGATGCGGAGGCTGCCTGTGAGCGGTTGGCCAAGCAGCTCGTGGATCGGATGGGCCGTAAGTACCTGCGAGACGCGCGATTCGTCGCCGTGCCGCGAGGCGGGTTTTTTGTTCTCGGCATGCTGTCCTACGCACTGGGCCTTAACCACGAACAGTGTGCCCCCCTCCCGCCGGACGACGACGCGCCGGTCGTGATCGTTGATGATTGCGCCTATACTGGATACCGTGCCGGCCGGATGCTCGAACGCTTGCGAGGACGATCGGTGGTGTTTGCTCACCTCTATTCGCACCCCGACCTGAGAGCATCGCTTGAGGCGCGAGAAGCACAAATTCTGGCCGCGGTCGCGGCCGGTGACCTTCACGACTACGCACCGAGTGATTTCGGCAGCGCCGAACCGAGTTGGCGAGAACGTTCCATGACTGTCAGTCCGCAACCGTGCTACTGGAGCGGCCGAACCGAGCGCATTTGCTTTGCGTGGGCAGAGCCCGACTACAATTTCTGGAATCCGGTGACGGAACAGCTGGAGAGCGGCTGGTATCTCCTCGATCCAGACCTGTGTCTCAAGAATCGCCCCGGCCTCGATCGCAAACCCATCGATCTACAGGTCCAACCGCCCACGCGGGGCGCGTTTCGGCAGCCAGCTGGGGTACTCGCTGGCAAGTTTGCCGGCAAACTTGTCGTTGGCAGCGCCGATAGCGGCCGGAGCGTTCTGCTGAACCCGGTAGCGGCTGAAATGTGGACCGCCCTTCTCGAATCCGGCAGTTCGGCCGAAGCCCTTAAGCGTATTGCGAACCGGTTCGACGCTGACGCGGCGACAATTGAGAGCGACATGGCCACCTTCGTCGACGAAATGTTGGCGAAGGGCCTGTTGCAGTGCCGGGACAGGGCAATCGCATGAATTCTCCAACGAGCCTCTATAACGAGGTTCCGAGCTTGTTTCGGGTCTACGGCATCACGATCTCGAGCCGGTTCCCGTTCGTGAGTCCACTTTCTGATGGGACCCGTCTCCCCGATCTGACCTTCGCGCTTGAGGAGACACCACCGTTCATTGACTGCCACGGCGCAACCGAACTTCTGTTTGCCGACCCCGCGGCTGACGACTACGCCGTACCCAACTACATTAAGCGCACCGGGAGGTTCGAGGTGCTTCGGTATACCGGCACCGCGGAATTCCATGTATCGGCCGAACAGATTACCTGTTGCCTGCACGATCCAGGCCGACGCCACGCCGTCGAGCTGCTGTTCCTGGGAACCGTGCTGTCATGGTGGCTCGAACGAGCTGGACGGCTCGCGATGCACATGTCGGCGGTCGTTTCGGGCAATCAGGCGCTGGCTTTCATGTCTACCGGGGGTGGCGGAAAGAGTTCGATGGCGGCCGCGCTGGCGAAGCTTGGTTGCCCGTTGCTCGCCGACGATCTCGTGGCGATCGAGCCCCGCGAGTCATGCTTCGTCGCGCACCCATCGTATCCGCAGATGCGACTGTGGCCCGATGAGGCCGACTATTTCGTCGGCTCACACGAACGCTTCGAGCTGGCGCATCCCGCCTACACGAAGCGCCGCGTTCCGGTCGAACCTGGCGGCATCGGAACGTTCTGTGATGGGGCCCGTGAGCTCGGATGTATCTATTTGCCCGAGAGGCGAACTCTGGACGACATTCGATCAGATGTGGAGATCCAAACGGTAGCCCCGCATGACGCGTTTGCCGCACTTGTCGGAGGTGCGGTCGCGCCTAGACTCGCCGATCTCATTACGCGTCGCGGCAGTCGACTCAAGCAGCTTGCGGTACTGGCTTGTCAGTTGCCGATCCGACGCGTTGTGTACCCAAGCGGAATGCATGCACTGCCGTTTGTCGCGGAAGCCGTGCTCGAGGATTTCTCCAACGTCGCAGCAAATCGCGCTCACCTCGAAAATGTATGACATTCACACATACGGGCGCATGATCGCCGATCGACCCCGGATGCAGGCGTACAGCCAAGCGCTGCAACGAACCATAAGGCCCGGGTCGGTCGTCATTGATATTGGGACAGGCACCGGCATTGTTGCCATTCTGGCCTGCCGACTCGGGGCCGCCCGGGTCTACGCCATCGAGCCAAGCGACGCCATTCACGTCGCAAGACAGATCGCCGAAGCGAACGGAGTCGACCGGCAGATCGAGTTCATCCAGAAGCTCTCGACGGACGTCACGCTGCCTGAGCGAGCAGATGTAATCCTCTCAGACCTCCGCGGGAGATTGCCCCTCTTCGACGGCCATATACCGGCTGTCATCGATGCCCGTGCACGGCTGCTCGCCCCGGGAGGACAGCTCGTGCCGCAGCGAGACCACCTGCGGGCATCGTTGGTCGAGGCTCCTGACGTCTATTCGACCCTCACGAATCCCTGGTTCGAGAACGAGTACGGCCTCGACATGAGCGCTGGGCTCCCATACGTAATGAACACTACCGTGTCTCCAAAGACTCAGACGGCCGAATGGATCCTGACACCGCCGGAGACGTGGACCACGCTCGACTATAGGACCATCGAAAGTCCCCGTGCGGGCGGCTCGGTCGAGGCGACCTGCAGCCGCCCGGGCACCGCCCATGGCCTACTGCTATGGTTCGATGCAGAGTTGGTCGATGGCGTGGGCTTCACAAACGCGCCAGGGGGTCCCGATCTCATCTATGGCAGCCTGTTCTATCCGCTGTCGGCGCCAGTGGATGTATCTGCAGGTGACAGGGTGCATGTGAAACTCGGTGCCGATCTCGTCGGGGAAGACTATGTGTGGCGCTGGGAAACTACGATTCGCGAACCTAATGCCGGTAGGGTGAGGGCTGCGCTGCGGCAGTCCTCGCTCGATGGAATGCTGGTAGTGCCGTCGCGCTTGCGCAAGCGCGCTCAGAACTACCAACCTCGTCTCGATTCCGAAGGCGTCCTTAACTTTATCATCCTGCAAATGATGGATGGCTCGGCGCGTGTGGCGGATATCGCCCAGAGGGCCTACGAACGGTTTCCCGAAAGCTTCCCTAGCCGTCAAAAAGCACTTGATCGGGTGCGCTTGCTATCTGAGCTGTACAGCGAATGAGACTGATCCCCCACCTTCGCGCGCCGCGGAATCGTCGCGTGCGAAGAGCGGCGATGCGCGTAGATAGCTCGCGAGCCCACCTTGCCCGCGGAGAGTGGACGGCGTCCTGGGAATTGCTGGCGAGCACCCGTGTTGATGGCGTCGGCCGGTTCCACTACGGTCGCCTCCGTCCATGCTGTACTCGCCTTTCGTGCAATGAGTAACCTTTCCCGGCGACCCAGCCTCATCTAGCGTCAGAACGCCATGTCGCGGCCTTCGCGAATGGCGTCAGAACCAGCACCGCCTATGATCCCGCCCGAGTTTCAGCTCCTTCTCTACTGCGCAAGACCCCACCCAGACGTGCAACTTATCAATGAGTTGGTCGCAAAAAGCGAGGACCTGAACTGGTCCACCGTTTTGAAACTGGCACAACAACATGGTGTCAAACCAATCCTGCAACAGACGCTAAGGACAGCGCGCTGGGATGCCATTCCTCGTCAAGTCCAAGCCGAACTGGATGGCTTCAGTGTAGAGAATCTCAAGAAGAGTCTTTACTTCGTCGGCGAGCTCTTCAAGTTGATTGAACGGCTTAAGGACCAGCGGACAGACGTCGTTACCTTTAAGGGTCCTATTCTTGCCGAGACACTTTACGGAGATTTGTCTTTAAGGCAATTCGTTGACCTGGACATCCTCGTCCGCCAACCGGATCTTCGCAAGGCGGAAGACGTCCTCACCGCCCTTGGGTATGAGGCTCACTTTCCTGACAGAGATTTTCGTTCCACTTTTTTGAGCTATCAAGGCCAGTATGCATTTCGCCATCGTCAAACAGGCACCTGGGTCGATCTGCACTGGCAGTTTTCGTCGAGGGGCGCGTCGTTTCCAATAACGCCTGAGGAGGTATGGTCGAAATCACAGCAAGTGAGAGTCGCCGATCGATTGTTTGCTACGTTGACTGACGACGATCTGGCGCTCTTCCTCGCCGCCCATGGCACGAAGGAAGCGTGGCGACGTTTGGTTTGGGTTTCCGATTTCGCGAGACTTCTGTGTAAACACCACGACATTGATTGGAAACAGGTTCTCACTCGGGCGCGTCAGTCCGATTCTTCTCGACCATTGCTGTTAGCGATCTTTCTCTCATCGACACTGCTGGACGCGCCTGCTCCCGCCGAGTTGCTCGAAGAGGCGCGTAACGATGCGGCTGTTCTGAAGCTGGCAGACAAAGCCAAACAGCAGTTGGTCTACAACACCGAGCCAGGAGAACTCGGAGATTTTCTCAACACACTCAGCACCCATACTTGGCTGCGGTACAGGCTATGGCCGGCTGTGGTGCTTCTCACCACACGGACCGTGGGAGATTACCAAGCGATGCCCTTGCCCAAATCGCTTTGGGGCATCTACTACCTAACTCGGCCGTTCCGGTTAGCGAACAAGGCCGTCAAAACGCTCTTGACCTGACAAGCCTCCTTAGATTCACAAACCAAGTGCAACACCGGTATGCTCCGGAGATGCAATGGCAAGCATTATCATCGGTTCGATCTTGATGATCGGATAGAGCTGTGCCG
>JAAEOR010000213.1 GCA_024222895.1 Hyphomicrobiales bacterium | reverse complement strand
GCGCTCCGTGCGGCCGACGGCGATGACTTCGAGCCCTTGGTGGCCTTCGC
Organism: Hyphomicrobiales bacterium; assembly: GCA_024222895.1. Lineage (GTDB taxonomy): Bacteria > Pseudomonadota > Alphaproteobacteria > Rhizobiales > Kaistiaceae > Bauldia. The sequence goes on along the minus strand of JAAEOR010000213.1, from coordinate 705 downwards.
TCAGGCGTGAGCTGACCTGCTCTCGAACTCGACCCCGGAGGCCCTCGGCCTCGGGCGACCACGGGGTGGATCCGTTTCGCCTGATTCGAGTAGCGAAGAGAGGAATCGCGTTTGTGCAGGTCAGGCCGAATCGGGAACTGAGCCACGGGTTCGTTCACGTAGGGGGCGGGCCCGGACAAGTCCCGACAAACCCAGATCGACGTCTGCACGTATCTGCTGGGCATTCACGTTGGACGTGAACAACCATCAACCCTGACCACGGCATCTCTGGGATTCGAGCTCCTCGATGAGCTTGCCGCGGAGGGGCGCAGTGCGGTGCCGCTGCTGAAGCTCGTACGCGTCTTGGGCTCAGTCCCCAGGCTGCGTCAAACCTCTTGTCGCGACTTGTTAGCGACGCGTTCGCGGAGCGTGTCCGCCGAGGGGACTACCTCATTCGCCCGCTCGGTGAGTTGGGTGTGTCCGCCGTGGCCAGTGATCGGCTCAGCGAGGCCGCTGCCATCGCCGTCGGCAATCGCCAGCATCGGATCTGTTACCGAACTGCCCTCTACGAGCACGACCTGCTCACCCGGCCTGGCCACACTGTCCAGGTCGCGGTCGATCGACGGCTCAACGTGCAAACGCTCGGCGGACACCCGCTCGAATCGATCATCGAGGATCCAGGCCGGATCTCGATCGCCACCGAGCACTATGGCCTCGCGATGATCT
>JAAEOR010000212.1 GCA_024222895.1 Hyphomicrobiales bacterium | reverse complement strand
GCGGTGTATGACCGGGTTCTCACCGACACCGAGATCGGGGAGCGTTTCGACAGCGCCGCCAAGGCTGACACCACGACTACGATCACTGGTCCTGGTGGTGACTGGCCCGAAGGCGTGGACCTCGAGTTTGCGGTGACAGCCGAGTCGACGGTGTCTTCGGAGACCCCGTCAGGGACGGTGGAGTTGTTCTCCGATGACACGTCGTTGGGTGCTGCGACCATCGACGCCTCGGGGCAGGCCACATTCACGGTGCAGCTCCCCGGTGGCAATCATCGGATCTGGGCTCGATACGAAGGCGACGACGAGTTCGTGTCGTCTCGTTCCGCGGTCATCGAGCACTTCGTCACGGTGGCTGAGCCGACCGACACCACTTTGGAGATCTCCGCGCCGACATCGACGTTTGGCGAGGTGGTCGATCTCACCGCCACGGTGACGACGTCGGCTGCGACGGCGTTGGTGCCCAGCGGTGAGGTGGTCTTCGTTGCCGACGGGACCGAGATCGCGACCGCGTTGTTGGTGGACGGTGTCGGGTCGGCCACGGTGACGGCGGGCGATGTCGGGTCCTGGAATCTCGAGGCCCGCTACAGCGGCGACGTCAACTTCGCGTCCAGTACCAGCCCGGTCACGCCACACACGGTTGATCCCGCGCCAACAACGTTGATT
>JAAEOR010000211.1 GCA_024222895.1 Hyphomicrobiales bacterium | reverse complement strand
GGGTAACCCCGACTTTGGTGCATGCCATCCCCGATCGAGCCGGGGACAGGCTCTCCCCCACAAAGAAAGTGGGGGAGGATGGGCGTATCTTTCCACGCTTCAGCGCGACGATCCAACGGCACTCGACGCCTGATTTTCGGCTGGCTTGATCGGGTGATGCCCCAACCAGGCGCGGCCATCAGATAACGCAGAACATGCTTCTATCTAAAGGCGGAACGCTCATGCGGTCTGCGTTGCACTTTCGGGCGTGCAGATACGGTGTCGGGTGGCGATAGGCGGATGAGGTCATACGGTTGAGCCGCCTGACGCCGTCGATGCCCTCCGATCGGGCGGCGGCAGCAACTCCGCCATACTCCAATGCCCATTGGCACAGCTCGGAGTGCGGGCTAAAAGCCTTCATGACGATGCGGTGTCGCCGGCGCGGGCGGCGGCGAGTGCTATGACCTGCTTACGAGTGGCGCCAGTTCAGTTGAAGACAGTCCTCGCGTGAAGAACCCTTTCAGCATCGAGCGCGTCGGTGGTGTCAGCCCCTATGTCTGGTACGGCATGCGGTTTGGCGGCTGGGCGCGCCTGCTCGCCGGCGGTGGGTTCGATGTCACCCTGAATTGCCTGCCGCGGATTCTGGCGGTGAGCGCGGTCACCCCCCTGAACTCGGCGCTCTATCATGCTTTGCAGTTGGTCTTTGCCCATCGTGTCGCAGACACCGAAGTCCGCCCTCCGGTTTTCATCATCGGCCACTGGCGCACCGGCACGACTCTTCTGCACGAACTGCTCGATGCCGATCCGGGCCTCGCCGCACCGACCTCCTATCAGTGCATGTTTCCGTCGACATTCCTGGCCACGCAAGGGCTGGTGGGTCGCTGGACGAAAGGCATGTTGCCGGCGACCCGGCCATTCGACAACATGAGCTTCGGCCATGATCGGCCGCAGGAGGACGAGTTCGCTCTCCTCAATTCGGGACTTGGCACCCCTTACGCGACCCTCGCGTTTCCGCGTCATGATCCGGTTGGCTTGCGCTATGTGGATCTGGCCGACCTTGACGAGACGAAACGACGGCGCTGGGAAGCCGGATACCTCGCTGTGATTCGGCGGTTTCAACTTGGCCACGACCGGCGCCTGGTCCTGAAGTCGCCGGTCCATGCCGCCCGCATTCCGACCCTGCTCAGACTGTTTCCCGATGCCCGGTTCATCTTCACGGCTCGTGATCCGTTCGAAATCTTCACGTCCCATGTGCGCACCGTCAAGGTGATGGCGGCCAATCAGGGGCTTCATAATCCCATCCCCGCCAACGACTCCTGGGTGAAGGCGTACGTTCTGGACATGTTCGAGCGCTTGTTCGATGCTTACGAACGCGATCGAGACCTGATTCCGTCCGGGCGGCTGGCGGAACTGCGCTATGAGGATCTGACTGTCGATCCGCTCGGCCGCTTGCAGGCGCTCTATCGCGAACTTGATCTCGGCGATTTCGAGCTGGCTCGGCCGAGCCTTGCGGCGAACCTGGATGAGCGCAAGGGCTATAAGCGCAACGTCCATTGGATCGACGACGTGGACCGCGCGGTCGTGGCCGAACGGTGGGGACGCTACCGCGAGCGGTTCGGTTATCCGGTGCATCCGGCCTGAGAAACCTGAGTGAGGCTCCCCCGGAGCAACGTGCCCGCCTCGTGGCGACGGCAGTCGAAGGACCGGCTCATTGCGCGGTGGTGGAGCGATGCGAACAGGCGCTTCTGCTCAGCCATCAGGCCCGGCAGCGAATGCGGCCGCAATTTCCGCGGCAAGCCGGGCATTGTTCCTGACCAGAGCAATGTTGGTTTTAAGGCTGCGGCCACGCGAATGCTTAAGGATCGCGTCGAGCAGAAAAGGCGTGACCGCCTTGCCGGTGACCCCGGCCGCGATACTGTCGCGGTGGGCGGCATCGATATGGGCGGTCATTTCCGCTGCCGGGATCTCGTCTTCCGCCGGAACCGGATTGGCAATCAGGATGCCGCCGCCAAGGGCCAAGGCACCATGGGCTTGTGCAAAGGCAGCGATTTCGCCGGCATGGTCCAGACGGATCGGTGCCGCGAGGCCGCTATCGCGTGACCAGAAAGCCGGAAACACGTCCGTCCGGTAGCCAATGACCGGCACGCCACGGGTTTCCAGCACCTCAAGGGTCTTCGGGAGGTCAAGCAGGGCCTTGGCGCCGGCGGCGACGACGATCACATCGGTCTGGGCGAGTTCGGTGAGATCGGCCGAAACATCGAAGCTCGACTCGGCCCCGCGATGAACGCCGCCGATGCCACCGGTGGCGAAGATCCGGATGCCGGCGCGTGCTGCGACGATCATGGTTGCGGCGACCGTCGTGGCACCCGGTTTGCCCGACATCACCCCGTAGGCGAGGTCGGCGCGCGAGAGCTTGAGAGTGTCTTCGGAACGGGCCAGGCGTTCGAGCGACGCACGGTCGAGGCCGACACGAATGCGGCCGTCGAGGACGGCGATCGCTGCCGGGACTGCACCGCCGGCACGAACGATCGCTTCGACCTCGACTGCCGTCTCGAGATTCTGCGGCCATGGCATGCCGTGGCTGACAATCGTTGTCTCGAGCGCGACAACCGGCTGGCGGGCATCGAGCGCCACCTGGATCTCTTCGCTGACGATCAAGGTCATGAGGGAGGCTTTCGGTGGATCGATGCCAGGCGGGCCGCGATCGCCTTCGAATCGAGATTCGTCGGCACGGTTGCCTCGTGTTCCATGGTCACGGCCGCGGCCGCAAGTCCCGGAAAGATGGCTTCGAACAGGTTGGCGCCATTGGCCACGGCATGCACGGTGCCGGCAGCAAGAGAATCGCCGGCACCGTTGACACTTCTGATCCTGGCCGGAAGCGGCGCGAAGCTGCGCACGGACTGAGCTGTAGCGACCGCAAGCGGCGCGCCGGCGTCGGTGACGACCGCATCGGGCCCCCGGCGCGACAGCGTCGCGGCCAGAGTCGCCGCACTGTCGGTGGTGCGGGGATCGCTGCGGCCGAGGATCGCCATCGCTTCTTTTCGATTGGCGAAGACCAGGCTCAGGACCGGCAGGATGGGCGTTAGCTTCAACGCTTTCGCCGGGGACACGGCGAGGGCGACCACCGGGTGTTTCCCGGCCTCAGCTTTCTTGACGAGAAAGCCCAGCGTGTCGGCGGGGAGGTTGGTGTCGATGACCCAGACGTCGCCGGTCGGGGCTGCATCTACAGCTCCAGACAGGACGGATGGCGTGACCTCCTCATAAACGCTCATGCCGGCGATGCCGACGATGAGGTTGCCGCGGTGGTCGAGCGCGGCAAGATACGAGGCTGTTGCTGCAGTATCGGAGGCGCTGATGTGGGTAACGTCGATACCGGCTGCCTTCGCGGCGGTGATAGCCATCGTGCCGCCCGGATCCCGGCCGACACGGGTAACCAGGCGCACTTCATGACCGAGCCGGGCCAGGATTGTCGCAAGATTGAAACCGACGCCGCCCGGGGCGGTTCGCGCGGCACCCGGATTCGACGCACCCATGATCGGGGCTGTTTCGGTCGCACTGATGTGGTCGACATTGGCTGCGCCGAAGACAGTCAGAGATCTCGTGGGACCGATACGTACAATCACGGTAAAGGATGCTCCGAGGGGAGTGCCGGCAGTATATCATTGGCCGACCCGTCGCGTCGTGCCGTCCGCTAGCGTCGGTCGGTCGCCGGCTTTGTACTGAAGACTGCGGTTCTTTCATTAAAAACGGGTGCCCTTGTCAATGAGAACAAAACAGGTACAATGGCGGCCGGACGCAACCCAAGCATTCGTTTGAACGTCATAATCGACTGTGAAATAAGGAGCCCATACGATGGCGGCAGCTTCTCTTCGTGTGATCGAGGGTCAGGCAATGGACAAGTCGAAGGCGCTCGACGCGGCGCTGGGCCAAATTGAGCGCGCTTTCGGCAAGGGGTCGATCATGCGGCTCGGCCAGGCTGAGACGGTCGTGGACGTCCAGACTGTGCCAACCGGTTCATTGGGGCTCGACATCGCGCTTGGCATCGGCGGACTGCCGCGCGGCCGCATCGTTGAGATCTACGGACCGGAATCGTCGGGGAAGACGACATTGGCGCTCCACGCCGTAGCCGAGGCGCAGCGTTCCGGCGGGATTTGCGCCTTCGTCGATGCCGAACACGCGTTGGACATGGGCTATGCCCGCAAGCTTGGTGTCAAACTTGATGATCTTCTGATCTCCCAGCCGGATACCGGTGAACAGGCACTCGAAATCGCTGACACGCTGGTGCGCTCGGGAGCCATCGACATTCTTGTCATCGATTCGGTGGCCGCCTTGACCCCCCGCGCCGAGATCGAAGGCGAAATGGGTGATCAGCTTCCCGGATTGCAAGCACGGCTGATGAGCCAGGCGTTACGCAAGCTGACCGCGTCGATTAACCGGTCGCAGACGATGGTCATCTTTATCAACCAGATCCGTATGAAGATCGGGGTCATGTTTGGTAGTCCGGAGACCACCTCCGGCGGTAACGCTTTGAAGTTCTACGCGTCTGTACGTCTCGATATCCGCCGCATCGGTGCGATCAAGGACCGGGACGAGGTGGTCGGCAACCAGACTCGGGTGAAGGTCGTCAAGAACAAGATG
>JAAEOR010000210.1 GCA_024222895.1 Hyphomicrobiales bacterium | reverse complement strand
TCGAATGTGGTCGACATCCATGCGACGCCGGTTGCCATGGCTGGTCTCGATCGTTTCGACATCGGCCATGACGAAGGCACGATGAAGAACATGAAGATCGACGACGGTGTCGCTTCCGTGAAGATCGAACGGAAGATGTAGTCCGTGCAGGCCTGGCGTCGAGGACGCTCGGTCACCAGAAACACGGAAGGGGTGGCCCCCGAGGGACCACCCCTTCTTCTTTTCCCGGTCGGGGTCAGCCGCCGAGGAGATTGTCCGGTCCGCCGCCAATCTTGCAGGAGGCCTTCAGCGGCACCCAGTTGCTGACGACACCGCCGCCACCGCCGACCAGCAGCCGATACTCGACATTGATCGCCGCGACGATCGGCAGGGTGCGGGTGAAGGACGCCATGAACTGGCCATTGGTGGCCGGCTTGGCATCGATCATCATCGGCTGCCCGACGCCCTGGGCCTTGCGGGCGATCATCACCTGGACGGGCCCGGCGTAGTTGGTGAACACCCAGCCGCTGATCGTCGCCTCATTCGGGCAAACGGCGTTCTTGGGCCCCTTGATGGCGAGCTGCGCCTTGATCACGGTCTTCGGCTGGGCCACCTCGTCGGCGCCGTCAGCGACTCCGCAATTCTTCGCGACGGGCACCCAGGGACTGATCTTGGCGCCTGATTCAACCATGTATTTGGTGTTGGTCGACTTGGTGATGTTGATCGGCTGAACGTGCTTGGCCGCGTATTTGCCGTTCTGGGTCTTGGCCGCCTGAACCTTGATCACACCCGACTTTCCGCCGCCGGCTTTGCGGTACTGAATATTGAACGTGCCGGGGCCGGTGGTCACGACCCGGGTGATCAAAGCG
>JAAEOR010000209.1 GCA_024222895.1 Hyphomicrobiales bacterium | reverse complement strand
GGTCAAAGTGGCCAGTACCGGCGCCCAGTTTCGCACGCTGCGCCGGGTCATTGCGGTCGTCGCCGTGGCGGTCGTTGCAGTCGGGGTCGGCGCCTATGTGTTGCTCGAAAATCAGAGGGAGCGCCTCGACACCCTGGCGGCTTTGCAGGACGAGATCGAGGACCGAGTCGCGGCGGCTTTCGATCAATCGACGGTCGACACAATTCGCCAGGCGACCTACGCGGTGATTGCCGAGGATCGGGAGGGTGCACGGACACTGCTGGGCACCGCCTGGCCGGTTGCCGAGGGGCAGGTCGCAACAAATGCCCATGTCGCGACGGCCTTCGACCCGCAAGGTGCCCGCACGCTCCGCGTCGTCCATCCCGGCGGTACTCAGGCCCATACGGTCACGGACGTCTGGATCCACCCCGGATATTCGGCGTTCAAGGAGTTTCACGCCGACGCTCGGAGCGCCGATCCGGACTTCCGAGCCGCATTTGAGAACCTGCCACAACCCTCCGGCTTCGACGTCGCGCTAATGTCGGTCGATCAGGCGGCGGCCCTCCACGAGCCCCTGCCGCTGGCGACGCCCGAGGAGCTCGAGGCGTTCCGTCCGGGCGCCCATCTCGCTTATGTGGGCTATCCGGTCGAGGGAACATCGGCGCAGCAGACGGCCGCCGAGAATCCTGAACCATCGGTGAAGTTCGGTTACGCGAGTTCGATCACCGATTTCTTCCTTTTCGCCAGCGATCCCGACCAAAGCCATCTGGTGCGCCATAGCATTCCAGCCTCCGGCGGCGCCAGCGGTAGCCCGATCTTCAACAAAGAGGGCCACGTGGTCGCTGTGCTGTCCGGGGGTACGGTCTTCGATGCAGGTGGCGTGCGGCAACCGAGCGCCGTTCTGGAGAACTTTGGACAACGAATCGACCTGCTGAAGACGGGCCTCGGTTCCGGCGCATCGTTCGACACGGCAGCGCGGCTTGCTTACTGGAAGGCGGAAATCCTGCCTCGGTTCCGCCGGCACCGCCAGCAGATCTATTGTGACACTGCGGCAGCCCTCGGTGCCGCAGCCGGCGAGACCGCTGTCGACGCCTTCCACGTATCGGCCTCACTCAAGGAGCCGGACGAGATCGCCGGAACGATCGCCTACCGGGAGCATGTCGTTGACGTCGATGCCGGTCGGCCCTACCGGTTCCTGGCCTATGGCGAAAGCGGCCGCGCCTTGTCGACAATGCTGCTACGCGACGGCAAACCGGTCGGCTTCGCGGGAACCGGCACGTCCTTTGCGACCATCGACTTCACCTCCGAGGCAACCGAGCAGGTTACGGTACGCGTCCTCGGCCAGAAAGACGATCCGATTGACTACGAACTCTTCGTCATCACCACCGGCGACGCCGGCAACGCTGCTTTCTCCTGTACGTCCTGATCGCAATCAGTCGGTGGCGGCCGCCTCAAGCGCATCGGCGAGGCGGTTGAGATCGACGTCGCGACGGGCGATATCGTGATGCATCATGGTCTCGACCATCCCAGCGAGGGGCTGGCCGAGACGCCCTGCCCGGCGGCGGCCCAGCCGTCCAAGCAAGCCACGGCGGTGGCTGGCCGCATCGTTGATCTCCGCCATCTCGGTGATCATTCGGCCGAGAGCGAAAACGTCTTCGCGGCCAAACCAGCGCGGTTCAATCGTCTCGCCGCGCATCTGCTCCGGCGGCGCGTAGGATTTGGTGCCGAGCCCGGAGACGGTGTCGGCAGCGCCCTTAAGCCGCGCCAGGCCAAGGTCGATCAACACCGGCTGGGTGCCGCCCCGGAGAATCACATTGTCCGGTTTCAAGTCGCGGTGCACCAAACCGGCGCGATGCAGGGTATGGACCGTTCGTGCCAGCATCGCCGCAACGACCATCCGTCGCCCGAAATCCATATCACCATCGTCCAGCGCCCGCCGCAGCGTCGGACCGGCAACAAAGTCCTGCACCAGTGTGACACTGCCGCCGGTGCCCACATGGAGATAGCGACTTGCAGCCACGAACCGGTTCGAAAGGCGGGAGGCCGCCGCCACCTCGTTGCGCACCGTCGCAATGGCCAGCGTGGCCTTGTCCGGTTCAGCGTGGAGATTGAATCGCAGCCGCTTGACGGCCACCTCGCCGCCGGTGTCGAGGTCGATCGCCCGCTCCACCTCGCCGAAACCGCCCGAGCCAAGCGTCTCCAGGACGAGAAAGCGTCCGCCGCCGCCATCGGCGCCGACCTGATCTTCGGCCGAGAGTTCGGCAATTCTGTCGGGCCGCCACAAGCGCACGGCCGCCGCTCGGACCCGACCGGCCATCGCCGGGAGCTGGCGCGCCGCCGCGCGACGCAAGGCCTCGACGACACATGCCTCGGCCTGTGGTTGGCGATCCAGGCTGGCGAGCACGTCGGC
>JAAEOR010000208.1 GCA_024222895.1 Hyphomicrobiales bacterium | reverse complement strand
GGCAGGATGAGCGTGATCGTCGCGAGGGTTACAAGAACACCAAGAAACGCACGCGTCCCCTGCAGATTGTAATCCTGCTCCCTGTGGCGAATTCCGCCGATCAGCAGCGACAATCCGACCATCCCGTTCATGACGATAATCACAACCGCCAGCATGGTGTCGCGAGCCAAGGTGGCATCTGCGTCGGTGTTCAACATGACGGCGCCGATCACCGACACCTCGATTCCGATGACGGATATGGTCAGGATGAGTGTGCCGTACGGCTCGCCAAGGATTTCCGCCAGCGCATCGGCATGGCGCACGACAGTGAAAGAGCAGTAAACCATCACAGCGAACACCCAGGCAAACAGTCCGGCGAATCTGAACGGATTGCCGAGGTCGTAAAACCAGCCGTCACCGACTGTCAGCATAATCACGGTGGTGGCGGCACCGATGATAAGCGCTGCCTCTGAGCGAATGACGCGAAACATATGCAAGCCGCCCCGTCTTAAACCACCCCACCCTGAAGCAGCCAGTGGCGAATTGGAAGCCCCCGGCGAGCGCCATGCGCACCGGGTTCGAGGCTTCCTGCCACAATGGCTGGCCGCGCCGGAAGCCGGCGACCGCCCGCATCACCGGACGCTGGCTGAATCCAGATATTTCCGAAGACGCCGGAGCGGAGTGGCTTTCCGTTCGCCACGCAGTTCAGCGCGACACCTCCCGCCAGGCACAGGTTGGCGATCTGAATTCTTGCGCCAATGACGTCGTCACGCGCAAAAGCGCCTCTTTGGTAACCGCCTGGATGGATGCAGCGACGTCCATATGGAATGGGTGAGCAAGTCCGTTTCCGGCTCCCGAACCGGATGTCCGAACAGGCCGTCGAAGCGCCGGTTTGTCATTGTGAGACCGGTGCAGTAATTGAAGTACTGCTGATCGAGTCTGAACGATCCGTCCGATTTCATGTCAACGAGCTTGTCGAAAATCAGGATCTCTCTACGCCTCAAACAGCCGCCCGGTCTATGGATCGAAAATCAGGACCATATAGACGAAGAACAACACCAGGTGGATAGCACCCTGGAGGATGTTGGTCTTTGCGCCCCCGAAGGTCATCATGCTCAGGATCAAGGTCAGGACCAGCAGCACCAGTTCCGTGCCGCCCAGTCCGAGAACCACATGCGTGTCGGTCAGCAGACCGATCGCCAGCACTGCCGGCACCGTCAAACCGATGGTCGCCAACGCCGATCCAAGACAGATGTTGACGGCGCGCTGAAGACGGTTTTCGGCGGCGGCACGAAATGCCGCCAGCCCCTCCGGCGAAAGCACTAGCAGGGCGACGAGCACACCGCCCAGCGCCAGCGGTGCCGCCAGCGCCGCGATCCCGGTATCGATTAGGATTGCAAGCTTCTTGGAAAGGAGAACGATCGGCAGCAGGGTGAGTACGAGCATCACCGCGTGGAACCCTACCGAGCCGGTGGCATGACCGGCGTGAGCCGTCTCGTTATCTACAGAGACCGGCAGCTCCGGGCTGAGAAAAAAGCCGGAATGTCGGACGGTCTGAATGCCGAGAAACACGCCGTAGAGCGCTACGGTGGCAACACTGAACAGGATTGCCTGAGCGCTGGTCAGGCTCGGATCATCGGTTGAAGTCGTGAACCGCGGCAGGATAAGCGCAATGGTCGCCAGCATGATCAGAACCGCCAGGAACGAACGGGCGCCGTCGAGATTGTAGGCCTGTTCGCGGTAGCGGATGCCACCGATGAGAAGCGCCACGCCGACCATCCCGTTCATGACGATCATCAGGACGGCCAGCATTGTGTCGCGGGCCAGCGTCGGTGACGCCTCGCCGGTGAGCATGATCGCAGCAATCACCGATACCTCGATACTGATTACCGAAATCGTCAGGATAAGCGTCCCATAGGGTTCGCCGAGCAGTTCCGCCAAACCATCGGCATGGCGTACCGCCGCAAAGGCCGACCAGATCATTGAGCCGAAAATCCAGGCAAACAACCCCGTGAGCACAAGCGGATTGGACAGATCGTGGAACCAAACCTCGCCGATGGTGTACATGACGGCGGTCGTTATCGTCGCGACAATGAAGGCAGCTTCGGAACGAAGGGCTGAGAGCATCAGGATGCATCCGCTGGCGCCAATCTGAGCCCGACAAGGACTTCAAGGCATGACGGTTCAGGCTTTTACGCTGAACGTCGTCGGGATGCTATCCGCCTTCCGGCGATCGATGAATCGGGTCGACCCAGGCCACATTCTCGGGTTTCTCGACCGGGTCGAGATCAAGATTGACGACAACCGCTTCGTTATCGCTGCGCACCAAAACACATTCCAGCGGCTCGCCAGTCGACGCGTTGATCTCCTGGTGCGGCACGTAGGGCGGCACGAAAATGAAGTCGCCTGGCCCGGCTTCAGCCACATATTCGAGCCGTTCGCCCCATCGCATCCGCGCCTGTCCCTTGACGATGTAGATGACGCTTTCCAGCGCACCGTGATGGTGGGCTCCGGTCTTGGCGTTTGGTCGAATGACCACTGTCCCCGCCCAAATCTTCTTAGCCCCGGCGCGGGCGAAATTGATCGCGGCCGCACGCTCCATACCCGGCGTCTGCGGGGTGTTGGGGTCGAGGCTGCCACCCGGAATTACCTGGACACCATTGGTCTTCCAATCGTTCATCAGCCGCCCCTATTGTTGTGCAACGCAGACTCCAACCCGCATGTATTCAACTACCTCGCCGTGACGGGAGATCGGCGCAACAAGAGCACCGCCAATAAACGCCGGCCGGCATCACCTGTCAAAGGTGCGACAGGCCCGGGCGATCCAGCAATCGAACGCGCTACGTCGTCAGTCTGATGCGCCCCGGTCCATCGCCGGCCTTCACCTCCAGTCGCTGCGCTTGCGCTTTTCCTTCATGATCGACTTCACCATCTTGCCGAAGTCCTTGTCCTGGGCCCGACGCTCCGCAAGCGAAGAGGTGTTGCGGGCCTCCTCGGCCAACAGCTTTCGGAAGCGTTTCAGTCGAACAGGATCAAGAGTACCTGCTTCCAGCGCCGCCTGAACCGCGCAACCCGGTTCGGTTTCGTGGCGACAGTCAGTGAACCGGCAGGTGTCGCCGAGAGCGACAATGTCGGCGAAGAGCTCGGCCACGCCGGTTTCGGAATCGACCAACTGCAGCTCGCGCATGCCCGGCGTGTCGATCAGCCATCCGCCGGCATCCAGCCGGTGTAGCGAACGGCCGGTGGTCGTGTGACGGCCTCGATCATCATCCTCCCGGACCGCCTGGGTTGCCTGGCCCGGGCGACCGCTCAGCGCGTTAACCAGGGTCGACTTGCCGACTCCCGACGATCCGAGCAGCGCCACAGTCTGACCCGCGTCGCACCAGGCCTGAAGCGGCCTTGCTCCGTCGGACGTGCGCGCGTCGACGCACTCGACCAGTAGCCCTGGCATCAATCGCTCCGCCCGCGCCCGATACGATCCCGGGTCATCGGCTAAGTCGGCTTTTGTGAGGACCACGACCGGCATGACACCGGCCTCGCGGGCCAAAACCAGATAACGCTCAAGCCTGGCAGGGTTGAAGTCTTGATTGCACGACGAGACGATAAGGAGCGTGTCGACATTGGCGGCAATCAGCTGAAGCTGGCGCCCCGTGCCGGCGGCGCGACGCTTGAACAGGCTCTTGCGCTCGAGCAGACGAAGAGGTCGATGCCCCGTCTGATCGAGCAGGAGCCAGTCGCCGACCGTCGGGCGTGCTTCGATATCGTCGAGCCCTCCAGCTGGAAACCCGACCCGCTCCTCGATCAACGGCGCGACGACGTCGAGGCCATTTCGATGGACCGCGACAACCCGAGCCGGCTTGGCCGCCGCTAGTTCTTCAGGCGAGAGCTGCGATTGGAAAGTATTCGACCAGCCGTAAGCGGCCAAGTCCGTAGGAGATGATGTCATTGATTCTCAACCATCTGGCGCGTGCCGGACGGCTACGCGCAGGTCATCGGCGCAATGCACCGTCGCCGGTGCAGGGCAGCGAAATCCTCGGCTGGTCGAGATCAGGGGGAACCGCAGCAAATCGCCACGGCGCCAATCAAAGTATTCTGCGGATTCCGTGAAGGAAACCGTTCAGCCCAACTCGCCAGCCCAATGGGACACAATGGCGGACACAAAAAACCTCGCTTTCTGCGATTGCCTGACCGGCTTGTAGCTCGCCCGAACCGCGATTTCAATGCCAGCCTCTTGCCCTGAAACCGCCGGCGCGGCAATCAAGATGATAATCTGTCGGGGCTGTGACGTCGGGATGGCTTAGTGCTTTGGTGCTCCGACTACGGCAGGTTCGTCTCGAAGGCTCTCGCTACTTCAACGAGTGTTGCCTGCGGGTCGGCGGACTCGGCGCCCAAAGACGCGATCACGGTCACCTCGTCGTCGAAGCACACTGCCAGCTGCGGCACAAAACCGCCCCCAAATTTGGCGTATGTGCCGACGCCATCAACCGGCTCGCCTCCACCCTCGCCGTATCCGGCGACGGCAAAGACCGGGTCGCAACCATCACCGGCCACGTTCTGGACGTCGAGTGACACACCACCGCTCCGGTCGGCGGAGTCGTAGTCACAGGATGTCGGGCTGGCGACACCGGCGGTGGCGGTCACATCAAATCCCAGTATCTGAGACACCTCATCCTCGCTCAGCACTTCGCACGGGTCGTCGATGGCGAGCTCCGATCGGGTTGTGTCAATGTCGCCTGGCGACGCGGTGTCTGCCCCCGGCTCCGGGTCACCCGCCGGTGGATCAGCGTCGTCTCCGCTGCATGCAGCCAAGCCCATAGCAGCGACAGCCACGAGTCCGGTCAAACGTCCCATGGAAGCTCCTCGCCCCTTGGCCAATGAACCGCGCAGACGGCCGATTGTCAACGGAGTGACTCTTTGCAGGCGCCCGACAGCGCGACAAGGCTGACATATCGACCGATACGCCGCGATTTCAATGCCAGCCTCTTGCCCTGCAACCACGGGCACGGCAAAACGCCGGGGCCATGCTGCATATCAACGAAATCACGTATCGAATTGGTTCCCGGCTGCTGCTCAACCACGCTACGGTGGCACTCGCCGAAGGCGCAAAGACGGGGTTGGTCGGCCAGAATGGCACCGGCAAGACGACCCTGTTTCGACTGATCACCGGCGAGCTGGCACCCGAAACCGGATCGATAGGGGTGCCCAAGCGCACACGGATTGGCCAAGTCGCGCAGGAGGCACCGGCAGGTGACGACAGGCTGATCGACGTCGTCCTTGCTGCCGATGTCGAACGGAGCGCGCTGCTGGTTGAGGCGGAGACGGCAACCGATCCCCATCGGATTGCCGATATCCAGACTCGTCTTGCCGATATCGATGCATACTCCGCGGAATCCCGGGCCGCCACAATCCTGGCCGGTCTTGGCTTTGACGAAGCCGCCCAGATGCAGCCCTGCTCAGCCCTTTCCGGTGGCTGGCGAATGCGGGTTGCACTCGCCGCCGTGCTGTTCGCGCAGCCCGACCTGTTGCTCCTCGACGAGCCGACCAACTACCTCGATCTGGAAGGCACGATGTGGCTGGAGGCCTACGTGGCGCGTTATCCGCGCAGCGTACTGCTCATCAGCCACGACCGCGACCTGTTGAATCGGGCTGTCGACGGAATTGTCCATCTCGACAACATGAAGCTCACCTACTATCGCGGCGGCTACGATCAGTTCGACAGACAGCGGCGGGAGCGACAGGCGCTGCAACTCAAGCTCCGAAAAAAGCAGGAAGATCAACGTCGCCACATGGAAGCGTTTGTCGAACGTTTTCGCTACAAGGCGTCGAAAGCGCGTCAGGCCCAATCACGACTAAAGGCCTTGTCAAAGCTGGAACCAGTTGTCGCTCTGGCCGACTCGAGTCTGCGGCCGTTCTCCTTTCCCGAACCGGCCAAGCGCCTGTCGCCGCCCATCATCGTCATGGAAGACCTGTCGGTCGGATACACACCAGAAAAACCGGTCCTTGCCGACCTGGATCTGAGGATCGACGACGATGATCGGATCGCCCTGCTCGGCGCCAACGGCAACGGCAAGTCCACCTTCGCCAAGCTCATTGCCGGCCGGCTGGCCCCGTCGGCTGGACGAATGAAACGCCCCCACCGGCTGGAGGTCGCTTACTTTGCCCAACACCAGGTCGATGAACTGAATCCGATGCAGAGCGCCTACGACCACGTTCGCGAGCGGATGGAGGATGCGACCGAAGCGCAAGTTCGGGCTCGCGTCGGTGCAATGGGCTTCATCACGGCCAAAATGAACACGCCGGCCGGAGACCTCTCGGGCGGCGAGAAGGCCCGACTTCTCCTCGGCATCGCGACCTTCTCCGGCGCAAATCTGCTTATTCTCGACGAGCCTACCAATCATCTCGACATCGAGAGTCGCGAAGCGTTGGTTCGTGCGCTCGCCGACTACACCGGCTCGGTCATCCTTATTACCCACGACCAGCATCTGATCGAAGCGAGTGCGGACCGTCTTTGGTTGGTCGCCGATGGACAGGTCAATCCGTTCGACGGTGACGTCGCTGACTACCGGCGTACGGTGCTGGAGGGTCCCCGCCGCAAGAACGCCGCCGCAAAAGCCGACAATCGCAAGTCCGTCGCACGGGATCGGAGGCGCACCAGCGCCGAAAGGCGCGAGCAGATAGCGCCGTTGCGAAAGAAGATCAAGGAAACCGAGACCCTGATCGGCAAACTACAGAAGCAGATTCAGATCCTCGACACACGGCTTGGCGATGCCAGCCTCTACGAGAATGGTAGCGCCGACTCCACCGAGCATGCGCGAGCGCGATCCGACGCCATGAAGTCGCTGGTAGAAGCGGAAGAACAGTGGCTGTATCTGTCAGCCGAGTACGAGTCTGCCAAGGCAGACTGACCCGTTCAGGGCTTGCGGTAGCAGACGCGTAGATGCCGCACACTTCGTCCGTTGAGGCGATCGACGGTGTATGCCTTCTCTTCCTCACGCGCGAGCCAGAGCTGGTCGAAACGGTCGATCTCGGATGGCATCAGCGGCCACGGCGGTCCGTCAAAGTCCGTACTCTCATCGCGCGTCAGCGTAATCATCAGGAGTTGCCCGCCCGGAGCGATAAAATCCGCGATGGCACCATAAGCGGCGCGACGCAATTCGCCCGCCAGCGCCTGGATCGTGAAACACTCGAAAACGAGGTCGAACGTGTTGCTCCATGCTTGCGGCGGGCTGAACAGGTTAGCCTCGACATAGGCGACCGAGCTATCCGGAAAGCGTTGGCGCGCCCATCCGATGGCGCGCTCCGACAAATCGAACGCCGTGGTGTCATACCCTGCGGCCGCGAGTGCCTCCGCGTTATCCCCAAGACCACAGCCGATATCGAGGGCCGTTCGCCCTTCCCCGTGGTGGCGATCGAGCCATTCCGGCAGTCCTTCCTTTGGAGCCAGATCGGCCCAGGGGACCTGGGCCTCGTCGCCCTCGGCGCGACCATAGACCGCGTCAAACCAGCTTAGATCGCCATCGCTTCCAGCCCTTGCCCGCGATGCCGCATGGCGGCGCCGAGCTGAGAAGTCGGCGTCAGACGGTTCGTCTGCCATTACCCCTTTCGCTCCCAACGGCCCAGGTCGGATTGCTGCCAATACGTGCTCTCGTGGCCAGCCGCCTTCACGTCCTTCCAAGCCTCCCGAGCGCGGTCGACCGCTTCATTGTCGTTGCCGTCGAACAGCACGACGATCCGCTGGTAACCCCCGGGATCGGGAAGTTCCGCGCCATCGGCCAGAAAGCGGACAACAGCCTGATTGGGATTCTCTTCGCCGACCGTCAGCCACACCGGCTGGCGATCAGCGTGACCATCCTTCGCCGTTCCGTGCGGCAGGAAGCCATCTTCGCGATAAGTCCACAGGAGAGAGTCGATCGCCTCACAGCGATCTTCGGAGCCGAACTGGACGACCGTGCGCCAGCCCCGCTCGAGGCACTTCTCCAGCAGTCCAGGCAACACCCGTTCGAGCGGTTGGCGATCAAGGTGGTAGAACAGGACCTCGGACATCGCGGCAGGCTATTTTTCATATTTCTCGGCGACCAGCTGATCGAGCAACCTAACGCCCCATCCCGACGCCCAGGATTTGTTGATTTCCGTTTGCCGGGAGTTCATCGCCGTTCCAGCCACGTCGAGATGCGCCCATGGCGTGTCGACGACGAACCGCTCGAGGAACTGCGCTGCGGTTGTCGAACCCGCCCACCGGCCGCCAACATTTTTCATGTCAGCGAATTTGGATTCGATCATCTTGTCGTAGTCCGGTCCGAGTGGCATTCGCCAAACCGTCTCGCCGGTCGCTTTGCCGGCTGCGAGCAATCCATTGGCCAGGGATTCATCGTTAGCGAAAAGCCCGGCATTGTGCTGTCCAAGCGCCACCAGGATGGCTCCGGTCAAGGTCGCCAGGTCGATCATCAGCCGCGGCTTGAAACGTTCCTGGGCATAAGTAAGCAGGTCGCACAGGACCAGGCGGCCCTCCGCGTCGGTGTTGACGATCTCAATGGTCTTGCCCGCCTTCGAGGTGACGATGTCCCCCGGCCGCTGGGCCGCCCCATCCGGCATGTTCTCGACCAGCCCGATGATCCCGACGGCGTGCACCTTGGCCCTGCGTCCGGCAAGTGCCTGCATCACGCCGACGACCGTCGCCGCACCGGCCATATCGCCTTTCATGTCCTCCATACCACCGCCGGGCTTGATCGAGATACCTCCGCTGTCGAAGACAACTCCCTTGCCAATAAACGTGACAGGCGGCTGCTTGCCTCTACCACCAGTCCACCGCATCACGGCAACCCGCGGCGGACGGACCGATCCTCGTGCCACGGCAAGCAAGGCTGCCATGTCCAGTTTCTTAAGATCCTTCTCCGTCAGTATCTCAACGGTCACCCCAAGAGACTTCAGGGCCGCGGCGCGCTCAGCAAACTCGATGGGACCCAGAAGATTGGGTGGATCGTTGACAAGGTCGCGGGCGGTCACGACCCCTTCCCCGATCGCCTCGGTACGCTTCCACGCCTTGCGCGCGGCAGGTAAGTCCACTGTCGCCAGCGATACGCGGACCGAGGTCGGTCGATCGGTACCCTCGTCCTCCTTTTTTGTTTTGAAACGGTCGTAGGCATAGGCGCGCAATTTCATACCAAGCGCCAGGTCGCCAACGTGTTTCGGCGCCAACTTGCGGCCGTCCGGGCGCTCGACAAGAACCGTCGCCGCCGGCGTCTTGAGTACCGACGCAATGGCAACGCCGCCAAGGCGAACCCAGTCGTAGTCGGTCACGTCGGACAGCTTGCCCGTTCCGATCAACACCAGGCGATCCAGATCCGTTCCCGCCGGAGCAAGTACGTCGAGAACCGACATCGCCTTGCCGCTGAACCGTGCTGCCGATGCCGCCCGGGCAATCAACTCGGCCACCCCCAAAGCCTTGACCTGCGGGCCGACGGCGAGGCCCGGGCCGACAAACGCAATGATCGTATTTTCAGCCTTGCCACCGGGCTTGGTGAAGGCGAGATCCAACGAAACGGTCATAGTGATCCTCAAGGGGCTCGGCGGACGAGGCATTCGCCCGTTCTGCCCCATGTTTTTTTCCGACTGTGTCCACGAAGGCAAGGCCTTTGGCACTCAACCCTCTGGACGATGTCTCTCTTCTGCTTGAATCAGTTGCTTGAATCGGCAATCCGCCCATAATCTCGCCGGAAGGGCGCCTGTGTCCGAGTGGACCCATCTTTCATGAAGCTCATTGAGCGATACATCTTCGAGAAATTGCTGCGGACCTTTCTGCTGAGCCTTGTGGCCCTTACGGCAACAGTCTGGCTGACGCAGGCGCTCCGGCAGTTCGACCTGGTGTCGGCGATGGGCCAGACGATCCTGACGTTCTTCCAGCTGACTCTGCTGCTTCTCCCCCCCCTGACCACCGTGGTCGCGCCGGTCGCCGTAATGCTATCAGTGATCTACACCTTCAATTCCCTCAACGACGGCTCGGAGTTGGCGGTGATCAATTCCACCGGGACGCGCCAGTGGTCACTGCTGAAGCCGGTATTGCTGATGGGGCTGTTGGTCATGGTCTTCATGGCATCGATGACGCTCTACATATCGCCGCTGTCGTTTCGGCTGTGGCGCGAACTCGCGAGCGACATCAACGGCAATATTCTCACCTCGATCGTGCGCGAGGGCGAGTTTATCGAGCTTTCAGAGGGGCTGACGTTCCAGCTACGACAGCGCTCGTCCGACGGGACCCTGCGGGGGATATTCATGTCCGATAGCCGTGAGAGCGACGAGACCTCCGTCTATCTGGCCGAGCGGGGTGCGATCCTCGACAGCGAGCTGGGCGTGTTTCTGGTGATGAGCGATGGGACGATCCAGCGCCGGGACGAGGGCGACAAGGCGATTTCGATTATCCAGTTCTCTTCGTATGCCTACGATCTTTCCTCGTTCTCCAGCCGCAGTGACACACCGTCCTACCGGCCGCGGGAACGGCCCACCCTGTACCTGTTGAACCCGGATCCAGGCGACAATTACTATCGTCGCAAGCCCGAGAAATACAGCCAGGAGTTGCTTACCCGCCTGGCGACACCCTTGAACGGTCTGGTGTTTGCGATCTTGCCGCTGGTATTTCTCAGCCAAGCGGAAACCACCCGGCAAAGCCGGTCGTCAACAATCGCAATGGCTGCCGGCTCGGCGGTGGTTATCGCTTCACTGAGCTTCTCGCTGAGTATCAGCGCCGGTGTGAACCTGCTGGCAGCGATCGCGCTGTTCGCCCTACCGGCGCTCGCCTTCGGCATCAGTGTCTTCCTGATTTTACGGGGCATTCAGCCGCGCCCACCCGAGAAAGTGCTCGTCGTGGCAGACAGGATCGTGCATTGGATCAAACGCCTGTTCCGCATTCCAACGAATACGTCGCCGGCATAGCGGGTTCCGAACCGTGATAGGAACAACCCTCGCCCTCTACTTCGCGCGGCAGTTCGCGGTTCTCGTGATCGGCATCTTTGTTTTCTTCTTTTTGCTTATATTTGCAATCACTTATCTTGAATTCTTCACCCGATCAATCGGCTCGGATGAGTTCGATCCCCTGCAGGTCTTTGTGCTCACTCTGTTCCGCGTACCAAGCATTGCGGAAGAGGTCCTGCCGTTCATCACGTTGTTTGGATCGATCGCCGCTTTTGTTCTGGCCAACCGGCGACTCGAAGTGGTGATAGCGCGGGCCGCGGGGGTCTCTGCCTGGCAGTTCCTGTTTCCGGCCTGCCTCGTCGGGCTCATATTCGGAGTAGCGACGACAACGCTCTACAACCCGGCCTCGACATTCCTCCGCAAGTGGTCTGATGAAATCGCATCAGAGATCCTGTCGCCGGTGCCAGCGGATTCGGACAAGGGCGGACCGGTCTGGCTTCGGCAGGCCACCGAAGGGCGCGAATCAATCATCGGCGCCCTTCAGACATTCAATGGCGGCCTCAGCCTGTCTCAGGTGACGGTGTTCGTCTTCGGCAAGGGCGGAGCGTTTCTCCAGCGCATTGATGCAGAAGAGGCACACTACGCTCCTGGCGCGTGGACACTCAACAATGCAATCGTAACCTCGGCCGACCGCAGGCCCAAGCGAAGCGCCTCCTACATGCTGCCCACCAACCTGACTCGTGGTCAAGTCCGTGAAGCCTTTGATAACCTTGAGTCAACTTCTTTCTGGGAGCTTCCAGGTCTGATCGAATCGGCTCAACTCGCTGGACTTCCATCTGCTCGATATGAACTTCGATATAACACCCTCCTGTCGCGCCCAGTGGTGCTGTTGGCAATGGTCCTGATCGCTGCCATCGTATCCCTGCGATTCTCTCGCTCGAACGAGCTTGGGAACATGATTTTGGCTGGTGTCGGCGTAGGCTTCATGCTTTATGTTGTGTCGAAGATTGCCTGGGATTTGGGGAGCGGTGGAATCGTGCCGCCGCCTCTTGCTGCTTGGCTCCCGGCGATCGTCACGATTTTAATGGGAGCAACGGTGCTCCTGCACTTGGAGGACGGATGACCGTCGGGGCGATCATCCCAGTAAAGGCGAGGAAACGGGGGGGGGTTCTTAGCCGCTTGGCGTGCGCCGCGATTGCCGGATTGCTCCTGGCGCCGGTGGGCGCATCGTTGACGGCGGCCGCGCAGGATCTGTCGTTCGATTCCGAGTTTGAGCCGAACCGCAAAGCCCAGATGCTGGTGGAGTCGGACCAGCTTATCTACGACTACGACAACAGCACGGTGTCGGCGGTCGGAAACGTCAAGATCTATTACGTGGGCTACACTCTCGAAGCCGAGAGAGTGACGTATATCGAGATCACCGCAAAGCTGATCGCGACCGGCGGGGTCAAGCTTACCGACCCAAGCGGTATCGTCGCCTATGCCGAGCAAATCGACATCACCAACGACTTCAAGGACGGGTTCATCGGTTCGCTGCGTGTCGATACGCCCGATCAGACCCATTTCGCCGCCGAGCGGGCCGAACGGGTTGGCGGGACTCAAACGGTTTTCGTCAATGGCGTCTACACGGCCTGCGAGCCCTGTAAGGACCGTCCCGAGAAACCGCCGCTGTGGCAGGTCAAGTCGGCCAAGATCATCGTCGACGAAGAAGAAGAGATCATCGAGTTCCACAACGCAACGTTCGAGTTTTACGGGATGCCGGTGGCGTGGATCCCCTACTTCACGACCGCCGACCCGTCCGTGAAGCGCAAGACCGGTTTCCTGGCACCGACATTTGGCGCTTCGGAGAATCTTGGCTGGTCGGTTGGAACTCCATATTTCATCGCGCTCGCGCCAAGCTACGACGTAACGCTCACGCCCACCTACTACGAAAAGCAGGGCTTCCTCGGCGAGGTCGAGTGGCGACAGCGGCTTGCCAGAGGCCAATACACGCTGCGCATGGCCGGTATCGATCAGAAAAAGCCGAAAGCGTTTCTCACCGACGCGGGCGGCGGGACCTTTTCGCAGGAGGAATATCGCGGCGCGGCGCGCACCACCGGACAGTTTGAACTCAACAAAGCATGGACTTTCGGATGGGACGGCACGATCAGCACCGACAGGACATTTACCCGCGACTACGACGTTATCAACGATGACGACACCATCACGACGTCGGAAGTCCATCTGACCGGACTACGCGACCGTAACTATTTCGACCTGCGCGCCGAGCACTTCCAGGTGCTCACCGACAGCAGGCACGAAAAATACGAACAAGGCCGCCAGGCGCTTGTGACGCCGGTCGGCGATTACCAGTATGTGGCTCCCAATCCGATCCTCGGTGGCGAGCTATCGCTCCGGTCGAATATCACGTCGCTCTCGCGCGACAAGGCCGATCCGTACATGATCGGCGGCGAGACGTATTATCGGGGGTTGGCCGGCGACTACACGCGGTTGACGAAGGAAATCGATTGGCAGAAGAAAATGATTGCCCCCGGTGGGCAGGTTTTCACCGCCTTCGCTTCTGTCCGTGGCGACCTCTTCTCGATCAACCCCGAAGGTGACGTCCCCGGTCGGCTGACGTCGGACAGCACGCCGGCCCGCTTCATGCCCGCCGCCGGACTGGAGTGGAGCTCGCCGATCATGGTCTCCGCCCCAGGCGCTACCCACGTCTTCGAGCCGATGGCCCAGATCATCGCGCGGCCGAACGAACAGCTCGCGGGCAAACTGGAAAACGATGACGCGCTGAGCCTGGTTTTCGATGACACAACCCTCATGCGTCGCAACAAATTCTCCGGCGACGATCGCGTCGAGGGCGGCACGCGGGTCAACTACGCCTTGCGCTATCTGGCGGCGTTCGAAAACGGCGCTTCGCTCGAGACCTTGTTCGGCCAGTCGCGCATGGTGGCCGGAAAGAACTCGTTTGCGGCCCCGGATATCGCCAACGTAGGGGCTTACTCGGGATTGGAGACCAGTGTTTCAGATTATGTCGGGCGGGTGTCGCTGGACAGCGGGCGCGGCGCGCTTATTTCAATGCGGGGTCGGTTCGACAACAAGGATCTCAATGTTAACCGAGGTGAAATCGAGGCAGCGACGACGGGTGACAGGGTGACGGCTGCCGCAGCCTATATCTACCTGCGCGAACAGCCAGTGGTAGGGAAAGTCGACCCGGTCTCGATGATCTCGGCGCGAGCCTCCGTTCGGGTGTTCGACCGCTGGCGTGCTTTTGGTTCGGCGGTGTACGACCTGACCAACAGCAACATCCGAAAAGACAGTCTTGGTCTGGCCTATGACAATAGCTGCGTATCCCTTTCAGTCGCTTACAACGAAACCCGAGGCGTCGACATTCCTGATCGCAGCCTGACAGTTCGACTGCTGCTGCGGACTCTTGCTGAGGGCCACGTCAACACGTCGATCAATTGACGGTGATCGGTTGGGATCACCGTTTCGCCGAATTTGTTCATAAGTTGGCGGATCTGGGAGCTGCCTGCGCCTGGCGGCCTTCGGCTTAGGAGCGAACCCGGGGCGAATAACCGGAATCGGATCATGTACCCAATATTTCGAACTCTCCTGACTATCTGCGTCGCCATCCTTGCGGCGAGCCTTGCAACGCTTCCAGCGTCGGCCGCCAGTACGATACGGATCAAGGTCGATGATCAGCCAATCACATCCTATGACATCACTCAACGGGCGACGCTGATGCGCCTGACCGGTGTCAAGGGTGGCGAAAAGGCTGCGATCCAGGAGCTGATTGACGAGACGATT
>JAAEOR010000207.1 GCA_024222895.1 Hyphomicrobiales bacterium | reverse complement strand
TGACCGAGCCGGGCGCGGCGGGTCGGGGGATCCTCGGCGACCCAGGCAATCAGGGCATCGCGGACCTGGCCCAGCAGGTCCCGATAGTCGCTGAGCCGCACATCAATGTCCGGCTTGATCATCACCATGTCGGCCCCGGCGGCGATGGCCGCCACTGCCGCGGCGGAGATATCCCGCCCGCGCCGGAGGACCGCTGCCGTCTGCAGCGTGTCGGTCATGATCAACCCGTTCCAGCCATAACGCTGACGCAACAGCTGATAGGCGGCGGGTGACAGGGTCGCCGGCACGCCACAGGACGAATCGTTCCCGGGACAGGTAAGCCCGGGCACAGCCACATTCGACATCATCACGGCGCTCGCCCCGTAGTCGGCGGCGATCGAGCCCTGGTAGGGCAGGAGATCACGCGTCACGAGCTCGGCAAGCGGCAGCGAGTGCGCGGGACCGTCGTCGGTATTGGCGAGGACGGATCCGAGGCCCGGAAAATGCTTCACGACAGTGACAACCCGCCCGTCGCTCCCCGTCCTGATCCCCTTTGAGAAGGCGCCAGCCCACCGAACCACCCTGTCCGGATTGTCGGAGAACGTACGATCGCCCAGAAACGACGTTTTCGCCGTTCCATCCGAAACACCGAGAACGGGCGCAAGGTTCATTGTCACATTGAGCGCCGCCAGGGCGCGGCCGATCTCCTCGCCATGGGCTTCCGTCTCGCTCACCGTCCAGCGCCCAGCCATCAGGTGGGCGTTGCGCAGAAACGGCAGATAATTGGAATCGGCGCGCCAACTGTGATCCGGACAGGCCCAGACCTTCGACGCGGCAGGGCCAACAGTCCGATAGCCGGGAATTGGCCCAAGGCTGGTGCAGCCGATCCACTCGGCGCCATGATCGTACCAGCGATGCGCCGGGATCTGGACGGCACCAC
>JAAEOR010000206.1 GCA_024222895.1 Hyphomicrobiales bacterium | reverse complement strand
CGGCGTATCGGCGGTCGAACTCGCGCTCTGGGACCTTGCCGGCAAGGCCTATGGCGTTCCGGTCTATCAGTTGCTCGGCGGCAAGTTCCGCGATCGCGTGCGGATGTATTGCGACACCGACGCCAGCGTCCCCAGCGGCACCGAGACCGGCAAGCGCCTCAAGGAACGCATGGGGCTTGGTTACACCTTCCTCAAGATGGATCTCGGCCTCGGGCAGATCATGCATGAGCCCGGTGCGGTGAACGCGCCGGCCGGAGTGCTCGACGGATTCCGGACCCATTCGGAACGCATGCCGGTCAAGACGCTCGACGATCGCCGGCAGCGCAACGCCAGCTATGACTTCCACAATGTCCGTCACCCGTTTACCGGCGTTCATTTCACCGAGAAGGGCCTTGATCTCCTCGAACAATATATGGCGGAAGTGCGCGCCGAGATCGGCGAAGAGATGCCGATCGCCATCGACCATCTCGGCCATATCTCGCTCAACGACGGCATCCGCCTGGCGCGGCGGATCGAGAAGTACAATCCGGCCTGGCTGGAGGATGTCAT
>JAAEOR010000205.1 GCA_024222895.1 Hyphomicrobiales bacterium | reverse complement strand
TGTGATCGTGCTCGGCGGCGGCCTATCGAATGTGGACCGCCTCTACCACACGGTCCCAGCGCATTGGGGGCCCTACGTCTTTTCGGACCACGTCGCGACGGACTTACGGCCCCCGCGGCACGGCGACTCCAGCGGCGTCCGCGCCGCCGCGCGGCTTTGGCCGATCAACGGAGAAATCTGATGGCGCAGGGCATTTGTCGGCAGTGCTGCAAGGACTTGCCGCATCGACCGGACGTCAAGCGCTGTCCGTTTTGCGGCTCGCCCCGGGTGCTCCACCACACGGAGCTGGATGCCCTCCATATCGCTCACATCGATTGCGACGCCTTCTACGCCAATGTCGAAAAGCGTGACAACCCGGATCTGGCCGATCGCCCGGTCATCGTCGGCGGCGGTCGGCGCGGCGTCGTCACCGCGGCCTGCTATGTTGCGCGCCTCTACGGCGTTCGGTCGGCGATGCCGATGTTCAAAGCGCTGAAGGCATGCCCCGAGGCGGTCGTGATTCGTCCCGACATGAAGAAATACGCACGAATTGGTCGCACCATTCGTGACATGATGAGGGCGGTCACGCCCCTCGTCGAGCCATTGTCGATCGACGAGGCATTCCTCGATCTCTCGGGCACCGAACGCCTTCATCGGGCGCCGGCGGCGCTGACGTTGGCCGGATTGGCCAATCGAATCGAAGACGAGGTCGGCCTCACGGTTTCGATCGGGCTCAGTTACAACAAGTTCCTCGCCAAAATCGCTTCCGACCTGGACAAACCGCGCGGATTTGCCGTCCTCGGCCGTGCCGAATCGCTCGATTTCTTGAACGAACGGCCGATCTCGACCATCTGGGGCGTCGGAAAAGCGCTTAAGTTGAAGCTCAACCGGGATGGATTGACGCGCATCGGGCAACTCTGCGCGATCAGTGAGCAGGAATTGGTGGCCGGTTACGGCAGCATCGGTCATCGACTCTATGCGTTCTCTCGCGGCCAAGACGAGCGACGGGTAAATCCCGACAGTCCGACAAAGACGATCTCGTCCGAGACGACCTTCGAGCATGATATCGCCGAGTTCGAAGAGCTGAATCGAATTCTATGGCGCCTCACCGAGAAGGTCTCCGCCCGCCTGAAGAGCGCCGACTTGAGCGCGGGCGGTATCACCTTGAAACTGAAGGACACCGGCTTTCGTATCCGGACGCGGTCACGCAAACTGCCCCAATCAACCCAAATCGCCGAACTACTCTATCGGGCCGCGGCCGATCTGTTGAGATCGGAGTGCGATGGAACCGAATATCGGCTGATCGGTATCGGCACCCACGACCTTCACGACGGTGATATGGCACCTACGGACATGCTGGCCGAAGAGGGCGAGCGCAAGGCGCGCCTGGTGGAGGATGTGATCGACTCCGTCCGTGACCGTCTCGGGGCCGACGCAATCGGGAAAGGCCGCGGTCTGCCGGCCAAGCCCATCCGC
The DNA here is from genome assembly GCA_024222895.1 of Hyphomicrobiales bacterium. Classification (GTDB taxonomy): domain Bacteria; phylum Pseudomonadota; class Alphaproteobacteria; order Rhizobiales; family Kaistiaceae; genus Bauldia. The sequence continues at coordinate 963 of JAAEOR010000205.1, read as the reverse complement.
CCGAAAGACTAAGCCACGACACCTTCAGACCGAACGCGCCGAGACGGATCAGCTCAATTCGATGCGGTGTATGCTGCTAGTCCGAATTCGTCACGAAAAAGCACCGCCGAGCTCCTTTTTGTGTTATGATTCAAGTGGTTAATATGGATCAAACACGGGAGCCCAGCGGTGACGGATTGTACCCTTTCGAAGGTCGAATTTCCAACCTGTTGTCGGCGCCGCGTCGAGGCCGACTTTGCCGGTGGGGACATCTCCTCGAACGGCGGTGCGCTGCTGTTGGCGGCGGCGGACCGACGGCTTGGCTTGCTGGCCGGGCTGGCGCGCCGATTAGGCGACCGGCGTCAGGCCGGCAAGGTCGATCATCGGCTGCTGTCGTTGTTGCGCCAACGTGTGTTTGCGATTGGGCTCGGCGACGAGGACGTCAACGACCATGACGAGCTGCGTAAGGATCTGGTGCTGCAAACCGCCTGCGGGCGGGATACGCTGCTGGCCAGCTCGTCGACGATCGGCCGGCTGGAGCGGGCGGCCGACCGGCACTCGGCGTGGGCGGCCCATGTGACGTTGGTGGAATGCTTCATCGCGTCATTCGCTGAGCCGCCTTGTGAGCTGGTGCTCGACTTCGATGCCACCGACGATGCCGTCCACGGCCGTCAGCAGGGCCGCTTCTTCCACGGCTATTACGATCACTACTGCTTCCTGCCGCTCTATGTCTTCTGCGGCGATCAGTTGTTGGTCAGTTACCTGAGGCCGTCGAACATCGACGGCGCCAAGCACGCCTGGGCGGTCCTCGCCCTGTTGGTCAAGCGCCTACGCCAGGCATGGCCCGAAGTCAGGATCATTGTGCGTGCCGATTCGGGCTTCTGCCGCCACCGGATGCTGAGCTGGTGCGAGCGCCGCGGCGTCGGCTATGTCATCGGCTTGGCCAAGAACGCCCGTATCGACCGCGTCGCCGAGAGCGGGATG
>JAAEOR010000204.1 GCA_024222895.1 Hyphomicrobiales bacterium | reverse complement strand
CTGACCTGGCAATGAATGCGCTTGGTATTGGTCAGATTAGCCTCGGCCGCGCCGGAAGGCCAAGGGCATATGGGACGCTTAATCCGGCAAGGACCGCCATGGCTTGGGCATCAGGACCCAGTGGTCGTTGACAAAAATGAGCCCATCGAAGGCAAGGCCCAGCGTCTCGCCCTGCTCAACGAATTTGAACCGCGCAATCGGCACGTCGCCGACGATGAACGGCCGGACGCCATCATAGCCGCCGGGAAAGTCGTCCAGCACCGGGTCTCCGGCCTTGAGGCGTCCGGTGGTCGTGAATGTTGTCAGAAGCTGCTTGTGCTCCGGCTTCGGCCGAATGACTGCGCCCGGCTGGTACATTTCTTCATACGTATTGATGAGTGCCGAGGCGAGCGGCTCGCCGTAGACGGCGCGGATATCAGCGGGCGACGGCTTCAGCGACAGGGTCAGGGCGCCGTGGTCCTCGCTGGGATCGAAGAATCTCATCAGCAGGTTGCGACCGTCTTCTGCCACCGTCGGCTCCTGTTTCGCCTGCTCGCCGACGAGCAGTCCGGCCAGATCGGTCATCAGGGTGTCCGGTGCGCTGGCGCATTCGGTTCGCATCGCATCGAGCAGCGTCTCAAGCCGGTCGACGGTCACGAAATGGGCCTCGTCCGACTTGGCATCGAAGTAGCCGAAAACCCAGAAGCCGATGGCGACCGGCGGAATGCCGCTGTCTTCCGCCAGCATCTCGGTACACGACGCCAGTGGGTCGAAAACCGCGCCGTCCTGGGCGATCGCCGGCGACGCTCCGGTCGCCGCAATCGCCAACGCCATCGTGACCGTTCGTATGTTCATGCTCGTTGCCCCCTCATTGCTCAGAGTCTGCTTCACCGTTCGCGACCCAAGCCCGCGCATATTTCGACCCTGTGAAGAAGTGCTATTGGCGGGCGGCGGAATGCTGCAACGCGCGAATGCGCCGCGCCAAAGTTTGTCCGATTGTCGGCTGCTGGCCATCCTTTGGCGGTGTCGGGCCGTCCGCTGCCTTTGTGTCGGGT
>JAAEOR010000203.1 GCA_024222895.1 Hyphomicrobiales bacterium | reverse complement strand
GCGCTCGATCGGCTGTCTGCGCGCGGCGTCACCGCGACCAGCGCCTATTGTCCCTCACCCATCTGTGTGCCGAGCCGCATGTCGATGCTGACCGCCTGCCATCCGCACCGGCAGGACGTCTGGACCAATGACGACGTGCTGGCCTCAGGCCGTCCCACCTGGTTGCATGCGCTGGGTGCCGCGGGCTACCGCCCCAAACTGATCGGCCGCCTGCACGCGATGGGCCCCGACCAGCTCCATGGCTACGCAGAGCGCGAGGTTGGCGACCACAGTCCCAATTGGCCTGGCGTTCCGCGCCACAGCATGGGCATTCTGGAAAAAACCAATGATCCCAATGCGGAAAGCCTGGCTAACTCCGGCGGTGGCCAGAGCGCCTATGCGCTAAAAGACCACGACGTGACCGAAGCCACGCGAGCCGAAATCGACCGTCTTTCGGCCATCGACCCGGAGAGCCGCGAGCCGTTCTGCCTCACCGTCGGTCTGATGCTTCCCCACGCGCCCTATGTGGCCCGCCCCGACCGCGTGGCCCACTACCGGGAGACCCTGCCGCCTCCTCGCCTCGAAGCCGACCGATCCGACACCGCGC
>JAAEOR010000202.1 GCA_024222895.1 Hyphomicrobiales bacterium | reverse complement strand
TCCGCCGCTGGCCTGGATTCCGCTGGCGATCATCTGGTTCGGACTCGGCGAACCGTCGAAATTCTTCATGATCTTCCTCGGCGCGTTCTTCCCGGTCGTCACCGCTACCTATCGCGGCGTCACCAGTGTCGATCCGGCCCTCATCCGCGCCGCCCAGACCTTCGGCCTCAAAGGCCTGGGTCTGCTGGTCAAGGTGGTAATCCCGGGCGCGGCGCCGGATCTGGCCACCGGCATCCGCATCGGCTGGGGGCTCAGTTTCGGCGTGCTGGTGGCGGCGGAGCTGATCGCCTCCGACCGCGGCCTCGGTTTCATGATCATGCACGCGCGGCTGCTCGGCAATGTCGACGTCATCGTGGTTGGCATCGTGCTGATCGGCGTGCTCAACCTTGCGACCGACATCGGCATCGTCCTGCTGGTGCGCCGGTGGATCGGCCGTTGGCACACGACGTAGGACGGGCGGAGGCAAAAGAAAACGCCAGGGGTTTCGAGAGTCTGCCGTTCCAGCGCCGGCGTTTTCTTGATCGCCGTACCAACCCCTCACCGGTTTGCCTAAGCTCGGCAAACGCCTCGCCAAGCCAAACCTGCCTCTCCCGTCGGGAGAGGAGACGAAGCCTTGCCCGCCGTAAGGCGGGCTTTGGGCGAAGTCGGTGAGGGGTCTGTGACGGAAAGCCGTGTCTCTGAGACCAACCTACTGGGGCAGGCGATTGCCCTATTTACCGATCCGTGAGGGTTGGGACTCCTCCGGCACGATCAGTTCGAATGCTGCCTCGCCGAAATCCTGCCCGTTGATGCGCAGGGAAACCATCTGGTCGCCCGCGTAGTAGCGACGGGTCGTGACCGCACGGACCGCATGGGTACGCTGCAGCGTGATCGTCTGGCGCGGATCGAGCGCGAGCACTTTCCATTTGAACACCTTGGGCGAAAGCGTTCCGTTCGCCTTCCGGAAATGCAGGACATAGTCGAGAATCAGCTCCTGCCGCTCCCGGCTGGTCGATGTCAGTTCGCAGGCAAAAGCCAGGGAGTCGCCCAGGGTCACAATCCTTTTCTCTACCTGTAGTGAACTCAGCCGGATCGCGGCCGGGCCAAAGCCGAAGACCCGCAATGCGCTCGCATGCCCCTGCTTGATCAGGGTCCGGCAGGCGTGACGGAGCAGCTTCAACCGACCGGGCGTCGCATCTTTCATCCAGCCCGAGGCGAGTTGCACCACCAGATCGGGATGGTCCTTGGCGATGTCGTTCAGATGATTGGCCACAGACCGCCGCACATACTCTTCGGGATCGTCGCGCAGCTTCGTCAGAATGGGTAGCGTCGGTGACGGATCGGCAACCAGCTGCGGTAGTTGAACGCCCCAGGGCAGTCGTGGTCGCGTTCCCTCGGAGACCAGCCGCCGCACCCGATAATCAGGGTCGCCGAGCCAGCCGGTCATGGTGGCAAGCGCCCGGTCCTCGTCGGCCAGCAGAAAATACCTGACGTCGAATTCCGAGGTCCACCGCGGCGTCATGGTCCGCAAGAGCGCGAGCGAGCCGTCAAAGTCGTCGACGCCATAAAGCCCGACCACCATGCCGAGCGGCATCATGCCCCAGCCGCGGATTCCGCGTTCATCGCTCTGGTCGCTCTCGGGGTCATCCATCGGATGCAGCATCGTGGCGAGGATGGCGTTGCGTTTGCCAGGGTCGGCAGGCAGCACCGCATGCATCCGGTGGGCGATCAGGCGGGCGCGGTCCTTCAGCTCCAGGTCCTCCAGTTCCGACAGGATCCCGTCCATAAAACCGGATCGGTCAAACCCGTCCAGATGGGCGCTCAGCTGATCGGCGATGAGGCCGACCAGCCGAGGGGAGATGTTGTTCTTGAAAGGCTCCATGTGACCGTGTCGTCAGGGACAAGTGGAAAACGACGGGTAGATTGCGAGGTCAGACTCGCTGCTCCCACTTAAATCCATGACCAGGAAGACGCGCGGCACGCCGGCGACGTTTTCTCCTTCTATATTACACTCTCTCCTTGGGGAGAGGCCCTGCCTCCCGGCTTGATCGGGGTCAGCATGGGTGTCGCCAAGAATCTCCAACTGTTTGTTGAACAGCGCTGTCGTCGATGACCTGCCCACCCACACCACCTACCGCCCATACGTCTCCGCCGCCGCCTCTTCCGACACAAAGCCCTCGGCGATGTCGCGGGCGATCATCGCCTTGCTACGCTCGGCCGGGTCGCCATAGCCGGAGCCGCCGCAGCTTTCGATGCAGACCGTATCGCCGGATTTGAGCCGCACGTCGGCGAATTTCGAGGCGCTGGTGGTGCCGAACACCTCGCTGAACGACCGGAACGCGGTGTCGTCGGCCCGGCGCACCGTCACCCGAGCC
>JAAEOR010000201.1 GCA_024222895.1 Hyphomicrobiales bacterium | reverse complement strand
GTTCCAATGAAAGCGGCTGCCCTGCAGTTCGTCCTGGCTCACCCGGCGATACCAACCAACATTCCCGGAACCCGGACAAAGGTGCATCTCGACGAAAATTTCAAACTGATTGAGCATCCAATTCCCACCGAGTTGTGGGCAGAGCTGAGGAAGCGGGGCCTGATCCGCGAGAACGCGCCGGCGCCGTCCTGAAAACGCTAGAGCATTCCGCTCTTTGTCAGAATCGCAGGGGCGATTGAAGCGCGCCGCTGTTCGCGCGACGATGCACCGGCAATCCTCCCCCGAAACTTCGCTAGGGCATGCACACATCTTTGTGCGGCGGAATGACTCAGGGATTGGATTAACGGTTACGCGGTGTGGGGTTTGTGTGATTCTGTTTTGGACACTTTGATTATGTTGGAGTGTCGCGATGCAGGGTCTGTCAGGAATGTCTTTGGGCCGGTTCGGGGATCGCCGCCTTGATAAAGGGGGGCAGCGCTTCTCGGGCGCATGGTCGCTCGCGGTCGGATCTGCCTGCGCCGGCTCGGTGGCCGTCGATCGGAGGAAGTGCGTTTCGGGCGCTTCCTTGCCAACCCCAAGGTGACGGTGGCTCGTCTGATCGAGGGCTGGGGCGAGCAAACAGCGGCAGCTTGTGGAGGACGCCACGTGTTGGCGATCCAGGACAGCAGCGAGTTCAACTTCAAGACAACCAAGCAGCGCCAGCGCGGCCTGGGCGAGATCGGCAAAGGGGGCGGTCGCGGCTGCCTGCTGCATGCGATGCTGGCGATCGACGCCCAGGACGGCAGTTGTCTGGGACTTGTGGCGGGGCGGATTTGGACGCGCTCGGGTCGGGTGACGGTGCCGCACGAGAAGCGGCAGCTGTCTGAGCGGGAGTCGGAGCGCTGGCTGAGCACGGCCGAGGCAGCCAAGACTGTGCTGTCGCCAGCGGCGATGGTGACGGTGATCGCCGATCGGGAGAGCGACATCTATGCCGAATGGGCCCAGATACCGGCGGAAGGCTTCCATTTGATCACCCGCGTCATGGCAGACCGACGTCTCCATGACGGGGGAAAGCTCTACGCTTTCGGCAGCACGTTGCCGACCGTCGACACGCGGGCGGTCGATTTGCGCGGCCGACCGGGCCGGCCACCGCGCCGCGCCAAACTGATGCTGCGCTTCGGGGCGGTCGCAGTCCGCCGGCCGAGCAAGACCGGTGTGAAGGGCCTGCCGAGCAGCGTGTCGCTGCGCTACGTCGAGGTGGTTGAGAGCGAACCACCAGGCGATGCCAAGCCGCTGCACTGGAGGCTCTTGACAACCCATCCCGTCGACGACATCGCCAGCGCCTGGCAGATCGTTGACTGGTACCGGCAGCGTTGGATGATCGAGCAATTGTTCCGAACAATGAAGCTGCAGGGACTGCAGGTCGAAGCCAGTCAAATCGATACCGCCGAGCGGCTGCTTAAGTTGATC
>JAAEOR010000200.1 GCA_024222895.1 Hyphomicrobiales bacterium | reverse complement strand
GATCAACTTAAGCAGCCGCTCGGCGGTATCGATTTGACTGGCTTCGACCTGCAGTCCCTGCAGCTTCATTGTTCGGAACAATTGCTCGATCATCCAACGCTGCCGGTACCAGTCAACGATCTGCCAGGCGCTGGCGATGTCTGCTAGGCTTCCGCTGGCTGCTCGCTCGGCTCCAGCTGGCTGCGCGCAATCCGCCTTGCGATCTTGAAGATACCGTCGAGGATCTCGACTAGCTCCACCTCGCGCACATAGCCCATTAGGGCGCCCTTTTGCTGGCCGCGCGACTGTGCGAACCATTCTCGGTTGATGTCCCTGGACATGCCCACGACTTCGCGCTTCATGTTCCGCACGGCTTCGGCCAGCTCCGCGTTTTCTGTGACGACCGCCTCAACCGCCTGGTCCAGTGCCCGCGACACCTCCGCGTGATAGACGCTGATTCGCTGTGCTACGGCCGGTCCGATCTGCGCATGCTCGTTGATCCGTTTGCGTGACGATGTGACAATGTCCGTCGCTATCCGGTCCGCCACATGCTCCAGATCATTGGCGACACCGACCAGTTGCATCAGGTCCCGCGACTGCTCGTCCGACAGCCGCGACAGCGAGATGCGCCCGAGATAGTCGATCACCGCCCGGTGCAGCCGGTCGACTGGCGGGTCCATCTCCTCCAGAGCGGTTATAGACTGGCGCGACCCGGACAGGGCGGCGGGCAGGGCCTTGTTCAGCATGTCGTCCACGTAGTTGCCCATCCGTCCGATCTCGCGCCGTGCGTTCTCCAACGCAAAGGCCGGAGTCGAGATAAGGGTCTCCTCCAGGTATTTTGGAACCAGAGGCGCGTCCTCCGAGAGTGGCCGGTCTGGCACCAGCCATTCCACGAAGCGCGCAATCTGGGTAGTGAAACCGATGAAAAGGGCCGTGTTCGCCACATTGAACACCGTGTGCGCGTTCGCCACCTCGCGCGGCAGATCGCCTTCGGGAGAGATGAGGCGCGAGAACGCCGCCAACTGATCGATGAACCCGATCCAGATGAGCACGCCGGCGACGTTGAACAGCACATGGACCAACGACGCCCGTACCGCCTCCCGCGGCTTGCCGATCGAGGCCAGCCCCGCCGTGGCGCAGGTGCCGATGTTGGCACCCATCGCCACAGCGATTGCCGTCTCAAGCGTCATCATGCCTTGGCCAGCCAGAACGATCACGATGCCCGTCGTCGCGGCCGAGGATTGGATGATCGCTGTGAAAACCATACCCGTCGCCACTGCCAGCAGCGGATTTTCCAGCGTCGCGATGAAGTCGATAAACGCCGGATTGGTCCTGAGCGGCACCATGGCCCCGCTCATCAGCCCCATGCCGTAAAACACCATCCCGATGCCCAACAGCATCCGCCCGTAGTCCTGCCAGTTCTGATTCTTGGACAGGAATACGGTCAGAAATCCCAGCGTGATCACCGGTAGCGCGAACCGCGTCACGTTGAAAGCGAGAACCTGTGCCGTCACTGTGCTGCCGATGTTGGCTCCCATGATGACGCTGACGCTTTGCGCCATCGACATCAGTCCCGCCGATATGAAGCCGACGAGGATCACAGTGGTCACAGACGATGAATTCACCAGCCCTGTGACCAGCGCGCCCATTCCCGCGCCCATGAACCGGTTACCCGTGACCTTCCCCAGGAGGTCCTTAAGCTGCTCGCCCGCCACCCGCTTCAGCGCCGCTGTCATCAAGTCCATGCCGAACAGGAACAGCGCCAGCCCACCGAAGACCCCGGTCAGCAGCGCGAACTTGTCCAGCTCCGCGCTCACGCCGCTTTGCTCCCAGCCTTGACGACAGTGACCGGCACCTGCGAGATCTGCGCCACGCGCTCCGCGACGGATCCGAGCATGATATGCGGGAGCCCTGTCCGCCCGCGACTCCCCACAACAATGTGGTTCGCGCCGATCTCCTCCGCGACCTCCACGATCCGGCTGGATGGCAGGCCGGACACCAGTATCGTCTCGATCCGCTTCAGGCCATTCGCCTCCGGATTCCGCCCCCTGACGCCTGAGATGAACTCGCCGAACATCTCCTCAGCAACATCCTCCATCGGCCGTGGCCAGTCGCCGCCGGGCTTGTGGTAAAAGCCTGGACTCGATGCCGGATCGTGCACGACATGCAGCACGACCAGCCGCGCGCTGTCCCGTTCCGCCTGCGAACTCGACCATAGCAGCGCCGCCTCTGAATCCGCCGAGAAATCCACCGCGCAAAGGACCGTTCCCAACGATGCCTTCATGGCAGTAGCGCCCCGCGGATCATGAAGAAGATCATCGCCGACAGCAGCGCCGACGCAGGCACGGTCACCACCCAGGCCGCGGCGATGCGCAGCAGCAGCGTGCGCTTGACCAGCTCAACCCGCTGGATCTTACGCAGGCCCTTGCGCTCAGCCCTCAGAAGCGCGCCTGCCGAGCCGCCAGCCTTAAGTCTCTGGACCATCTGGCCCTTCTCCTGCACGCTGGCCGCCTCAAACCGCGCGAGGAAGACATCGACCGTCTCGCCGTCCTGTCCGACGTGATGCTCCCGGATCTCCTCGATCATCCGCGAATAGCTGACCTTGAGGTATTCTCGCAGGAAGCCAACACCGAACACGCCGCCCACGGCGATGTGGGTCGAACTGACCGGCAGACCGAGCTGCGAGGCGATAATCACGGTGATCGCGGCGGCAAGCGCCACGCAGAACGCCCGGGCCTTGTCCAGTTCGGTGATCTCCGAGCCTACAGTCCGGATCAGCTTCGGCCCGTAGAGCGCGAGGCCCAGAGCGATACCCGCGGCGCCGACCAGCATCACCCAGAGGGGGATTGGAGCCTTCCCTGCGATGTCGCCATGCATCACCGCTTCGCTGATCCCTGCCAGCGGCCCGACCGCATTCGCGACATCGTTGGCGCCATGAGCGAAACTCAAGAGCGCCGCCGCGAAGATCAGCGGTACCGTGAATAGCTCGTTCACGCCATTCTTGTCGTTCGTCAGACCAGGCGCCACCCTGACCACATGCCGCCGCATAATCACCCAGACCGCTGTCGCGACAGCCAGTCCGACGAGGCTAGCCGTTACGAAATCGACAGGCCAGAGCTTCTTCAGGCCCTTGAGCATCAGATAAGTCGTAAACGCCCAGGCCATGATCGCGACCAGAACCGGCGCAACGCGCCGCGCCGCTGCCAACAGGTCCGGCTGGTAGGTAATCGTCCGCTTGATGATGTAGAGGAACGCCGCCGCAATGATCCCTCCCAGTACCGGCGAGACAATCCAGGAGGCAGCAATCCGGCCCACCTCGGCCCAGTCCGCAATACCCCAGCCGCCCGCGGCGATGCCTCCACCCAGCACCCCGCCGACGATGGAATGGGTCGTCGACACCGGCGCGCCGACGGCGGTGGCAAAATTCAGCCACAAGGCGGCAGCCAGCAGTCCCGCCATCATCAGCCAGATGAAGGTGTAGGTGTCGCCAATCATCTCGGGGTCGATGATGCCGTTCTTGATCGTGCCGACCACGTCCCCGCCGGCGATCAGCGCACCCGCAGCTTCGAACACGACGGCGATGATGATCGCTCCTGTCAGGGTGATCGCGCGCGATCCGACCGCGGGACCCACATTGTTCGCAACATCGTTCGCACCGATATTGAGCGCCATGTAGCCGCCAATCATCGCGGCCATGATGAGAATAGTGTCATGTGGCCCGCCAAGCCCGCGCGCTATCGCGAGGAGCATGATCAGCACTATAAAGAGGACCCCTGAGCCCAGCCGGAACAACTCGCCCCGGTTGACCAGCAAACCTTCTTCGAGCTTGCGAACATCCCAGATGCTTTTGGTCATAGCCTTCCCGTAGTCACCAGCTTCCGCGCGAGCATTTGGCCGATTGCGACAGCACAAGGTCAGTATTGAAGCCTATGGAGCAGCAGTTCGGAGTGGGTGACTTGCGATGGGTCAATTGGAGCGAAACATTCGACACATTATTTGCCGAAAGCCAGTCACGGCGCTTCTGCAGCGCGGGTAATCACTTTGCCTCTCAAGCGCGCTAACGGACAAGGATTTTGATCGACGCCGTCCGCCCGTGCCAAGATGCGCTCCTGCAAGCTCTCAACCGCGCGGGGTCGTCCTCTCGCGGCGGTGGGAGGACCCAGGTAGACCGGGACCCATCGACGGCCATGGCCAAGCACGACATTCCTGGCAAACGACCGACATGACCCGCGTCGCCATCGCATCGAGTTCACAGATCGCGGCGGACGCCGGAGCCGAGGTGGCCGACGCCGACGGCAACGCCATCGATGCGGCAATCGCGGCCAGCCTGGTGCAGCTCGTGACCGAACCCGGCGTCGTTTCGCTGGCTGCCGGAGCCTTGATTGTGGTCTGGCCCGCAGGAGCGGACCCGGTCATGATCGATGCCGCTTCGGAAATGCCCGGCCGCGAGATGCCGGCCAACCGACGGGGACGAGGCGGGATCGATGTGATGCTCGCCTATGGCGGCGGCACGCCGACGACCGTCGGCCACGCCTCGGTTGCCACGCCGGGCGCGCTTGCCGGCTACGATTTGGCCGCCCGCCGATATGGCATTTCCCCGTGGCGCTCGCTCGTGCAACCTGCCTGCCGATACGCAAGGGACGGCTTTGCGATGTCGGCCGCGTCCCAGCGCTATATCGAGACCACCCATACCGGCATCTTCGGCTGGAATCCTGGTGCGCTGCGCCCGCTTCAGAACGAGGACGGAACGCTCAAGCGAGTTGGTGAGATCGTTCGAATCGATCATCTGGACGACAGCCTTGCCGCGATCGCCGAGCACGGCGCCGCGGCCTTCTATCGCGGCGACATCGCCAGACTGATCGCCCGCGATGTTCAGGCCAATGACGGACTACTGAGCTTGGCGGACCTTGAAGCTTACGCGCCGCGTTGCGCGCCGGCCCTCGACGTCGCTCTGGACGACTGGCACCTGGCGACGGCCTCGGTGCCGAGTGTCGGCGGAGTGGCTCTGGCCGCCATGATGCTGCAGATGGGCGACATGGCGCACGACTGCTGGACACCGCAGATGGCACGCCACCTCATTGAGACACAAACCAGTGTGATGCGCTTTCGCCGACAGCAGCTTGACACCTCTGTTGAGCTGGCAAGCGACGCTGCCGAATTACTGGAACAGGCGCGTGCGACGCCGTCGCTATTTGCCGCGCCGTCGACGGTGCACACATCCACCGTCGATGAGCATGGGAACGCCTGCGCGATAACCGCATCGGCCGGCTACGGTTCCGGGGTCATGCCGCCTGGAACTGGCATCTGGTTGAACAACAGCCTTGGCGAGGTCGAACTCAACCGGCGTGGGTTCCACGCGCTGACGCCCGGTACGCGCATCCCCTCCAACATGGCGCCGACCACCGGTCGAAGCGCCACCGGTTCCGTGCTATCGATTGGCTCGCCCGGCGCCGATCGCATCACGACGGCGATTCTGCAGACCATCACGAATTTCGTGCATCTTGGCATGACGCTGTGCGATGCGGTGAACCACCCTCGCCTGCACGTCGAGTGGCCGCAAGAGAATGAGAGCCGCGTGGCCTACGAAGCGGGCATGCCGGTCAACCAGTTGGACGTCCCCCAGCGCCGTTTCGAGTTGGACATGTTCTTCGGTGGAGTGACCGCCGTGAATTTCACGCCGCCCGATCACTTCGAAATGGCGGCGGACATTCGCCGGACAGGGGGGACCGCGCTCAGCGGCGCAACGCGACGCTGACGGGTCACCGACTCAGACCGATAGGTATACGGAACCGATGACCCATTGCCTGACGCGGCGGTGGCGGTGGCCGGCGCGTCGGGACGCAGCTGGCTTGTCCAGGCCATGAAGCAGTCGGAGAACGCCTGCGGGTCAAGGCGGTTGAGGAGAATGTTGAGCCAGTGGGCGCCGGGCACACCATAGTGATAGGGCAGGAAGCGGCGCAGGAAGGCAAGATGCGTCTCGCCCCAGGCGGCAATATCGTCGAAGTCGTCGCAGGAAGCGATGCTCGCGCAAACCACAAGCAGCAGCACTTCCGGCAGCGGATGCCCGCAGAACCACTTTCCGACAGCAACACGCGCGCGAAGTTACGAAGCTGGTCGAGATAGTGTGATAAGCTGACAGCCCTTACCCTAAGGGAACCGAATGACCAGGCGGTTGATCGCAAGTCTGTTGTTTCTTGCGCTCTTCTTGGGCAGGCCGGCGATCACCCAACTGACGATGGGCATAAATCGCATTCGTTTCACTCGCCAAATCGGCAAGTGGTGTTACCCTGAAAACATGGGGACGTTAACTCTCTAAGCCGTCACCAAAATATACTAACGAATACAGAGGTTTATTGGCGCACCCGACAGGATTCGAACCTGTGACCTCTGCCTTCGGAGCCGAGAGTTCACTTAATTAAATCAGATACTTAGACGAGCACAGCCTAAAAAGGGCAGTGTTCTGCGTTTGTATGACACTGAAAAAGCACGGAAAATCAATACATGTTCTATGGTTTGTAAGCGCCGGCCCCGGTGGCAGCACCATCGTCCCGATGGGCCGGCATCCGAAACCCTTCACAATAGACGACCTAAAGGTTGACCAGGCTACTTTGCAAGTGGTGGCGAGTTCTCGCTGAATTCCCGCATATAGGCGATGATGTCAGCTCGCTCAGTGCTACCGTACGCCGGTACAAACAAGGATGGACATGACCATGGCTCAGGCAGCATAGAAGAAGAACGCCGTGGTCCGGATATTGGGAGCAACGTCACTTTTGTCTGATTCAAAGAGTTCTAGAATACGCGCGATTTAGCGCGTCACCTGAACCGGATCGGACGCAAAGCGCTTTAGGCAGACAGCTTCAGACGGTACTTTTCTTCCTGAGGTAGCCGTTCGGGTTATAGGTCGCGTTCTGCCCAAACATATCACACAGATCGGTCGCAATATCGAAACTGTCCGGGTGGGCCTTCAAGAAATCAGCAATCGCCCGGTTCGGCCCGCCCTCGTATTTCGGTCCCATACCCAAATCCTCAAGCACTCCGTCTTCGATTGCCAGAATGTCCCCAGTCTGCATGTGCTCTGCGAAAAATCCGAGCGCGGCCATGCAGCCATCGTAACTGTGGGCGGAATCCTCGGTGACAAACCAAGGGTGGGGCAGGGCGGTCAGCCCCTCGGCCTCAAATAGTGGCCCAAGGTCCAGCACGCTGCCTTCAAGAAAGCGGATGCGGCTGTCCTCCATCCCCTCGGGGATTTTCAAATCGATCGAGATGACAGGAGTGTCGAAGCAGCCGAACGTGCCCAGAAGATCGGCAAAGAGCAGCGCGCTCCCGCCAGAGTGCGAGCCGATCTCGATCAATGTACGAGGCTGCATATCCCAGATCAGCCGCATGTAGATCGCTATGTCTATCGGGCTCTTGAGACAGCGAACACCTTTGTAGGTATAAGACAACACCCCCGCCTGATAGCTTTTCAGCATGGGGCCGGTAAAAGCCGTTTGAAAAGACCGCATGACCATGCTTCCTTCTAACTTGGCCGGATACTCCGGAATGAGCGGCCGGATGTTGCCGGAACAGCTGGCCGGATGCCGGCGCCGCGGCCACTTCATCTTGCGCCGCAGCTTCTGCAGGGCCTTGGCGAATTTCCAGGACGGCAGCGCCTTGAACGCGCGGAGGCGCGCGACCTTGCGATCGGCTCGGCGCTGCGCGGCCTTCGCCTTCTTCCTCAGGGCCCGGGTCTCCCGGCGCGCGTCCTCCAGCTGGTTCCGCAGCGTTTCGAGTTCTTCGATGGCGGAAGCAAGCCGGGTCTCCGCCCCGTCCAGAAGCTGCTTGTCCTCCGGCTCCACCGTCCGGACCACGACGGCATCCGTCTGGCCCCGGCGGATGTTGAAGGCATTAGGGAAGACGTCGGCGAGGAGGCGGTCGGGAGCGGTCGCCTCGGGGCCTCCGAACACCATGACGAAGTCGTTCCAGCCGCCGTCGCCGCTGCGCAGCGTCAGCGACTCGATCAGGTGGATGCCGGCTCGCCCGCTCTTGCCGGCCCAGGCGGAGAGGGCGAGGCCGGCGTCCGGGTAGAAGCGCCAGTTGTCGAATGGAAAGCTGTGGTAGGCGCCGTTTGATGGCGCGTTGATGTAGATGTAGCCGTGCGGCTTCAGCACGTCGATCATGTTGAGGAAAGTCAACCAGAAGAACCGGTCGTGCTCGAAGCAAGACGTGGAGATGATCGCGTCGAACGTCGCCGGCTCGAATGGCATGGGGTCGTCAGGGACTGGATGGACGATATCGACCCCCCGGCCTTCCGAGATATCGATGCCGACGAAGCGGCATCCGGATGGTGCATCGTCGCGCAGCGAGCCGTTGACACTCCTTGAGCCCACATCGAGCACGGACTCGAACGTGTCATGCCAGTAGCAGTCGAAGAACGCCCTTCCGGCGTGCTTGGCTGTATCGTGCATGTCGAACCCTACCTACCCCGCGAAAGCTTTTAGCAGATAAGAAGTCTGGGTGATCTCGCCTTTCTCTGCAAGGGCCCGCCGAAGCCGGTGATGTACGAGATTTTGTGTCAGTCGAGCGAGCGTCCGGTGAAGGCGCTCTGGCGGAGTGATTGGTCGGCCAGTTACGCTGCGGATGCGGCGTAACACCAAGGCAGCAGCTCGTCGATACGGGTGATCTTGTGATCGGCGATGCGGGCGAGGGTATCGGTGAGCCAGGCCTGGGGATCAACGCCGTTGAGCTTTGCCGTTTCGATCAGGGTGTAGGCGATCGCGGCGGATTTGCCGCCGCCCTCGGAGCCCATGAAGAGCCAGTTTTTCCTGCCGAGAGCCACACAGCGCATGGATCGCTCTGCACAATTGTTGTCGATCTCCAAGGAGCCATGATTGAGATAAGGCCGCAGCTTCTTGATGCGGGTCAGGGCGTAGCGGATCGCTTTGGCGAGTTCGGACTTGCCGGAGATTTTGGGGAGTTGTGTGCCGAGCCAGCTCTCCAGATCATCGAGCAGTGGCTTGGATTTTTCCTGTCGCAGGGCGGCACGATCTTCGGGCGACTGCCCCCGCACTTCCTTCTCGATGCCGTAGAGCGCGGCGATGCGCTTGATTGCCTCTTCCGCGATAGCCGACCCTTGCGACTTGAACACATCGACAAACTTGCGCCGGATGTGGGCCATGCAGGCGACCTCGCGGATGCGGCCCGAGCGATAGAGCTCATTGAATCCGGAATATCCGTCCGCGTGCATCCAGCCGGTATAGTCCTTGAGATGCTCTGTCGGTTGCCCGCCCTTTCGATCCCGCGAGAAACGGTAGAACGCTGCCGGTGGCGACTGGCTTGCCCACGGTCTTTCATCGCGGGCATAGGCCCAGAGCCGCGCCGTCTTGGTCTTGCCTGCGCCGGGCGACAGCATGTTCACCGGGGTATCATCCGCGAAGATTGCTCCACCGCTCAGAACATGGCGCTGAATCGCCTCGGCCAGCGGTTCCAGCAGGGCCGCAGACTTGCCCACCCAGTTGGCGAGGGTCGAGCGGTCAAGATCGACGCCATCGCGCTCGAATATCTGTGACTGGCGATAGAGCGGCAAATGATCAGAATACTTGTTGACCAGCACATGCGCGAGCAGTCCCGGCCCCGGACGCCCTTTTTCGATTGGGCGCGACGGCATGGGTGACTGGCATATCGCCTCGCAGCAGGAACAGGCCATGCGCGGGCGGATGATGCGGTTCACCACGAACCGACCTGGAACGTATTCCAGCTCCTCGGTGACATCCTCGCCGAGCGTCTTCAGCGACCCACCACAGGCACTGCATTCGTTGCCGGGCGAGAGTATCTCATCATTGCGAGGCAGATGGTCCGGCAAAGGCTTGCGCTTTGGTTTGCCCTTCGGCGTATCGCTCGATGTGTCGGAGACATCTTCGGCAACAGGGGTCTCAACGGCCCGTGCGATCTCTTCTTCTTCGAGCGTTAGCTCAAGCTGATCGAGGGCTTCGGAGCGCGCGCCGAACCGATGGCGGCGCAAGCCCGCCAGTTGATGCTCCAGCTTCTCAATCCGGTAATCGCGTTCTTTGATCTCTGTCTCGAAGATCGACAGTTTCTCGTTCTGCAAGGCGATCATCGCCTGCAACACGGCGACGTCAGCGGGGAGATCGGAGGATGCTTCGAGCATGTCGATTTATACCAGAATCCGACACCTGAAGGAATCGCAAACCTGCAGGTTCACGGTGTTTTTGCGAGAAAATATCGACTATCCAACAGTGAGCGGACGCCATGTCCTGGCCGGTGCGCGCCAGTCGATCCCCTCCAGCAACATCGCCAGTTGTGCAGGTGTCAGCGTCACCTTTCCGGTCGTCGCCGAGGGCCATACGAACCGGCCTTTCTCCAGGCGCTTGGAGAACAGACATGCGCCTTGTCCGTCCCACCAGATGACTTTGACCAGATCGCCGCGACGTCCGCGAAAAACGAATAGGTGCCCCGAGAATGGATCGCCCTCCAGCACACCCTGAGCCAGAGCCGACAGCCCGTTGAACCCCTTGCGCATGTCAGTGACGCCTGCCGCCAGCCACACCTTCGTCGATACTGGGACCGGGATCATGACGAGAGGCCTCGGATTAACCGCGCCAGAGCATCGGCATCGTATGGTCCGTTGATCCGGAGCCGATGGCCGCAGACCAGATCAATCTTCAGCGTGCCGGGTTCAGTGCGGTTACCCTGAACAGTCATGTCCCGTGCTTGGATTATCTCTACGGGGAGAAAAGCGGTCTCGGCTTCCGGTGGCTCCGCATCCGCGAAGCGTGGCTCCTTCAGCCAGTTGAACACCTGGTTCGCATTCACATCGTACCGACGCGCAACCTGCGACACCGACACACCGCGCACCCGCGTCTGGGCGCAGATCATTCGCTTCTCGTCATCACCCCAGTTTCGACGCCTGCGCCGCTTCGCCACAAACCACTCCGATAATGTCCATTTACTCGCTAATGGACATTAGCGCTCACTACCGAGCAAAGGCAGGGCGGGTTCACCGGGCGCTTACTATGGTTTTGATTTGTGAGTATAAAATGAGGATAAATCTCGGATGTGCACCACCATGCGCGAACCCACGCAGGGTAAGCGTCCCCTTTCAACTCACTTTTCAACGTCAATTTGACCGGCCGAAAATGGGGCAAAATGATCCAACTCCGCCGTTTGTTGGATATGTGTAGATTACGGCAATGAGCCCGTAGCAGACTTGGTTTTCGTGTCGCTATCTGAATAGACGAGTGAACAATCCCCGGTCATTTATGACCCCAAACGGAAGTGGGATCGGACGTGCAGGAACTCGCGACAGGACGCTCCTCGTCGCTGGCATCGCGATGATCAGCTGCAATGTTTGCCAAAAGCTCTTCACAGCTGAGACATCTGCTATAAGACAGCCCCGGTCGCGTGTGGCACCGCTCAACTCAAAGCGAGTGATGCATATTGAACTGAGCAAACTCACCATGCAGCAGACGCTACGAGCAGAATGGAAGGTCAGAATGTGAATGTAAATTGTCGATTTTGTTTCAGTGGTTCCAGGGCTGTTTTGGGTATCCTCGTAGCTCTGTTGTCTTGGTGTGTTGTCGGTGCGGCCGGGGCCCAGACCGACGATGAAATCACCGTCTACGTGGCGAAGAAAATCGTCACCATGGACCCCACTAATCCGATCGCGACTGCGGTTGCTGTACGAGGCAATCGGGTCGTCTCCGTCGGTAGTCTGGGCGATCTGAAGCCTTGGTTGGACGCGCATCCACATAGGATCGACGACCGGTTCAAGGACAAGGTCCTGATGCCCGGTCTTATTGATCCACACCTGCATCCGCTGTTGGGAGCCATTCAGTTTGGGACAACCTGGATTACGCCAGAGCCTTGGTTGTTGCACGACGGGCAGGTGCCGGCGGCCACGTCGCCAGAGCAATACTTGGCGCGGTTGAAGCAGGCGCTGGAAGAAAACAAGGATAGTGGCGAGCCGATCTTCATAACCTGGGGTTGGCAGGAGGCGGATCATGGCCCGATGACTAAGGCGATGTTGGATGAGTTAGCTCCCGACACGCCGGTGATGGTCTGGCAGAGGTCAGTTCATGAGGCCGTGTTCAACACCGCAGCGTTAGACTACATGAAACTATCCGAGACAGACGCCGCCAGGTACAGCGCGTCCGAGATCGACTGGGAGAACGGCCACTTCGTCGAGGCGGGATTCTTCGAAGTCGCTTTGCCGAGGCTTGCCCCTTACATCCTCTCAGCCGAATTTATTGGAGCAGGTTTTGACCGGAACACTGACTATCTGGTTTCTGGAGGCATCACCACGGTCGGCGATCTGGCGACAGGACAGGTTGACTGGAACCTTGAACTCGCCACGTTCAAGCAAAACCTGATCGACAAGAACGTGCCCTACCGAACAGTCATTGTTCCGGCAGCGCATGTTATGGCGCTGGCAAACGGGGGACTGGATCAATCTTTCCAGTTCATTGATGACTATCTGACATCCGAAGCTCCGGCACGGCAACTCGTGCACGGCAAACGGATCAAGCTATTTGCCGACGGAGCGATGTTCTCGCAAGCCATGCAGTTGAGCGAGCCGGGTTACATCGACGGGCACGCAGGCGAATGGATCACGCCACAGGAAGACTTCGAAGCCCAGGCACGTAAGTACTGGAATGAGGGATATCGCATCCACGTCCACGCCAACGGTGACGAAGGCATCCGGTTCACCCTGGACGTGTTCGAGCAGCTTCAGGCGGAAAACTCGAGGGGGCCCAACGCACTCGTCATCGAGCATTTCGGTTATGCCGACGAATATGTGATCCGCCGCATTGCGGATTTTGGCGCAACAGTATCGGCCAATCCCTACTACCTGACCGGTCTGGGTGACAGCTACGCCGAGGACGGGCTTGGACCCGAGCGTGCACGGCGCATCGCTCCGCTTGCCGGACTGGCCGACCGAGGTGTGCCGATTGCGCTACATTCCGACTTTGGCATGGCACCGGCCCGCCCGCTTTATCTTGCCTGGTCAGCGATGACCCGCGAGACCCTTGCTGGCGAGACATTCGCGCCACCCCGGGGCTTGACGAGGGACGAAGCCCTCAAGGCGGTGACAGTTGATGCGGCCTATATTCTGGGATTGGAACAGGACCTGGGAAGTATCCAGTCCGGCAAGCTGGCCGATTTTGCGGTTCTGGAAGCCGACCCAACAACTGTCGATATCGATGACCTGAAGGATTTGGCCGTTTGGGGCGTCGTGTTTGAGGGGGAAGTGCGCCAGGCACCGGTACAGTGATGAACCGCGTATAGGCAAATCGCACTCAAGGTCGAAAGTTGAATTGGTGCATGCTTAGTCGCCTTTGACCAACGCAATACCGACAAGATTGGAGCCCGCTCAACGTCTGTTTGTGGCACATTTTTCGCATTGGCCTGATGTCGCAAGTGCTGTTACTTAAGCCGTTGCTGCTGCCGGCGCTGGTCACGAGGGGAATCCCTGTCGATTTGGTGATGGACTTGATCGGAACCCCGAGCGGCAACACGCCGCCGGTCGGCGTGATCACGTACACGGTCTGCGGCATCATCAAATGCAGCTTCGCCGAGTTCGTCCGCTGGTCCTGGCCGTTCATCCTTTCCATGGCCATCCTGTTGACGTTGCTGGCGCTGGTGCCGGACCTGGTGCTGTTTCTGCCCAATCAGCTGATGTAACGGCGACGCCACGAACATTAATCACCTTCGCCTTCAGATTGTGTGCGCGGCCCATCCGTGGTGTGATATAGGAGATACGAATGGCGACCAGCAGGCGGCGACGATGGATTTTCTTACTCTCCCCATCCTTGCAGGCGACACGACACTCACCCAGGCACTGGAGGTCCTCAAAGGGGCCGACCGGTCCGGCGGCGTCGCCGAGTTGGCATCGCAGCCGACAGTTCTCGACCTTGGAGACATTCTCGCCGCCTGGCGGGAGGGCGGCGGCGCCCGGACGATCGCCGACGTGTCGCCGCGCGTGCGCACGGTCAGCCTTCCGACCGAAGAGGCGGCGGACGAGGTGCTCAGCCACGACGGCACACGGCACATGACCGAGTCGCTTATCGACAGAGAGCACGCCCACTACGCCGTCACCTGGATCCGGGGCGGCAGTGGCCAGGTGGTCACACGGCATGAAGGCCTGAAAGACTTCCTTAGCACCACGCGAACGATCTGTCGGTGCACGACCAATCCGGACCATGTCTGGCTGGAGCGCGACCTGGGAGGCGGCGGTGTCTGTCAAATCGACGGATCCCCCTGCGACTGCGCGTAGGGCGCCATGTTCAATCAGATCCTGACCACGTTTCAGGACTTCTTCTCACGCTCGTTCTGGTTCGGGAAATTCCTGCCGGTGGCGGTCGTCGCCGCCATGCATGTCGCCCTGATAGATATCGTCTTTCCCGGCACGCTTCCGGTCGCCGACTGGATAGGCGCCGACGCCGGCACCGCACTCTCTGGCTTCACGCTGCTCGTCGCGATCCTCGTCGTCCTTGCCTACGCCCTCGCGCCGATGGTGCCTCTGGTCCGTGAACTGATCGACGGCCGGCTCCTCCCGGATTGGATTCACTTCGCCCTGCGGCGCGAGCGGATCGTCGGCTGGCACAAGGGGCTGGATGCTACCCGCTCGGCCATGAGGGAGGTCGACCGGACCAGGGACCGCGAAATCGTGAACCTCCGAAAGGCGCGCGAAGTCGGCATCGGGCTCGAGACGGCATCCAACACAGACACGATCGACGCGGCGAAGGAAAAAATCGATCGATTTGATCGCAAGGTGCGATCCGGCAGGCTGCCGAAGGGTCGAGAGGCGCAGAGCGCCTGCGACGCCCTGGCCGCGGCGCTATCGGCCAACGCCTCGGAACTGCCGCCGGCAACAAAGGACGAAGAGCAGACGAGTAACGCCAAGCGAATAACCAAACTGCATGCCCAACTCATCGTTGTGCTGGATAGCGCAGCAGCGGAGTCGCGGTACCGCTTCGACCGCTTGGCCGATTTCGCCTCACCCCTCGATCTCGACAAGTTCCAGGCGACGCGGGTCGGCGACGCCCGGTGGCTGAGCGAGCGATATGCGAAAACCGCCTACAACGTCGACCACGACTTCCTCTGGCCGCGCCTGCCGCTTGCGGTCAACACCGAGGACAAGGGCTTTCCCCAGCGTCTGGGCGACGCAGCGTCGCAGATCGAGTTTTCGGTTCTGGCGTTTACCTTGACCCTGACTGTTCCAGTCGTCTGGCTGCCCATCCTGGTAATGACCCAGCAAACGCCGTGGCTGTTCCTCGGTATCGGCATCGCCACGCCCTTCGTCTTGCGCTTCTTCTACGAGATGGTGGTGCAGAGCCAGAATGCTTTCGGCCGCACGGTGAAAGGCGCCGTCGATCATTATCGCCTGGACCTTTTGATGAAAACGCTGCACCTGCCGATGCCGGCGACCCTGTCGGCCGAGCGTGCGCTTTGGCACAAGCTTCAGGATCTGGAAAAGGACGGCAACGAGGTCGATATCGCCTATGACCGCGAGAAAGCGGCATCATGAGGCTGATCGTCTTCTTCTGCTACGGCCTGATCCTGCTGATCGGCACAATTATCATCGTCGGTCGTGGACCCTCCCATGAACTTGTCGCGACCAGGGATCTGGCGGGAAACCATCGCCTGCAGACTGGTGAAGTGGTGCTGAAAGTCGACGATGGCCGATACATCCTCCGGTCGATCAAGGCCGATGAGATCGTGAAGCAGGCCGACATTGCCGCGACGCCCGATGCGAGCCTGCCGAAGGACCATGTTCCGATACCGATCAAGGTCTCGGGAACGAAAGTGGACAACGGGGTGATCGACGCTGGCACCAAGGGATTGATTTGTCCGCCCGAGGTTGCCGTTAACATCGTTGCCGTATTCTGTGGCATGGAAGCGGCCTCTTGCGTGGCGATCACCGCCGTTCCCGCCGACAAGTCGGGCGACGTTACCGACGCGTACGCCGAATTGTCCCTGAGCACAGGCGAGAATTGCGAATGAGGCGATAACGATGGCATTCCAATGGACCCTACTCAAAGACTTCACGCCGACCAACCAGACGATCACCGTCCCCTGGCTGATGGCGCTGGAGACTTTCGGCGATTCGAGCCATTTAAAGATCGAGGCGACCGGCAGCTGGACCATCGCGGACGGACTGCTGCCGGCTTGCGCGCCCGACGGCCTCAGTGGTCTTGGGCTTCCAGCGACGCAGTCGGTGATCGAGGACTGCCGGTTCGGCGCCTTGCTCGGTAAACTCGGTGGAAGCTCGGCGTCTCATCACAGCCCCGCCGACGACGCCACCGGGCTGGCCGCCGGAGAGCCGTTCCCAGTCGGCGCCTATTGCGTGACGGAGATTCCCGGCGCCGTGCATGGCCCGCTGTTCATTGGCTTCAACACCCTAGCGCGACCGATTAATATTGCCGCGCTGACGGTCACTATTTCTGGTGCGCGGCCCTAGATCAGCTGCACTGTGCCCCACGGGACACGATCTTCAAGAATCGTGGGTCAAAGGGAAGGAGGCCTGGAACACTTGGTTCTCTCGGCAGGGTAGGATCGTGGGTGTCGACTTTGAAGACGCAGACTTCTCGAACTCGGCACGCGAGGTACTAGACTTGAAAGGGTTCGTTTTCCCCGACAGAGTGTCGTTCGACGGTGTGAAGTTTGATCGGAAGGTGGATTTCTCCGAGACTCATGATCGAAGACATGCGCATCCGTCGGATGGGCGATAAAGCGGGCACCCAACTGACAATGGGCATCAACCGCATTAGATTCACCCGACAAATCGGTAAGCGGTGTTACCCTGGTGTTACCCTGAGAATGTGGAGGACACTATCTCTCTAGCGACCGCCGAAAACACTAATGAATACAGAGTTCTATTGGCGCACCCGACAGGATTCGAACCTGTGACCTCTGCCTTCGGAGGCAGTTGTTCTCTTAATAAAAACAAACGTTTAAGCGGAACTCTGCCCAAAATAGGCAGCGCTCGCGCTTGTAAGACACTGAAATCGCGTGGAAAATCAATACAGTTACTATAGTTTTGATTCGTGAGTATAAAATGAGGATAAACCCTGAATGTAGGAAGATATATGCGAACCCACGCTGAGGTTAGGGCGATAGAATATTATCCGCTGACGGGCTCCAGTCTGCTTTGTTCCAACGACAATTGTTGTCTGCAATTGCACCGAATGGCAGCAATGAGCCCAATGCGGACACTGCATTTCGATTTCCCGCAGGATCACCAACAAACCCGCCGCCTATCAGTGGCTGCCCTCCGGTCGTCCGTCAACGTACGGCGCAAGAACGGCATACGTGAATTCATGCGCCGGCGTTTTGACGTCAAGTTTTTTGCCTCGCCTTACTACTTCGCCCGAAAGCCATTCCAGTTCGAGCCTTTTGCCGCGCAACAGATCGTCAAGCAGCACATGATCGAATATATTCCCACCACCGTCGCGGCCCTGTTCATCCTGGCGAGAATGGACCTGCGTATCGCTTCGATACGGGCGGCGGCCTGATCGTATGCGCCTGTGATGATGGTCCTCAATTGAACAAGAACAAGACCATGGCGGACCTTGCCGCACTTTCCATCGATCTCGACAATGCGTGGTCTTACCTGAGAACGGCGGACCAACCCGGATGGGAATCATTTCCGTCATACCTGGATATCCTTGTACCGCGCGTGTTGAGCCTGTTGGACGAACACGGGCTGCGTATGACCTGGTTCATAGTCGGCCAGGATGCGGTGCTGGGAAAAAACCGGGCCGCCTTGTCTTTTATTTCGCAGGCCGGCCACGAGGTTGGGAACCACTCGTTTCATCATCAACCCTGGATACGGCATGAGTCCGCAGCTGACGTGGCAGCGGAATTGTCCCTCGCCGATGATGTGATTACCGATGCGACCGGGCAGAAGCCGATAGGATATCGTGCTCCCGGGTATGGCGTGTCCCGTGCGGAACTGGAGGCTATCGCATCGATGGGTTACATCTACGATGCATCCACCCTGCCGACTTTTCTTGGCCCGCTGTCACGGGCCTATTACTTCATGATCACCAAACTGCCCAAGGAAGAATGTGCCAGACGGTCGGCGCTGTTTGGATCAATGAGCGATGGTTTTCAATCGCTGAAGCCTTACCTCTGGCAATTGGGCGATTCGAGGATACTGGAACTTCCGGTGACGACCATGCCGCTGACACGCACACCGATACACTTCAGCTATTTGCTGTTTCTGGCGGCGCGATCCCCGGCTGCTGCAAGACAATATTTCCGCCTGTCGCTTGGATTGTGCCGGCGGTTTGGCGTGACACCGTCGTTGCTGCTGCATCCTCTCGATCTTCTGGGTAGCGACGACCGGGCCGAATTCGAGTTCTTTCCAGGGATGCGCATGTCATCACGTGATAAATTGGCATTCCTGGATTGGGCACTGCGGCAGGCTTCGGGCATGTATAAAATCGTACCTATCGTTCATTTGATGGAAAGCTTGCAGTCGTCGGTTGAATCCCTTCCGATACGATCAGCCAGCTCTCTGAAAGCATGACACGCAGTCAAACTCGTTGATTGCGGAAACAAGCTTCACGGATCATGCAGGAAAACAGAAATTTCAAGATTGCCGTCTTGACACGACGCTGGAGCTGGTACGGCGAATACGTATTGCGCCTGTTGGCGCGACGGGGCGTGACTCCGGCATTGATACTGGTCGAAAATACGCCGATGCGAATACGCCTGGCCATGGCCCGCCGCCTAGTTCGCCGCATCGGTTTGGTCGATGCCGTACGCTACAATATCGGTTTCTGGCTACCCGTCTTCAGACGCTTTGTAGGCATCGACCGGACACCGGCCTTTCCTTACGAGCGGTACTCGGATTACGTGATCGAAGCCGACGATATCAACGCGCCTGAGATGGCAGCTGCTTTGGTCGATCGGGGTATCGACCGGATCCTGCTTGCCCACAGCGGCATCATACGCAAACCCATACTGGACATTGACGGTCCCTGGATTATCAACACCCATCCTGCCGCATTGCCGCGCATGCGCGGTGTCGATGTCATCCGGTGGTCGATTCTGGAGGGGGTGATGCCCGCGATAAGTACACATATCGTCGATAGCGGTGTTGACACGGGCCCGATTCTAGACTGCGAAACAATC
Source organism: Hyphomicrobiales bacterium (assembly GCA_024222895.1). GTDB lineage: Bacteria > Pseudomonadota > Alphaproteobacteria > Rhizobiales > Kaistiaceae > Bauldia. The sequence goes on along the minus strand of JAAEOR010000200.1, from coordinate 7,315 downwards.
GTACCTTTGCCATCGGAAAAGCTTTGTGAATTTGAGCGGCGTGTAAACGAAATTGCGGCCGAGAAACTGGTAGACTGCTCATTGGCAGGACCCGAGGTATTTCCGGTACCACAACGACAAAATATTGAGGAAGGACGGCAATATTACCTGATGCCGTTCAAATTGCTGCAAAGGGTCGAGGAGGGTTTTGCACTCATGAAAAGAAGGTGTGAGGCCCATGGTGCAGAATGAACCGACTCCCGTCACGATTATCGTGCCTTGCTACAACGAAGAAGCGGGTTTGCATCAATTGGCTGACAGCCTGACCTCATTCATTGGCCGGTGTGAAGGTACCTATCAGGTATCCCTGGTTATCGTTGACGACGGCAGTACCGATAATACGTGGGATTTACTGCAATCCCTGTTTGGTCACCAACCATTTTGCAGACTGGTGCGCTTCGACAGCAATCGCGGCATCAGCGCCGCCCTGGCTCATGGCTCGTCGGTTGCCGAAACAGACATCATTTGCACGATGGACAGCGACTGCACTTATGACCCTGGATTGTTCATCGAAATGATCCCCCTTCTGCAGGGAAACGTCGGCATGGTAACGGCTTCGCCCTATCACCGCGACGGCAGAACAGAGCAGGTCTCAGCAGCCAGGCTGCTGCTATCGAAAGGGCTTTCAGTTCTGTACCGGCTGGTCCTCTATCAGAAAATCGCCACATACACATGTTGCTTCCGTGTCTATCATCGCAGCGCCCTGCAAGCCGTGAAGGCGAAGACCAGCGGATTCATCGGCATCGCCGAACTGGCTGCCCGGCTGGATCATGCAGGATACGGAATCGTCGAATATCCGGCCGTCCTGAAGTCACGTCGGTATGGCGTTTCCAAGATGCGAACGATCGAGACCATTCTGGGTCATCTCAAGCTGCTGGCACAGTTTGGGTGGGCAAGAATGGTCAATCCGCGCCCACCAATGCAAATTCAGCCGTAGGCTGTCATCGCGGAGGATGGCTCATTTCCCCATGCAGATTGACAGACTTATGCTAGAAAAAACAATTGAGTTTCCAGACGACCAGGCTGCGAGCGGGCGGTCGTTCGGCCGTGAAGAAATGGATTTGCTGGAGCAGGCGCTTCTCTCGGGGACCTTAACCAGCACCAAGGGCCAGTTCGTAAAATCCTTCGAACAACGGTTTGCCGCGCTTCATGGTGTCAGACACGCACTGGCCTGTGCTTCCGGCAGCGCCGCGGTTCACTGTGCCGTTGCGGCGATTGATCCCGAACCGGGGGAAGAGATCATTACCACACCGATCACCGATATGGGCGCCTTGACACCGATATTGTTCCAGGGCGCCATCCCGGTATTCGCCGATGTCGATCCACGGTCCTACAATCTGACGGCCGATTCCATTGCTTCCGTCATCAGCGAAAGGACGCGCGCCATCGTGGTCACACACCTGTTCGGACATCCGGCAGAAATGGCCGCAATAAGGGAACTGGGCGAAAAGCACGGCATCCCCATCATTGAAGATTGCGCACAGGCATTTCTTGCCGAAACCGCCGACGGCCTCGTCGGTACAACGGAATCCATCGGTTGTTTCAGTTTGCAGCAGGGCAAGCACATCACTACGGGGGAAGGCGGTGTGCTTACCACCAATGACTATGCCCTCTATCAGCGTATGAAGTTGTTCGTCAACAAAGCCTGGGGGTACGGCGACCCGCAGCCCGACCACTATTTTCTGGCATTGAATTATCGCCTGTCCGAGCTTCAGGGGGCCGTCGCGCTGGGGCAGTTGGAAAAGCTGGAAAACAATGTTTCCGTTCGCCGGAAAAACGCCCAATTGCTGTCGCAGCTTTTGGCTGACGTCCCGGGTATAGAAACACCGGCGTCGCCATCGAATTCACGCCATTCTTATTGGCGGTATTGCCTGGATATCGATCCCGGGTTGATTCCGGAAGGGCCAGATGCGCTGGCGAATGCGCTGGGAAAAATGCATGTCAGTTCGGCGCCGCGCTACATCCAGAAACCCGCTTTCGAGTGTGCTGTCTTCAGGGACCGGCAAACCTTCGGAAACAGCCGCTGGCCATTCACATTGGCGCGACCCGAGGCCCTGGACTACCGCCGTGAACGGTTTCCGGGAGCCTACCGGGCGCTGGAGCGTATTCTGGTCCTGCCCTGGAACGAACGCTACCTCGAGATCCACGTAAAGCGGCTCGCCAGCGCTATCGAGGCCGCGTGCCGCGACCTGGCAGGAAGGGCCTGAGATGCCTGTGGCCAGACGCCTGGGGCTGGTAGGCGCCGGATCCATCGGCCAGACATACATCGAAGCGGCCCATGCGGACCCGAATGTTCGGTTAGTCGGCATAGCAGACCAGCGTTCCGATGCCGCTGTCGCTGCTGCCGAAAGCGCCGGGTGCCCGGCTTTTCATCATGTGCAGGACCTGATCGAGGATGCCTCACCTGAAGGTCTGATTATCTGCACACCACCGGTCAGCCATTTTGAAATTGCAAAAACGGCTCTCGGTGCGGGTATCGCGGTACTGTGCGAAAAACCGTTGTGCCTGCGTATCGAGGATGCACGAAACCTGCGTACTCTTGCAGCGGAGAATGGCGTGTTGTTTACGATGGCGTCAAAATTCCGCTACGTTGATGATGTCATCCAAGCCAAGGCGATCCTGTCATCGGATAGTCTGGGTGAATTGATACTCGCCGAGAATACGTTTACCGCTCGAGTACAGATGGGTAATCGCTGGAATACCGACCCGTCAATCAGCGGCGGAGGCGTCATCATCGATAACGGAACCCACTCCGTCGATATTCTTCGCTATCTGCTGGGTCCGATCGATGAGGTTCTGGCCGTGGAAGGTAAACGCCTGCAGTCCGGGGACGTGGAGGACAGCGCGTTGCTGGTGCTGTGCACAGAGGCCGGTATCGATGCACGTATCGAACTTTCCTGGTCCTATCACAAGCCCGATGAGCATTATGTGAGCCTGTACGGCACACGAGGCACTTTAAGCGTGGGTTGGGCGCGGTCCCGCTACAAGCGTCACCAAGACAAATCATTCACGGAATTTGGGAGTGGATACAATAAACTCTCAGCCATCGGATCTCAGATCCGTAACTTCTGTGCCGCGATCCATGGCGACGAGCCCATGCTGATTTGCTCTGACGATGCAGTTGCATCCGTTGAAGTGATCGACGCAGCTTACGCGTCGCTTCACAGCGGACGCAGAGTCAATGTGCGGGTGAATTCGGCCCAGGTAATGGACCGTGCGGGCGGGCAAGGCGAATCCGGTTGATGGAATGATGTCTAGGTGCCGGTCAAATCGAGAACGACAAATGAGTCATTTCGGAATACGACAGTCGCCCCTATATTTGCGAAGTCGTCCGTCGTTCTGAATATGGCGTGGCTTATTCCAAATTCACTTCGAATGTTCCGAAGCCGTTTACCGGACATGCCTTGATAGCCCTTCATGACGGAACCGAATGAAAGGGGCGGCTCGATTCCGGAAACAATCAGGATGCGCCGCCGCCACTCCATGACTTCTCCCGGGGCAACCGGGTTGGCTTTCCAGTCGACAACGACGGCTCGACGCGTCAGCAGCCGAAAATCCTGGAAATTCGGTGGAATCAGGAAAAGACTGTCTTCAGGAGTGCTTCTGACCCAGTCATAAAGTTCGTATTTATCCTGATCGTCCACCTCAACGACCAAATTGTATTTCCCCCTGTCCACATTCAGTGTAAGACCTGCGACAAGGATCAGGGCCGTCGAACAGGTCGCAAACGCCATCACTTTTGGTGAACTGAGAGATACGCGCAATTTCCCGGCTCCGGCATTCGCTTGAATTGCCCACCCTGCCGACAGGGCCGCCGTGAACAGGGCGAGGATCAGTCGTTGCTCGATCTTATTGGAGTTGAAGAAAAGGATCGCCAGACAGGACAGCAGAACAAGCACTCTCCAGGGGGCCCATACACGTTGACGAATGGCTTGTGGACCGGTCCATCCGGTGATCAATGCCGCGGCTAACATCAAGAGTGAAAGAAGTATCACAAAGGGGGCCAGGCGCCACGGAAAGAGCCGGGTGACGAAGGAAACGGGCCACAGCGCAGAGGCAAGGACAGTCAGGCAGACAAAACCTGACAGCAGGAACAGGGCAAGTGCCGTTGATCGCCGGATCCGGTCACTCGATCCGAACACGGTCGCAGCCGTGATCCCCATCGTCAGCCACGCCACAAATACCGCCAAGTCAGGAAGGTTCGACAGTGGGTCGTAGTGATGAGGGAATCGCTCCATCACAAAAATATCCCCGGCTGCCTCGAATTGCGGGTCGAAGGAGATCGCCAGAAGATCAGGTAAAAAGAGACCCAATGCAATGATGCTGGGACCGATTACCTTGATCAGTCTAGAGGGGGAACGCCGCCAGCCTTGCGCAAGTGTGAGCAATGCGAATATCGCGATTTGTAATATCAGAAAATTGACATGGAATAGTCCACCGAAAAAAAGAACCAGGCCGGTCGCCAGGTAATTGCCCCGGCAGATCAGGAACAGCGCGAGAAGGAATGAAATCGATGCAATATTGGAGGGTTGTAATGCCGAACTGAAGAGATAAGAGTTGCCGAAGGAGTGAGAACCGGTGAAACTGAAATACAATTCCATGAACAGCAGCCAGGCCAAAAGGTCATACTGCTCGACAATCAGCCGGGTCCATATCCGCGTGATCACTGCGCTCGCGGCAACCAGGGCGATATTGATAATCGCCAGGCCCCAGGCCAGAACACCCATGCCCACCAATGCGGAGACCAGGTAAGTGAAGGTGATATGTGGATGGTAGGTTTGCGTGGTCCACCAATCCGATGCCAGTACCGACGGGTCGGACAAGTGAATTCCTGGTACTACATAAGTCGCATGGTTGCCCGCTTTGCCGAATGAAAGACCCCATTGTATCCCCAAGCCAAGGGAAATCAGGCTAACGAATATCCATTCAATGGATTTCACCAGCTGTTTGCGATTCATTACGATCACGTCGTCGCCTTTGCCGGGCGGCACACCAGAGAGACGCGATTGCCTGATGGCCGGGCCGGCACAGGAAACACCTCAAGTTCAAACCCGGCATCACGAGCAGCCTTGGTGAGTTCAGCCAGATTATGAGTAATCGGTCTTTCCGCGGGGATCACGCGAAAAAAGTGGCTAAAGGCGCGTTTAATCAGTCCAGTCAGGGCTTGCAGCGGAAATCCGGCGCGTATCCCCTGTGCCCATGCCAGCATCGCTTCACGGATGAACCGGCTGCGTACGGGGATGTCTCCGACCACGATACGGGCCGTTGGCTCACCCACATCTTTCATGGACTCAAAAAGAAACTTTATCGATGCCACGTCGGGCAGGTACTGGATAACGCTATTACACAAGATGAACGTAAACCGTTGCCCATTGATGACGTCCAGTTTACTCGGCGAGCTGTGATCGAGCGGAAGAAAAACCACATTTTCGGCAGCGCCGATGCGGCTTCGTGCCCGCGCCAGTGCAGTTATCGACACATCCAGGCCGACATACGAATGCACGTGATCTTTCAGGCGTTCGGCAGTGATGCCCGGCCCGCAACCGATATCTAACACCTTGTCCCCGGAACCTGGCAGCAGTTGAAGCTGTTTCAGGCCCTTTACCAGTAAATCATTTTCCAGATGCGCCAGACGGTCTTCCCAGGGCCGCGACTGCGACCATAGCCTGACTGCCGGCATGGGTTTTTCAACGGCCGTCACCTCTTTGAAAAGGCTGGCCATGCCTTCCTCCGCGTGACGTACCGTTTCGTTCACGTTCATTGTGCCCCCGACAATTTGAGAGCCGTTCAGGACGTATAAACCAGGCACAGTCGTTCGAAATTCCGGAATGTTACCGGCCCTTCCTACGTGCGGTGTGGCAAATACTTTAGCAGCGCGGTTTACTCGTGCTGCCAGTATGTTTTCGCTGGAAAACCCGGGTATCAATTTCGCCAGGTACGTCGTGAATGTTTCCGTTATATTGCGATCATCGTGGGTAAAACGTGGATCATCGGAGCGCAGGTAGAGCGGCAGGTAAATCAGATGACGGCCACCGAATATAGCGGGTTCGATCAGGTTGGTCATCTCAATTATGCCGGTAAATGCCCCACCCTCATCAATCAGGTTGGTAACGTAGAAATCGGTAATGGGTCGATCCAGCAAAAGCGACAGGCATATCACACCGAGAAAGTCGGTTTCGGCCATGCGTTTACTTTCCTGTGCCGTCAGATCGGCACAGGCACGGGCGGCGTGGGGGCCGGGAATGGTCAATACGACACGGTCAGCCTGAATGTCGGGTTGGCCAGAGCTGCTCAGAGTGTGCCGTCGGTCCACTGAGCGAATGTCGGCAACCGGCCAGTTGTGCAAGATGGTTACACCCAACTGGACAAGTTTGTCTTCAAGTGCGGAAAGGATTCTCCGGTACCCACCGTCAACATAGCCAAATTGGCCGGAGCCGAATCGCCCCGCGCCGACACCATACAAGCGTCGAAGTGTTGACCAGATAAACAGTGCGGAGGCTTCGTCCATGCTGGTACCCAGTTTTGAGCGCAGTAAAGGCCGCCAGATTGTATCTACCGCTTTTTTACCGGAATGACGGTTCAACCAATCCAATGCCGTTTGGGCATCCAGATCGTCAATAGACGTCTCCCTCATCGAAGCCAGAATTGCCCGGCCCAGGCCGAATTTCGCCGTCCAGGGGATATCTCGACATGCAAGAAGTTCTGCTGGTGTCGAAATGCTCTGTAAGCGGCCGTCGATATGGAGCCCGGTTTTCGTGCGGTGGAACCGTATTTCTTCATCCAGGCCCAGGCTTGCCAGAAGTCCGCGCAGATGGTCGTCCGATGACAGGATCACGTGATAAAAGCGATCCCAGTGGATGTTGCCCAGTGAACAACTGGCGGCCAACCCCCCGAGTTTCGGATCTGACTCGACGATGGTCACAGAACGCCCGGCTTTGGCAAGGTGCAGCGCTGCAGTCAAACCCATCATGCCCCCGCCAACAACCACCCATTTTTCATGGTCCGACACTGCGTTCAAGTCCTTGTTTTGGAACCCGCTTTTTACCGTGATGATCTATTGGCGCAAAACTTGGTTGGATTTATAAAAAAGCTAATTATCCCAATGAAATTTCGGACGGCAGATTTTGGAAAGACTTGTACCGGGGCACGGTTATGAGACAGTCGACTGCGACGTTACGCGGCCATTTTGTGCTCCATGGTGACCGCGGTTTCAAGTCCGAGCTGTTCGGCTCGGATCTGGTCTGGTGTTTTGTAGCCGTGCCGCTCGCGTAGCCAG
>JAAEOR010000199.1 GCA_024222895.1 Hyphomicrobiales bacterium | reverse complement strand
TGCCGCGAGTGCGTAAATGCCGGCCGGATTTCTCAGACCGACTGCAAATCCGGCGAGGAACTCGACATTGCGCCCGCCGCGGCCATTGCCGCGCACGGTGACGGTGGTCTCTCCGCCACTGAGGAGAACGGCCGGTGGTCGGATCGGATGACTGTGGGTGGCGACCGACAGGGCGATCCCGGCGTGTGCCATGCCGACCTCGCGGGCTTCGCCTTCGATCGCGTCGCCGAGGATCACCGGTGAGATACCCGCGTCGCGAGCTGCGGCCGCAGCCGCTTCGAGGCTTGCGATCGGTGAGGCGATGATCGTTGCCGACGACCGGGAGAGACGCTCGTCGCCGGGCTTTGGCGTTTCCTCTTTTGCTTCCACGAGGAAAGCAGCGACCGCCGGTGGCGGATTGATGTCGAAATTGGCGAGCACCGCGCGCGCGTCGGCGAAGGTGGTGGAGTCCGCGACGGTCGGTCCGGATCCGATGACACTCGGATCGTCGCCGGGCACGTCGGAAATCAACAAGCTGATCATCGGTGCCGGCCAGGCTGCGGCCGCCAGACGTCCACCCTTGATTGCCGAAAGATGTTTGCGCACCGTGTTCATTGCCGTGATGTCGGCGCCCGAAGCCAACAGTGCGCGATTGACCGCCTGCTTGTCGTCGAGGCTGAGGCCAGGCGGCGGCAGAGTGAGCAGCGCCGAACCACCTCCGGAGATCAGGCACAGGACCAGGTCGTCCGGTCCGGCTGCGCTGGCCAGTGCAAGGATTCGGCGGGCTGCGTCTCGTCCCCGGTCGTCCGGTACCGGGTGCGACGCTTCGACGATCTCGATGCGGCTGCAGGGCACGGCATGGCCCGTGCGGGTGACGACAACGCCCTCCAGCGGCCCCTGCCAATGATCTTCCACGGCCCGAGCCATCGCTGCCGATGCCTTCCCGGCACCGATGACGATTGTGCGGCCTGGCGGCGGCTCCGGCAGGAAGGGCGGTAGCACGGTCGCTGGCGCGGCGGCCGCAATGGCGACATCAAACAGGCTCTCGAGAAACGCACGCGGGGTCGCGTTCACCGGACTCACGATCGATGATTCGTCAGGGCATGGGCGACGCCGCTGAGCTCGGCAAGGCCCTTGAGCCGGCCGACATAGGAGTAGCCGGGGTTGGCGTTGCGGACAGGGTCGCCGGCGAGCAGATGACCATGGTCCGGCCGCAT
>JAAEOR010000198.1 GCA_024222895.1 Hyphomicrobiales bacterium | reverse complement strand
CCTGATGACTGGTGGCGTTGTTCGCATCGATGGCGGCGATGCCTTGGCGAGCGACGCTTGAGCGCGGCAGGTAGTGCAAGTTCTTGGTGGCGTGAAGACGGCTGTTCGACCCGGCGGCGGGCGCTGTCGCTTGGGCGCTTTCTTGACGCTGGCCGGTCATGGTTGTACTTTGTTTGAAACGTTTCAAGAATAACGATTGGCGATGGTTGGAAGCGCCGGTGTAACGATGAAGGAGGTTGCGCGCGAGGCGCGCGTATCGCTTGGCACGGTCTCGAACGTCCTGGCCGGGCGTGAAATCGTATCGCCAAAACTCAAGGCCCGCGTCGAAGCGGCAATCGCCCGAACCGGCTATCGTCACAACGGTATTGCCGCCAGTCTTCGGCAACAGCGGTCTCGCACCATCGGTGTCTGCATCCCGGACCTGAGCAACCCGTTCTTTCATGGATTGGCCCAGGCACTGTCGTGGGAACTCGAGGAAGACGGCTACGACGCCCTTCTCATCGAGACAAACGAGAGCGGCATGCGGAATGACAGCAAGCTCCAGACGCTTTATTCCAAGCAGGTTGAGGGGGTCTTTCTCGTCCCGACGGTCGACTGGAAGGGCAATTACGACAGTGCCGTCCCCCACGTCATCCTGGACAGGATACGCGAAGAGGAGCCTCTGCCATCGATCGCCCTCGACAATGAGGGAATGACCCGCCTCGGGGTGGAGCGGCTCTGTGCGCTCGGCCACCGACGCATTTGGTTGGTGATGAACTCCAGCCGACTGTGGAACTCGGCGCTCCGGCGCTCGGGGTTCTCATCGGCCTGCCGTGACCAGGGCATCGACGGCGAGTGCAGGGTCATCGAAGGCGGCATGGACGGGCATGAGATCGCTGACGCGGTGTTCGCTGCCCTGGAGATTGAGGCGCCGCCGTCGGCGGTGATAGCCGGCCACGGGTCGGCGACGCTTGGAACCTTGAGGGCGCTGCACACCAAAAGCATCGCGGTGCCGCAGACGACCAGCATCCTCGCCTTTGACGACATCGCATGGATGGAGGTGCTCCGTCCTTCGATAAGCGTCATCGTCCAACCTTTTGCTGAAATGGCGCGGTTGGGCTGGTCCGCCATGAAGGATGCGATAGCCGGCCGCTCGATCGACGGGCTCACCGTTCGGCTGATGGGTTCCCTGGTCGAACGCGAAAGCACAATTCCGGCAATTCCATCGAGGTGAAAACGGTGCCATGAATGACGGAACAGCACAAAGCCTCAGAGAGGACCTGGCGGGAAAGACAGCTCTCGTCACCGGCGGCGCCACCGGGATCGGTCTGGCTGTCGCGACGATGTTTGCCCAGCGCGGGGTCGGCGTCGTCATTCTCGGTCACCTCCAGGCTCAATTGGATGAGGCTTTGGCCAGCTTTGAGAACAGCCCGGCATCTGTCTCCGGCCTGCTTGCCGACGTCGCCAACGAGGCGTCGATGCGCGCGGCGTTCAGTGCATTCGACGCCGATCATTCGGGCCTGTCCATTCTTGTCTGCAGCGCCGCCATTCAGCCTTATGGCACGGTGGCCGACACGTCGCCGGAACTTTGGGACCAGGTCCTGTCCGTCAATCTGAGGGGGGTCTATCTCGCTTGCCACCTGGCCGTTCCGCGCATGCGCTCATCCGGTGGCGGCTCCATCATCAACATTGCATCTGTACAGGGCAGCGCGACCCAGTCCCGTGTTGCGGCCTACACGACCTCGAAGGGGGGCGTTCTGGCTCTCACCCGCGCCATGGCGATCGACCTGGCCGGTGATGGCATCCGGGTCAACACGGTGAGTCCGGGCTGCATCGATGCGCCGATGACGCGCTTCTCGGCCAGCGAGAATGCTGCACCCGAGGACCAGGACGACCTTATCGCGTCGTGGGGCAGGATGCAGCCGATCGGCCGGGTCGGCCGGCCGGAGGAGGTCGCCGAAATGGTGGCATTCCTGGCGAGCGACCGGGCGAGCTTCTGTACCGGGGCGGAATACCGCGTCGACGGCGGGCTGCTCGCCAAGCTGGGCGTCGTATTGCCGGACTGAGGGAGGGAGTGGACGCTGGGACAATGAGCAAGAACGGCATGGCCACGGTCGGGGTGTCGATCCCGCCGGCGCGGCGGAAGATCCCGTTGCAGTTGATCATCACGTCAGCAACCTTCCTCGCGGCGATCGTCTTCTTGTATTTCGCCAGTCCGATCTTCTTCAAACCGAACAACCTCCTGAACGTACTCAATCAGTCGGCGATGCTGGGTGTCCTGGCACTCGCCATGACGATTGTTCTGGTCGGAGGCGGTATCGATTTGTCCCTTCCGGCAAACATGGCGCTGAGCGCAATCCTTGGAAGCATGGCAATGATTGCGACCGGCAGCGTTGCGCTGGGATGCCTGGTCATGGTCGTTGCGGGGATCGCCGTGGGTGTGCTGAACGGCATCGCCGTCGCGCGGCTGGGGATGATCCCGTTTGTGGTCACGCTGGCCATGATGACCGTGTGCGGCGGCTTCTCTGTATGGATCACAAACTCCGTCAGCATCTCCAGCCAGCCTGAGCCTTTCTTCGACTTCTTCCTGTCTCGGCCTTTTGGCGTACCGCTATCGATCTATATCCTCGCCGCCGCCGCGATTGTCGTGCACTTCATGATGTCGTCGACCCGGATCGGCTGGATGGTCTACGCGGTCGGCACCAACGCGGATGCCTCGCGAATATCGCGGGTTCCCGTGTCGTATGTCCTGTTCCTGACCTATGTGATGTCTGGCGCGCTGGCGGGGCTCGCGGCGATCCTCGTCACCGCGCGGCTTTCCTCGGCGTCCGCCAATGTGGGCAACGACAGCGTTGTCCTCGACATTGTCACCGCGTGCGTTGTCGGCGGGGTCAGTATCTATGGCGGTAAGGGCAGGCCGTTGGGTGCGCTGGTCGGGGCGGTTCTGGTCATCATCCTCGGCAATGTGCTCAATCTCATGGGGGTCTCGTTCTTCCTTGGCCTGATGGCTAAGGGCGCCCTCATCATCGGTTTCGTCGCTCTCGACGGTCTGGCGGACAGATCATGACGGCCGCCGCCCTGGAGATGCGCGGAATTGCCAAGCGCTTTGGTCCTGTTCGCGCGGTTGTCGACGGCCATCTCACGGTTCGGCGTGGAGAGGCAATCGCTCTGATCGGTGCCAATGGTGCCGGCAAGTCGACCATGATGAACGTGCTCGGCGGCGTGTTTCCCCCCGATGAAGGCCAGATCCTCCGCGACGGCAAGGCGGTGCAGTTCGACTCGCCGGTCGAAGCTGCGGCGGCCGGTGTCCAATTCGTACATCAGGAGTTGAGCGTTTTCCGCTGGATGACCGTTGCGGAGAACATCTTCATCGACGGGTTTCCAACCCGATCGGGTTTGATCGATCGGGCGTCTATCAACGAACGCGCCACCGAGCTGCTCTCGCTCCTGGGTTCGAACCTGGACCCGAGCCAGACCATGGACGGCTTATCGACCGGCGATGCCCAGATGGTCGAGATCGCACGGGCGATGCGCGGCGATCCCGCGATCCTGATCCTCGATGAACCGACATCGTCCTTGACCAAGCGCGAAAAGGCCAAGCTCGACGAGGTCATCCTGCTGCTGAAGGAGCAGGGCGTGGCGATCATCTACATCACCCATTTCATCAGCGAGATCTTCAGCGTCTGCGACCGGGCATTCGTCATGCGCAACGGCGAAACCGTTGCTGATAGCGCCACCGATGCCGTGGACAGCGGTGAACTGGTACGGCTGATGTTGGGCGAGGTCGCAGCCGCGGGGCGCATTGTCGGCCCCCTTGGCGATGATGCGCCGGTTTATCTGTCGGTGGAGGACTTGCGGCTGGAAGGCAAGGTGGAGCACGCGTCGTTTTCCCTGCGCCGCGGTGAAATCCTCGGGGTGTGGGGACTGCTCGGATCGGGTCGTACAGAATTGGTGCGCACGCTTCTGGGTCTGGACGGCCACCCCGAGGGGCGAATCCGCGTAATGACGGATGGGGGGCTCGCTCCGACCACGCCGGACCGGTTGGCGAAGCGGACCGCGTTTGTTTCGGAAGACAGGCGTCGCGAGGGGCTGCTCCTGCCGATGTCCGTCGCCCGCAACACGGCACTGCCAAATCTCAAGCAAACATCGACCCGCATCGGATGGATGCTCAAAGGTCTGGTCGACGCATTGGCAAAACGGGTGATCGACGGCCTGTCCATCAAGGTCTCCGGCCCCGGGCAAATCGTTGGCACGCTCAGCGGCGGCAATCAGCAGAAGGTTGTGTTCGGCAAATGGCTCGAGACGAAGCCGGACCTCCTGATCCTCGATGAACCAACCCGTGGGCTCGATATCGCAGCTAAAGGCGACATCCTTCGGCTCTCGGCAAAACTCGCCGGGTCCGGGGTCGCAATCCTGTTGATTTCGTCGGAGCTCGAGGAGCTGATGAATGTCTGCCACCGCTACGTGATCGTCTCGGAGCGGCGGATCGTCAGCGAATTGTCCGGCAGTACGAATGAAGCGACGCTGGTGGCGGCCCTGTCCCCGACCGGCGCGGGAGCGGCCGCATGACACGGACGCTACTGCTCACCCGCGCGCTGGATTTCGCATTTCCGATTGTGCTGCTGGTGCTGGTCGTCGGTTTCGCGGTGGCGTCACCGGGCTTCCTTGGCGTCTCCAATGTCGCCGGGATCCTGCACTCCATGGCGCCGATCGCGACTATTTCTGCCGGGATGGCGATGGTCGTCATGATGGGCAAGCTGGATATCTCGGTCGGGTCCATTGCGCTGGTGTCGGTAGGGATCGCGGCGGTGATGATGCAGGCCGAGGTTCCGATTGCGTTGTCGCTGCTGGTCATCGTTCCGGTGGGCGTGTTCCTGGGTGCCGTCAACGGGTTCATTGTCTGCGTCCTCAGGGTCAACCCCTTGATTGCGACGCTCGGGACCATGATCGGTTTTCGCGGCCTGGGTAATCAGATCACCGACGCGCAGGTCGTCCTGCTCCCGGATGCGTTGAGGGGCTTCGGCAATTTTTCCATCGGCCCGATCTTTCTCGACAGTATTATCGCGCTGGCAGTGCTCGTGGCTGTCGACGTCGTCCACCGGCGCACCCGCTTTGGCCGGACCGTGACAGCGATCGGCAATGACGAAGCGACGGCCAACCGGATCGGGTTACCGGTTCGGCGCACGGTGTTTCTCGGGTTTGTCATGGCCGGCGCACTCGCTTCGATCGGCGGGTTTTTGGCGGCCGGTCAAGTCGGTGCGGTGACCTCGTTTCTTGGCCGGGGTCTTGAGTTCACTGCCGTCGCCGTCGTCGTCGTTGGTGGGATCAGCCTGTTCGGTGGTCGTGGATCAATCCTCTGGGGCGTCGTCCTTGGCGCGCTAACCTTCGAGGTCATTCGCAGCGGCCTGAACCACATCGGAGCGAACCCCTACTTCTATCAGCTTATCAGCGGCCTGGTGATCTTCGTTGCCATGTACGCCGCTGCACTGAAACCGGGAAAGGCAGGGACCTGATGCCTGCAGGACCGGCTCCGGTCGGAAACGACCGTCAACTGAAACTGGATCAACAAGGAGGACGTCTGATGAACTACTGTAAGGCTCTTGTCGCGGCAGCTGCCGCGGTGATCGTGGCGGTTCCAGCGATGGCCGAGGAACTGACCATCGGTTTCTCATGGAACTCAAAGACACAGCCGCTCGAGCAGGCCTGGGAGGACTACATGATGTCCGAGGCCAAGAAACAGGGCGAGGCGGCTGGCGTTGAAATCAACTGGATCTTTAATGTTGCCGACGGTGATCCCAGTCGGCAGGCGAGCAATATCGAGGACCTGATCACCCAGGGTGTCGACATCGTCGCGGCGCGGGCGGAGGACGCGGGCGCGATCAACGCCTCGATCCGGGCGGCCAAGGCGGCTGGCGTGCCGTTCATTACCTTCGATCGGAAGTCCGATAGCGTCGCCCCCACCGCCCACGTCGGCGGCGACAGCTACGACCAGGCACTCACCACCGGGGTGGCGTTCGCCGATCTGCTCGCCGAGAAGGGGATCGAAGGCAAGTGCATCGAGCTGCAGGGTGCACTGACCGACATCAACGCCGTCAACCGGTCCAAGGGCTGGGCTGAAATTGATGCGGCACGGGACGAAATCTCGACCCTGACCCAGGTGCCGACCGAGTGGAACCCGGAGCTGTTCCGCTCCGGCATGGCCAATGCGCTGCGGGCGAACCCCGACGCCAACTGCGCGTTCATCGCCAGCGACTTTGCGATTACGGCCGTTCAAGCGGCTCTGGAAGAAGCCGGCAGATGGGCGCCGACCGGCGAGGACGGCCACTTCTGGCTTGCCACCCAGGACCTGTTGCCGGGAGCCGTTCCGCTGATGGAGGGCGGCTACATCGATGTCTCGACCAGCTACGATGCTTTCGCGCATTCGCAGGAGATGGTGCGGGTCGCCATTGCCATCCACAAGGGCGAAGACCCGGCATGCAGTGAAGATGGCTGCCTGGCGAAGGGCCGCGTTGTGACACCGGCGACGCTGCCGACGACCGAGAACCTGTGGTCGACGACCTACAAATGAGAGCCTGCGCGCGCACGGGTCTGCTCGTGCGCGCGCTCTCACGCGTTTGAGAAACTCTTCCGGTATTCGCTCGGCGTCTTGCCGACAAGATCGCGGAACGCGGCGTTGAAGGCGGACAGGGAATTGTAGACGACGGACAGGGCGACTTCGGTGATCGGCATGCCGCCGGCGGCGAGGATCTCGATGGCCTCGAGCAGCCGCAGCCGCCGTAGCGCGTCGCCCCAACTCATTCCGAGTTCAGCCGAGAACTTGCGAGCCAGCGACCGGGATGAGACGGCGACCTGATCGGCAACCGATGCCAGCGTCAGCGGCTCGGCAAGTGCAGCCTTCATGTGGTCGATCGCGTCGCGCACCGTCCGGCTCTCGCCCGACGGCATGACCGCAGGACTGGTCTGCGTCGACAACCGCCATGTTATACCAAGGGCGGCTAATATTGACTACTTTGACCGGCGTTTCCGCTGGGTTTGGCGAGGCGCGATTGGCGACTTGGTACTGGTACCACGAGCCGATCGCAACGACGTCCATAACCCGCGGAAACTCTGGCCTGCGGTGGCCCGAATTCGCCCGCCGAGCTGCGTTACGT
>JAAEOR010000197.1 GCA_024222895.1 Hyphomicrobiales bacterium | reverse complement strand
CGTCCGCATCACCAGCGCGAGTCCGTCGGACCAGCCGGCGATCCAGTTCAACTTCTTTGCCGATGAAGCGGACCGGAGCACAGCGGTCGCTGGGCTGAAATTCGGCCGCAAGATCGCTCAGACAGCGCCGATGTCAGACTGTGTCGATCATGAAATCTCGCCCGGTAAAGACGTCCAGTCGGACCAGGATCTGATGGACTACTGCCACCAGTCCGGGCTCTCGCTTCTGCACCCGGTCGGCACATGCAAAATGGGGGTGGGCGACGACGCCGTCGTCGATTCCCGCCTTCGAGTGCATGGTCTGTCCGGATTGCGGGTGATCGACGCGTCGATCATGCCGAACATCGTCACCGGCAATACCAATGCGGCAAGCATCATGATCGGTGAGAAAGGCGCGGCGATGGTCCTGGAAGACCTGAAGGCGGGCTGAGACCGGCTGGCGGCGGGCGCGCCGCATGCTTGGGATCGCGCCTTGGTGGCTGGAGCGGCGACGGGGATCGGCGAGGCGGTAGCCCGGCGGCTCGTCGATAACGGCCACGATCCGCTCTCGTCGATATCGCCTGAATCCGATTGCTGAATCTCGCCGCCGAACCAGGCGAAACCGACACAAGATTGAGACGGTCGTCGGCTCGGTTTCCGATCTCGACGTGTGCAAGAGCGGTACAAACTGCCGGTTCATCATCACGGCACTCTGGCCGGTCAACTCTTATCAAAAACACGATCAACATCAGATGCACCGATGATGGTGCAGTTCAGTCTTCTTGACCGAACCGGCCGCACGGCAATAGGTTAGAAAATATGTGAACGGCCGTTCCATATATGGAACGAGGAGGAGTCGTTTGGATCAGAGATTGGAGCAGTCGCCGGTTTCAGGTGAATCCGCCTTGGCGGACACCAGTGCTCCGGTGCTCGAAGCGCGTGGCATCGCCCGGCGCTTCGGTGCCGTCGTTGCGCTCGACAACGCATCTCTGGCGCTGAAGAACCGGGAGGTTCTGGGTCTGGTCGGCGACAATGGTGCGGGCAAGTCTACGCTTCTGAAGATTCTCTCGGGTGTGCTTCTGGCCGACGATGGCCGGGTCCTCCTTGATGGAAAGCAGATCCAGATCCGGAGCGCTCATGATGCGATGGAAGCGGGGATCGAGACCGTCTACCAGGATCTGGCGCTTGTGGACACGATGAACGCATTCCAGAACGTCTATCTCGGGCGAGAGGAACTCGCCGGCCGATGGTTCCTGCGCATGCTGAACCTGGTTGACGATCGCAAGATGCGGAAGCGTTCGCGCGAGGTGCTCGACGCGTTAGCGGTCAAGATTCCGTCGATCGGCGCTTCGGTAAGAGCCATGTCCGGCGGCCAGCGGCAGTGCCTGGCCATCGCTCGCGCGATCCTGTGGGGCCGGCGCATTGTCATTCTCGACGAGCCGACCGCGGCGCTGGGCGTTCGCGAGTCGAGCCAGGTCCTCGATGTGATCAGTGACCTGCGCAATCACGACGTCAGTGTCATCGTTGTCAGCCACAATATGCAGCAACTGATGGACATCGCCGACCGTATCACCGTGATGCGTCTGGGGCGAACCATCGCCACGCGCGACGTCAGGCAAACCGAAGTGTCCGAGATCGTCGGACTGATCACCGGCGCGATTGCCGCCGATCCAGCAACGGACGAAGCCGGCAGCGTTGAGAAGCCGGTCTGAGAAGGGGGCGGACCGCGTTGCGGTCTCGAAGAGGAAGACCACAAGCATGGAGAACAAGATGACGAAGCCCATTCGGATTTTTGCGATGATGGCGGGTACAGCGTTGGTGCTGGCTGCCAGCCAGTCGGGCGGGGTGGCCCAGGACGATAAGTTCAAGCTCGGCATGGCCGTCGGCGGCAATCCGTGTTGCGAATGGATGAAGGCGCAAGGCGATGTTGCCCGCGCATTGGCAGAGCAGCGCGGATGGGACTACCTCGAGCTTAGCAACAACGACGACGCCGCGACGGCATTGAAGAATGCCGGCATCTTCATCCAGGAAGGCGCCGGCGCAGTGATCGAGTTCAACGGTCAACCCTCGTCCAACCCGGCGCTCGCCGCGCGGTTCGGAACAGCCGACGTTCCCGTGATCACCTACGACATTTCTCAGGATGGCTTCTATTTTGTCGGCATCGACAATCTGGCGGCCGGACTCGCCGGCGGCGAGGCACTGGGCAATATCGTCAAGGCAAAATGGAACTGCGAGCCGGATCTGGTCATCTCCGCCGAGGGGGCCGCCGCGGGCATCGTCAACACCTGGCGGACCGGCGGTATGCGGGACGGCCTGAAGAAAGTGTGCCCGGATATCCCGGAAGAGAAGTGGGTATCGTTCGAGAGCCAGGGACAGGCTACGGTCGGCTTGCCGGCCGCCCGCGATCTGCTCGCGGCCCATCCCGATGCCAAGAAGATGGCTGTGGTCGGCCTGAATGATGGTGGCGTCCTTGCCGCGATCAATGCCGCCGAACAGCTCGGCCGGGCCGACGAGATCATCGGCTGGGGCCAGGACGGCGCCTTCATCACCGGCGACAACGTCAACCCGCATCTCGCTGGCAGCGTCTTCTACTTTCTTGAAGGCTATGCAGTTTATGCCATTCGCGATGTCGTCGATGCGATCGCTGCCGGCAACCCGCCGCTGGTCAAGGACGACGCCGGCGATCCGGCCTCCCGTGTCGAGCCTTGTCCGGTTTCCGCTGAGGAAGCAGCCAAGGTTCCGGATATGCCGGAGCGGGTGAAGCTTCTGCTTGAAGCGCCGGCCGGAACCACTGCGTATGAGTTGTTCTGCCCGACGGCTTGACACGGCCAAAGGCAGACCCCCATGGCCGATCAGGTGATCGGTTCCGCTGTTGCCACGAGCCGTCCAGGCATCGGACTTCGCCTGGACGGCTGGGGCACGGCCGTCGTCGTCGCGGTAGCCTGGCTGCTGCTGATCACCGTGTCGGCCTTGAACCGTGCCGATTTCCTGTCGCATCAGACCGTATTGGCCATCACCTTCACGATGTCGATCGTCGGTGTGTTGGCGGTCGGTCAGGCGCTGGTGAGCATCAGCGGTGGTTTTCTAGACCTCTCGCAGCCGACCTCGCTTATCCTGACTGCACTCGTCTGCTCCCGATTTCTGGAGCTCGACATCAACATCGTGCTCGTCATCGCAATCACTATCGCGGTCGGCGGTGCCTGGGGGCTCATCAACGCGCTGATCATTGTCCACGGCAAGATCAATCCTGTCATCGTGACACTGGCAACCAATTTCATCGGGCTGGCGGTGCTGTTTCTGGTTTTCCAGATCGCCGAGGTGCCGATCAATTCCGGACTGCGCGACTTTGGCCGCGGATCGTCTCTTGGTCTGCCGAATATCTGGTGGCCGATGGTGGCGCTGATCCTGATCGTCGGTTTCTTCCTGCCGCGTACCCGCTACGGCCGGCATGTCATTGCGGTTGGCGGCAACCGCATTGCGGCTCAGGCGCGCGGTATCTCGCTCCGCAGAACCCGCTTTGCCATCTTCATCGCCGCTGGGGCATGCGCCGGTGTGGCCGGTGTGCTGTTCGCCGCCTCGAGCGGGCCGTTCACACCTGCCAGCGGCAGCGTCTTCCTGCTACCGGTGATCGCCGCCATCATCCTGGCCGGCGTGTCGCTCGGCGGCGGCCGAGGCAATATCTGGCTGATCCTGCTCAGTGTCGGTTTTCTGTCCACTGTGCCGACGGCGCTCGTCTTCTTCGGGCTGTCCTCGGACTGGCAGGCCATCTTCCAGGGCTTCATTCTCATCGTTGCCGTGGCCATCGACGGCTTCCGATACAAGCGGGGGGCACGATGACCCAAACCATCGTCAACGGTTCGGAAGCCCCGGCGGCTCTCGCCCATCGTCCCGTTCGCGAACTACTGACCGGGCCGGTGAGCAGCATCGGCATCACGCTCCTGGTTGTCGTCGTCGTCGGTTTGACCTGGGTCGGTCCGCGCTTCCTGTCGGCCAGCAACGTGACCATCGTCGGCCAATTCGTCGCCGTGCCGATGCTGGTCGGCGCGTTTGCCGGCTTCGCGCTTCTGGCCGGGGTGGTCGACCTCAGCATTGGCTCCATGGTCGGCGTCAGTGCCGCCATCTTCGGGGCGTTGCTTCTTGGCGGCTGGGGGGTACTGCCGGCCGGCGCGATGACATTGCTGGCCTGCCTGGCGTTCGGCGGCATCAACGCTATCGCCATCGTCGGTTTCGGTGCCGATCCGATCGCTGCGACCCTGGGCACGCTTACCGGGTTGCGGGGAGCGACCTACGTGATCGTCGAAGCCAATGGCCAGTCGGGGTCGCTCTTTGCCTTCAACGAAGCGCTGTTCGCCTTCACCAACGAATCGGTGTGGTCCCTGCCGCTCATTTTCGTCCTGGTCCTCATCGTCACCGCCGTTGCCGCTGTTGTTGTCACACGCACCCGGGTCGGGCGTCATGTCAGGGCAGCGGGCGGCGATCCGCTTGCAGCGAGCAGGGCCGGCATCTCGGTGGCGCGGGTGCGTACCCTGGCGCTGTTGTTGAGCGCTTTCGGTGCCGGCCTCGGCGGCATCCTCTTTGTCGGTCAACTCGGCAGCGTGTCGCGCAATATGGGCTTCGGTCTCGAATTCAAGGTTTATGCCGCGCTGATGATCGGCGGTTACAGCATCCTGCGCGGCGGCGTCGGTAACCCGGTTGGTGGCGCGCTCGGGTTCCTGGCCATTGCCGGCGCAGCCAACATTCTCGATCTCAGGGCGATCAGTCCCTACTACGCCGATATCATCGTCGGCTTGCTGCTGCTTGCGGCCGTGCTTCTCGATCGCTTGCGCGGCGGTGATTCCTATGAATAGCACCCGCCGTTCCATACCGAACCCGGGGGATTTCGGAACGTGAAGATCACCGACATCAAGGTTGTTTCCTTTCGTACCCACGCCGATCGCTGGGACATCGGCCACGGGGTGCCGCTCCCCAGGACCGAGCTGATGCAGACGGTCGCCAGTGTCGAGACCGACGAGGGGGTGACCGGCTACTATTTCGGTGGCGGCTCCCACGGCGATCAGGAAGGCCTGAATGTTGTCGACCAGGCCTTGCTGCTCGGGCAGGTGCGATCGCTGGTGATCGGTCAGGACCCGCTCGACCGGGAGATGATCTGGAAGTGGATGTGGGTGGGGAACATCACGGAAAACGTTGCGAGCGTCGTCGACCTGATGCTGTGGGATCTGGCGGGCCGGGCGGCCAACCTGCCGGTCTACAAACTTATGGGCGGCGCCCGCGATCGGGTGAAGGCCTATGCCAGCACATACCCCAATATTGGCCCGCCCGAGGTCTATGCCGAACACGCGCTGGCCTGTAAGCGGGAAGGGTATCTCGCCTACAAGATCCACCCGCACTACTTCTGGGACCCGAAGACTCGTCAGCCCACTCCTGGCCGACCGTCCAACATCGCCGCCGACATCCGAACCTGCCATCTCGTCCGCGAGGCGGTCGGGCCGGACATGGTGCTGATGTTCGATCCCTGGGGGACCTATCACACCCTGGAGGAGGCGATAAAGGTGGGGCGAGAGCTCGAGAAGCTCGACTATTACTGGTACGAGCATCCGATGCCGGAATATCGGGTCGAAAGCTATGTGCGTCTCGCTCGGGAACTGTCGATTCCCATCCTGTCGCCGGAGATCGCCGGCGGCGGCGTATTCACCCGGGCCGAATGGATACTGCGCGGTGCTTCCGACATGAGCCGCATCGACGTGGTACGCGGCGGCATCACCGGTGCCCGGAAGACGGCGATTGTCTGCGAGGCCTATGGCCTGCGGTGCGAGATTCACATGGCCGGCTGGGGGAACCTTCAAGTCTGTGGCGCGACGTCGGAGGACACCAGTGAATATTACGAGAAGGGGTTGCTGGCGATCGGCGTCGACTACGACGCGCCCCATCCCTATCTTCGCCAGATCTGTGACCGACTCGATCCCGACGGCACCATCGCAATGCCAACCGCTCCGGGTCTCGGCTATGAGATCGTCTGGGACTACATCAACGACAACGTCATCACACCGTAAGGGGAAACCGTCAGAGGATGTCGAGCGTCAGGCGATCTATACGCATTCTCGACCTGCTGGCTCGCGACGGCCCCTTGGGGGTCCGTTCCATCGCCCAGCAGCTTGCGCTACCGCTTGGTTCGACGCAGCGCATCCTCGTCGACCTGGCCGAGGAAAGCGTCGTCGAACGCACCCCACAAGGAGAGTGGGAGCTTTCGTTCCGGATGCTCGAAATCACCGGAACACAGCTTGATCGGATCGAATTTCCGCGGTTGGTCCGGCCATTCGCCGAACGCATCGCGGAGGCAACCCGGGAGACAGTCAATCTCTCCCTGCTCAGCGGCATGACCGGAGTGGTCATCGACAAGGTGCGGGGCAATGAGAGGATGCAGCTCGACCACCGGATCGGTTCGAGCGGGCCACTCTATTGCGGTGGTGCCGGCAAGGCCATGCTGGCTCATATGAGCGCAACGGAACAGCAGCAGGTCTTCGATGCGCCATTACTGGCGCTGACATCGAACACCATCACGGACCCGGATGCCCTACGGCGTGAACTGGCGCTCATAGGCACCCGCGGGTACTCACTCGATAACGAAGAGGTGGTGATGGGCGTTCATTGTGTCGGTATGCCCATTCTCGACCGCCATGGCAGGCCGGTCGGGGCGCTGAGTGTTACCGGCCCGTCCGCGAAGCGACCGGGTCCGGATCTCGACCCGCTCGTTGCGATGTTGAGCGAGGCGTGTGGCAACATCAGTCGACGGCTCGGCTTCAGCGCGGTGTATCCGCCAGTGAACCTGCAGCCGGGTCCGGCCGAACCGGCAGCCGCCTGATGCGAAGAAAGCAGACAAAAACGACCAGTCGGCCGAGGGAAACAAGACCATGGCGCGCGTAGCCTTCGTGATGCAGCTCAAGCCGGGCAACGAAGCGATCTACAAGCAGAAGCATGACAAGATCTGGCCGGAAATGCTGGAAACGCTGCGCGATCAGGGGATCCGAAACTACAGTATCTATCGCCGCGAGCTGACGCTCTTCGCCTATCTCGAATGCGACGATCCGGACGTGCTGGCCGCCGGGCGCGACAGCCTGGTGGTGCGGCGGTGGTGGAAGATGATGGAGCCGTACATGGAATACAACGACGACGGGACCCCGTGGACCGAGACGATCGAAGAGGTCTTCCACGCTGACTAGAGCGTTTTCAGGAAAAGCGCCCGCACTTTTCCGCCCGGAAAGAGCGACCGAAGAATGAAAACCGCCCCCTCCACGATGCTGCGCATGGTCCCCCTCGCCCACGATGTGGGGGAGGACTCCCATTGCATCGTTGTGCGGACCGCTCGAACAGCACGCCCATCCTCCCCTAGGGATTTGCTAGGATATGCACACATCTTCGTGCGAGGAATCACATCGCAACCCAGCGGAGGCAAGCGGGGACGCGCAGCACGCGTCGCGCGGTCGGCGACACTTCCTCCTCCCGTCATCCTCCAACTCGATCGGAGGATCGTTTGGGGACGCTTCGAAACGATGACGATGTGCCGGCGGCAATTGATCCTCCGATCGAGTCGGAGGATGACGGACGCCGGGTGGGTGCGCCGCGCACCCACCCGGTCCTCGGACGAAATGAGCATTACAGAACCACAGGGTTCGGCCACATGCATCAACGCATTGATGCCAATTGGAGCGGCGAATTTTTTTGCGACCGGCCGGAGATATGTTCATGCCAAAGCGAGAATTTGGGGGAGAGCTTGTCCCCGGCTCGACCGGGGAGGGACCACCGGAACGGTGGTGGAGGGGGCGTCACGGAACACCGGCCCACTGATTTACGCACTAGCCGTGTCGGGAAAGGTGCCTGCAATTTTCCGCCCGGAAAGAGCACACTAATAGAGCGCGTTTCAGGAAGAGCCAAAGATGACCTCAGACAGTATGCGCGGGGTGTTCCCGATTCTTGTGACGCCCTTTGATGAGAAGGGCCGCATCGATGAGGACAGCCTCGCCAACCTTGTCGACTTCAACATCGCTGCCGGGGTCCACGGCCTTGGTGTCGCGATCGGTAGCGAGATGTTCAAGTTCAACGAGGCGGAACGCAAACAGGTCACCCGATGCGTCGTCGAAGCGACGGGCCAGCGCGTGCCGGTGGTGATCAACACCGGCGCCGGTGGAACCGATCTCGCCGTCCACTACAGCCGAGCAGCGGAGGAGGCAGGTGCCGATGCGCTGATGATCATGCCCCCCGCTTTCCTGCCGGCCGGACAGGCGGAGGTGCGCGCCTATTTCCGGGCGATCTCCGACGCCGTTGGGATTCCCATCTTTCTTCAGGACACCCCGGCCGCTCCGATTTCGCCAGGCCTTGCCAACCGGCTCGTCGAGGAGTGCGAGCAGGTTCGTTACATCAAGGTCGAGACCTTGCCGGTGCCGGCAAAAGTCGTCGACATGGTCAATGCTGCCGATGGACGCCTGGTGGTCTTTGGCGGCGCCGGCGGCGACTACTTCATTGAGGAGCTTCGGCGTGGCTCGCTTGGCACGATGCCGTTCTGCAGCCAGCCCGCTGCATTTGTCGAAGTGTGGGACCGTTTTCGAGAGGGCGACGAGCGGGGTGCATGGGCCACTTTCGATCGGTGGATTGCACCGGTCAATAGGTTAGCCGCGCAGGGCGGCGACGTATTTTACCATGTCCACAAGCGGATCCTTGTGCGGCTGGGAGTCATCCGCACAGCGACCGTGCGCGGCCCGACCGCACCGGTCGACGGGGTCACCGCAGGTGAGGTCGACGCCCTTCTCGACGATCTCTATCCCAGCGACAGGTCTTGACGTGACTCGAGATCAGGGCGGGCGAGAACGAGTCGTTCGACGTTCGGCCTGACCCTGATCCAGCGGATCCGTGCATGTATGAGTCCCGGTCATGGCCGGCAACAAAATGAACAGGATGACCCGGGGAGTATTCTCGACCTGGCGGCGCCTGCCGAAATAATCGACAAATCAAGATGTGGGAGAATTTCATGGACCACCATCATGACAGGACCGATCAAACCGTCGAAACGCTGGTGTCGTTCGCCGCTTCGATCCGCTACGAGGATCTTTCCCCGGAGGCCGTTTGGGAAGCCAAGCGACGGGTCATCGATTCCGTCGCCATCGCTCTGGCAGGCTATTCGGAAGATCCCAGCGTCATAGCGCGCACCATGGCGATGGCCAGCCATGGCATGCCGGGGGCCACGGTTCTTGGAACAAGGCATATTTCTACGCCCGAGCTAGCGACGCTGGCAAACGGCACCATGGTTCATTCGCAGGATTTCATGGACACGTATTTGTCCAGAGAGTCGCTTCATCCCAGCGATACGATTTCGGCTGTTCTGGCTGCTGTCGAATGTACGGGAGGCAACGGACGAGACGTCATTTTGGGTGTCGTTCTTGCCTATGAGGTCATGTGCCGCCTCGCCGATGTTGCAAACGTGCGAGAGCGGGGCTGGGGTCATGTCGTTTTTGGAGTCATCGCCTCGGCTCTTGCGGCCGCTCGGGTCATGGGCCTGAGCACGGCGCAGATGCGGGAGACCCTGGGGCTGGCGGTTGTTTCGAACACTGCGTTGCGCCAGACGCGCGTCGGGGGAAGTTTCGATGTGGAAGGCCTTTGCGCCCGCCAACGCCGCGCGCAATGGCCTCTTCGCAGCTCAGCTCGCCAAGCTCGGCGTCACTGGACCGGTACTTCCATTCAAAGGTGTGAAGGGATTTGAAAAACAGGTCTCCGGACCGCTCGAGCTTGAGAAATTCGGCGACGGGACTGCCGGTTATATGATCAACAAGACGTTCGTAAAGACTTGGCCGGTTCAGTATAATACCCAGGCTGGGATTCAGGCCGCATTGGCACTGCGGGAGAAGATTTCAACTCCTGATGAGATCGCCGGCATTACCATTGATATCTCTGATACCGGGCGTATCCTTGCAGCAGATACCTCGGCGAAATGGGACCCGCAAACGCGGGAAACCGCCGATCACAGTTTGCC
This sequence comes from Hyphomicrobiales bacterium, assembly GCA_024222895.1. GTDB lineage: Bacteria > Pseudomonadota > Alphaproteobacteria > Rhizobiales > Kaistiaceae > Bauldia. Next base: position 4,067 of record JAAEOR010000197.1, on the reverse strand, counting down.
TTACATTGTGGTTTCGGCATTGCTGGACGGTGAGGTGACACGCCAGACCTTTGATCGCGAGCGCTTCAGGAACCCCGACAAGCTTGCACTGATGCGTCGGGTCGAAGTGCGCGCAGATCCGGAATTCACGGAGAGTTATCCGAGGCTGCTTTCGGTTCGTGTTGCCATCTCCGCCGTCGACGGCCGGCATTTTGTCGAGCAAGTCGACATTCCCAAAGGACACCCGCTTGACCCGCTCACCGACTCGGAATTGGGCGAGAAGTACCGAAAATTCGCCGCACCTCATATGGGCACTTCCCAGGTGCAACAGTCGGTCGAGGCGTTGTGGGAGCTGGAGACTGCGACCAACCTGGGAGAGCTGATGGCGTTGTTCGAAGTGAAGCAAGGACCATAGGGAGTTTTGCCAGCTGGCGATGGAGTTCGGTGTGGAGGATGAGAACAGCCCCACCCAAGCCGCGGGTAGCCGGGCCGTTCGAAGCTTGTCTCCGCCCGAATCCGGCGTAACCTGTGCATCTGTGAGTCCCGGTCTCGGCCGGGTTCTGGCAACACGGTGAACAGGACGACCTTGATGGTTCGAGACGCCGCTTTCTTGAAATCTCAGATCCGCGACATCATGAATTTCTACGACCCGGTCGTCATCGACCGGGAGTATGGTGGCTACATCAACCAGCTAAGGGACGATGGCTCCATCTTTGACCGGATGACCAAACATCTGGTCGGCACCTGCCGGTTCATCTATAACTACGCCATCTCCGGGCAAGTTCTTGAAAATAAAAGCTATATCGATTCTGTCCGTCATGGGTTGGACTTCCTGCAGACCGTCCATCGCCAGGCCGATGGCGGCTATGCCTGGGTTCTGCAGGGCCGCGATGTGGAAGACGCTACCCGCCATTGCTACGGCCACGCCTTCGTCCTCCTCGCATTGGCGACTGCGACCAAGGCAGGCATCGATGAAGCCCGTCCGCTGATTGCTGAAGTGGATCGCCTGCTTGAGGATCATTTCTTCGAACCGCAGGCAGAGCTCTACGTGGACGTCATCCATCCGGACGGGTGGACCGCGATCGATCCGTATCGTGGCCAGAACGCCAACATGCATATGTGCGAGGCGATGCTGGCGGCGTTCGAGGCGACCGGTGAGGTGCGTTACCGCGATCGCGCCCACATGCTGGCCCGCCGCATATGCGTCGAACTCGCCGGCCCGAATGATGGGCTGATCTGGGAGCACTACCACACCGACTGGTCGACCGACTGGACCTACAACATCGACGACCCGAAAAACCTGTTCCGCCCCTACGGTTATGTGCCTGGGCATTTCGTCGAATGGTCGAAGCTGCTGGTTAACCTCTATCAGCATCAGCCCGAAGCCTGGATGCTGGAGCGGGCAGAGGCGCTGTTCGCGGTTGCGATCGACCGGGGCTGGGACGCGGAGAATGGCGGTTTGCAATACGCCTTCGGGCACGACGGCGCGATCCTCGACACCGACCGTGACTACTGGGTCGCGGCTGAGGCGATCGCTGCGGCAGCGCTGCTTGGCTCTGAGACCGGCAATGCGGCTTACTGGTCCTGGTACGACAAATTCTGGGACTATGCCGACCGCTTCTTTATCGATCACCAATATGGAGGCTGGTTCCGCATCCTTGATGCGCACGGCCGAAAACACAGCGACCTCAAGAGCCCGCCCTCAAAGACCGACTATCACCCGTTGAGCGCCTGCTATGTGGCGATGCTCGCAATCGACAAGAAGAAATGAGTATCATCATCAGGTCGGCTTTCCGGCAGCGGGCGGGCCGCAACAAAAGGATCGATTGATGAGCCAGAACTTCCTCTCCAGCCTGGTCGGCTCCTTCGCTCAGCCGGCCGCCGAGAATCCGACTGTCGCGATCATGGAGGCGGCGTTTCGTCATCACGGTCTCGATTGGCGTTACCTCAACTGCGAGGTCGCGCCGGACGATTTGGGCGACGCGGTCCGTGGTGCGCGTGCCATGGGCTGGTCCGGTTTCAATTGCTCGATCCCGCACAAGGTTGCGGTTGTGAAGCACATCGACGAGCTGGGCCGCTCGGCCGAAATCATCGGTGCGGTCAACACCGCAGTGCGCGACGGCGACCGGTTCATCGGCGAGAATACCGACGGGCAGGGGTTCGTCGAATCCATCTCGGCGAAGACCGATCTCCCCGGAAAGAAGGTAGTGTTGTTTGGCGCTGGCGGGGCGGCACGAGCGCTTGCAGTCGAGCTCGCTCTCGCCGGCGTCACCGAAATGACGATCGTCAACCGATCGCCGGGCCGGGGAGAAGAACTTGTGGCGCTCCTCAATGCCCGAACGCCGACGTCTGCCATCTATGTGTGCTGGGATGGGCCGTTCCAGCTACCGGCCGCGACCGACATCGTCGCCAACGCTACCTCCATCGGCCTTTATCCGGACGTCGATGCCGAGCTTGCCGTCGACTGGTCGACCCTGGCGGAGACGATGATCGTCGCCGATGGCGTTCACAATCCGCCCGAGACCCACCTGATCCGCATGGGCCGGGACCGCGGTTGCGTCGTCCTCGATGGCTTGGGCATGCTGGTTAATGTCTGCGCCATCTGCATCCGCCTGTGGACCGGGGTCGACGTGGAAAAACAGGTGATGCATGACGCGGTCGTCGGCCTGACGTAAAGCGTTTTCAGGAAAAGTGTGTGCACTCTTCCGCCCGAAAAGAGCGATCCAGGAGTGAGGCCCGCCCCCTCCACCAGCCATCCGGCTGGTCCCCCCTCCCTCAAAATCTTGGGCGAGGATGGGCGTGTCTTTCGGGCCGTGCGCACAACGATGCAACGGTGTTCCTCCCCCGATTTCGGTCCGAAATCGGGGGAGGGGGACCATCGTAAAGCGATGGTGGAGGGGGCGCCACCGAACGCCGGCCCGCCCCATTTCCGCACAAGCCCTGTCAGGAAAAGTGTGTGCATTCTTCCGCCTGGAAAGACCCAGGACACTGCCTGATCGATACATTCGCCGACGATTGTCGCCTCGGCAGGGTCAAGAACAATCCGATCAGGCTTTCGTCGACCTTGTCGATCACCCGACGACATTTCCGAAGCATTGGCCGATCCTTGGTCGGAACACCCAGGTCGGGCTGCCCTTCACACCACGAGGAAATCGTCGGCGCTCAGGTCGAGGTTCTTGCCGATCCTGGCGAACTTGACCGCGTCGGCGCCGCCCTTGCCGTCGGCGTCGTAGCGCAGCCACCCCTTGTCCTCCTGATAGAGGATCCGGTCCTTGCCGGAGTCGGCCGTCTTGCCGGTGTCGAAGAACTTGCTCTTGAGGGCGCCGTCGTCGAGCGCGGTGAAGATGGCGTTGTCGAAGTAGATCATGTCGACCCCAACCTCGAAATCCTTGATCTTGTCGGCGAATTCGTCCTTCAGCTTGTCGGCGAACAGGAAAGCGTCCTCGCCGTCGCCGCCGATGAGCTTATCCTTGTGCTTGCCGCCGTTGAGCAGGTCGTTACCGCCGAGGCCTTTCAGCTTGTCCTCGCCTTTCTTGCCCTTGAGCGTGTCTTCCTCGCCGGCGCCGGTGAGCGTCTCGTCTGCGCTGCTGCCTTTGACGATCAGACCACCGACATTGGTGACTTCGATGCTGATCGCCTTGGTCTCGGTGATGATATCATCATCGCCCTTTATGATGACCTCGTAGACGTTGTCGCCGTCGGCGTCCTGCGGTGCCTCGAAGTCGGGCGCGGCGATGAAGGAGACCTCGCCGGTTGCCGCGTCGACGGTGAACAGGGCCGCGTCGGCGCCGCCGTCGATCGAAAAGACCACCGGGTCGGCCGCATCGACCTTGGCGATCGGGTCCGTCGGTCCCGTGCCGTTCTCGGCGACCTGGACCGCCGCCGCGGTCTCGTCGATGATGTTGTGCCCGAACCGGAAGACGCTGACGCCGTTGTCGTCAACGCCGGCGACGAACAGATAGGTAATGCCGTCGACCACTTGTGTTGTCACCGAGGTGGCGCCTTTGAGTTCCAGGGCGCCGGCATCGGTGACATTGTCGACGTTGGTCAGCGTGCCGTCGTTGGCGACCGAAAAGACGCTGACGCCG
>JAAEOR010000196.1 GCA_024222895.1 Hyphomicrobiales bacterium | reverse complement strand
GTGCCGGCCGCCACGGCGCCAACCCCACAGGCCGATGCCGCGTTGTCACCACCGCCGCCGGCAATGACGACGGGTCCCGACATGCCCCAGCGGCCAGCGAGTTCGGGCCGCAACGTCCCCGTCGCAGCACTCCCTTCAAAAAGCGCCGGCATCTGGGAGATGTCCATCCCGGTCAGGCTCAGCATCTCGTCCGACCAGGCTCGGGCGGCCATATCGAGCCACAACGTGCCGGCCGAATCCGACATATCGCTGGCCTTGTCACCGCTGAGTTTCAGGCGAACATAGTCCTTCGGCAGCAGGACGGTTCTGGTCCTGGCAAATATCTCCGGCTCGTGGCGCTTGACCCACATCAGTTTCGGTGCGGTGAAACCGGGCATGGCGATATTGCCGGTGATCCGCTCGGCGGCCGAACTGATCTCGGCCGCCTCCGCTGCCGAGCGGCCATCGTTCCACAATATGCAGGGACGCAGGGGCTGGTCGGCATCATCGAGCAGCGTTGCTCCATGCATATGTCCGGACAGGCCGATCCCTTTTGTGGCAGCCAGTGTACCGGCATGATCGCTGGCCAGGGCGTCGAGCACCGCCTCACAGGCATCCCACCAACTGTCCGGATCCTGTTCGGACCAGCCCGGATGGGGGCGGGATACGTCCAGCGTCGTCGTCTTGCTGGCCACGATCTTCTGGTCGGCGTCGACCAGCACCGCCTTGAGCGACGATGTCCCAATGTCGATCCCCAGATACATTCTCAATGCCTCCCCGTTGTTCCCTTCACGGAACGTTGTCCGGGATAAAGATATCGATACGGATGCGCTCTTGTCCCGGGCCGATTGGCATTCCTTCGCGTTCTGCGATCAAAAGCCGCGTCACGCCGCCGCCTTCGTGCCCGACATCCGGATGATCGCCAATCAAATCCGGTCTTTCCTGCGACAATAACCGCCATTGAGCAAGGGCACTTGCCTAGTGGTCCGACTCCGACATTTCCTCAGTAGTCGAAGAGATCGCGTTCGGACAGACGGAGACTCAGTGCGTGCTTCGAGGGCCGCTTCGCGGCCACCTCAGCATGAGGTCGTTGTTGTGGGATCGAAGGGCGCCTTCCAGACCGGTCACGAGGAACTCTGCTGACCTCATCCTGAGGTGCCGCCGAAGGCGGCCTCGAAGGACGCAACACCTATTCAGGCCCCACGGAAGCCGGCCGGCACCAGGCTGCGAAGCGCAACGGTCACCGCGGCGACGGCCTCCCCTCCCACTCGGGAAGGAAGTTCGAACAGTCGCTTTCTCTGTGCGGCGGAACCAGGCAAATGTCGAATGCGCTCCACTGGCGTGGCATTGGTAAACCCGCTAAAACCGCGGCCATTCCAAAGCTTCACGTCTCCGACCTTGAGAGCCTCGCACGATGACGACCGGAACGACCCCTGTTCGCCTGGCCGACTACCGGCCGTCGGCTCTTGCCATCGATACCGTCGCACTCGATGTTAATCTTGATCCCGACCGGACGCGGGTGACGTCGCGGATGGAGATCACGCCACGGCAGGATGGCGTTCCGTTGGTCCTTGACGGCGACGAGTTGACGCTGGTCTCGGCGTCCCTCGACGGGAGCCCGTTGTCCAGCGATGCCTACGACGCAACACCCGAGCAGTTCACACTCAAGGCCCCGCCGAAGACCGCCTTCACGCTTGAGATCGTCACCGAAATCAGCCCGGCGGCGAACACCAAGCTGATGGGTCTTTATCAATCGAGCGGAACCTACTGCACCCAATGCGAGGCCGAAGGCTTCCGCCGGATCACCTATTTCCTCGACCGGCCTGACGTCCTCTCGGTCTATACGACGCGGCTCGAAGGACCGAAGGCTACGGCGCCGGTCCTGCTTGCCAACGGCAATCTGACTGACAGCGGCGATCTTGCCGAAGGTGACCTGCATTTCGCCGTCTGGCACGACCCCTTCCCCAAACCGTCCTATCTGTTTGCCCTGGTCGCCGGCGATCTTGGTGTGGTCGAGGACAGCTTCACCACGATGTCCGGCCGCCGGGTCGCCCTGAAACTCTATTGCGAACACGGCAAGGAAGCGCTCTGCGGCTATGCGATGGATGCGCTGAAGCGATCGATGCGGTGGGACGAGACTGCCTTCGGGCGCGAATACGATCTCGACATCTTCATGATCGTCGCGGTTTCCGACTTCAACATGGGCGCCATGGAGAACAAGGGGCTCAACGTCTTCAACGACAAATACATCCTGGCCGACCCGGACACGGCAACCGACTCCGACTACGCCGGGATCGAGACCGTCATCGCCCACGAGTACTTTCACAACTGGACCGGCGACCGGATCACCTGCCGCGACTGGTTTCAGCTGTGCCTTAAAGAGGGGCTGACCGTGTTTCGCGACCAGGAATTCTCCTCCGACATGCGGTCGCGGGGGGTCAAGAGGATCAGCGACGTCCGCACCCTGCTTGCACGCCAGTTTCCGGAGGATGCCGGACCGCTCGCCCATCCCGTTCGCCCCGAGGTCTACAGCGAGATCAACAACTTCTACACGGCCACTGTCTACGACAAGGGTGCCGAGGTGGTCCGCATGCTGAAGACGATCCTCGGCGACGATGGATTTCGCACGGGGATGGACCTCTATTTCGACCGGTACGACGGTCAGGCGGTGACCATCGAAGATTTTCTGGCGGCGTTTGCCGACGCGACCGGGCGTGACCTTTCGCAATTCAAGCTGTGGTACGCGCAGGCCGGCACGCCGGAGATCAAGGCCGATGGCCGGTACGACGCCGCGGCGCAGACCTATTCACTGAGCCTGACCCAATCCTGCCCGCCGACCCCCGGCCAGGACGTCAAGGCGCCGATGCATGTTCCGCTGCGGTTCGGCCTGGTCAGTCCCAACGGCGCCGACCTGGCGTTCGACAAGCCGGCTGATACGGCAATCGATGGTGACGTCATCCACCTGACCGAACCGGAACAGACCGTCGTCTTCGAGGGCGTTTCGGTCGAGCCGGTCCCCTCGTTGCTGCGCGGGTTTTCGGCGCCGGTCAAGTTGTTGGCGGGGCTGTCTGACAATGACCTGCTGTTTCTCCTTCGAACCGACGCCGACGATTTCAATCGCTGGCGCGCCGTACAACAGATCGCCGTGCGAACCCTCATCGCCGAGACCAATGCGGTGCGGGCAGATAGTGCCAGCATGCTCGATCCGGCGTTCGCCGACGCGCTTGGCGAGGTTGCCGAAGACGAAGCCCTGGAGCCGGCGTTCCGCGCCCAGGTCCTGCAATTGCCGAGCGAAGCGGACATCGCGCGCGAGATCGGCCGTGACGTTGATCCCGGCGCCATCGCGGCTGCACGCAAACGCCTGACAACGATGGTGGCCGAGCGTCTCGGCGCCCGGCTTGTCGGGCTGTGCGACCGGATGACCCCGGACACGGTCTTCAGCCCCGATGCCGCCTCAGCAGGCCGGCGCGCTTTGGCGAACGCCGCTCTGGCGCTATCGGCCGCCGGCGGCGCCGCGGATGTCGTCGCCCGGGTGGTCGACCGCAACAACAGTGCCACGAACATGACCGACAGGCTGGCGGCGTTGGCGATCCTCACCAGCAATGCGCTTGAAGAGCGGTTTGCCGCCCTTGAAGACTTTCACGCCCGCTATCGGACCAATCCCCTGGTCCTGGACAAGTGGCTGGCGCTCGAGGCGACGGTGCCTGCCGACACCACGCTCGATCGGGTCAAATCCCTTCGCCAGCATCCGGATTTCTCGATGACGAATCCCAACCGGATCCGGGCGCTGGTGGGCAGCTTTGCCGGCGGCAACCAGACGCAGTTCAATCGTGAGGATGGCGCGGGGTATGGCTTCCTCGCCGATTTCGCCCTCGACCTCGACGCACGCAATCCGCAGACGGCGGCCCGCCTGCTGGTGAGCTTCCGATCGTGGAAGGCGCTGGAAGCCGGGCGGCGTGGTCTGGCGCGGGAAGCCATCGAGCGCATCGCCACCGCGGAGACGCTGTCCTCCGACACCCGCGACATCGTTACGAGGACCTTGGCTTGATGGGATCAAATCCGTCCCTGGTAGCCGCGGTCGAACTTGGCGACGGGTATCACAGTCATCCCGGCCTCCATGATCGCAGACCGCGCTTTTGACGCTCGACGGCCGAATGCCCGCCTTGGCCTGATGCAGTCGGAAACGGCTAAGACCCTGGGATGTTGTCGTACCGGGCGAGCAGCTGACGAAGGCCGCGAACGTCTTCACGGGTCGGGTAGCGACGCCTCATCCTCGATCAGTCATTCAGTCAGGGTTGCTGATTGTGTTTCCACCGGTGCGATGTAATGGTGCCAAGATAGCAGACAACTCCAAAGGAGCGCTCAGCAATGAAGATCTTGAGGATCCGGATTGCAGTTGCCGCCTTGGTTGCGGTCTCGGGACTCGCCATTGTCGATGCATCGGCGCAGGGCGCCCTTACCGGCGAGGAGAAGGGTTGGCTGGCGAAGGCACAGCGCTCTGAGGCCGACGGCTGGATCCACATCAAGATCGGGGGCGAGCCGTTCGAGCGCGGATTCCAGCACGGATATCTGGTCGCTGAGGAATTCAAGGACGCCTAGCGCGTCTATGGCGCAATGACCCTGCAGACGACCGGCCTTGGCCTCGACTTTTTCGTCGACAAGGCGGTTGAGATGCACAAGCCACTGATACCGGCCGATCAGTTGGAGGAGATGAGCGGTATCGCCGCAGGACTGACAAAGGCGGGAGTGCCGACGACGCTCGACCAGATTATCGGCTGGAACGCCTATATGGAAATAACCGGCTATTGGTGGCCGACCGTCGCCTCGCAGTACAAGAACGCCGCAGCCGGTGCCGTCAGCATGAGCAAGGCGAAGAGCCATTGCAGCGCGTTCATCGCCACCGGATCGGCTACCTCTGACGGCAAGATTGTCATTGGCCACGAATCCTTCACCGAGTTCTGGAACGGCCAGTACTTTAACCTCATCGTCGATATCACCCCGGCAAAAGGCGAGCGGATGGTCATGCAGACTTCGCCGGGCTGGATCGCCTCGATGACCGACTTCTGGGTGACCGGCGGCGGGATGGTCGTCGTCGAAACCACGATCGTCGGCTTTGTTGGCTATGACCCGAAGAAGGTTCCCGAATATGTCCGCGCCCGCAACGCATCCCAATACGCGACGAGCATCGACGAATGGGTGAAGCTGATGGATGCCGAAAACAATGGCGGCTACGCCAATTCCTGGCTGATCGGCGACATCAAGACTAACGAGATTGCAAAATACGAGCAGGGCCTCATCTACCAGAACTTCCAGAAGAAGACCGATGGCTGGTACTTCGGCGACAACGCCCCGGACGATCCGCGCATCCGCAATCTCGAATCCTCCGACGTCGGCTTCAACGATATCCGCCAGCAGACTGGTGCGCGGCGCATGCGCTGGCCACAACTTCTGACGCAATATGAGGGCAGGATCGACGCCGAGACCGGCGAGACGATTCTAGGCGACACTTTCGACGTCTATCTCATGCGGATCGAACCGTCTTCGCGCACGATCTCTTCGCACTACGACACGGATCCGCAACCCTACGTCAGCGACCCCAACGCCGTTTGGAACGCGCCTTACTATCCGGCCGGATCGGTTGACGGGAAGGTGACGACAGCGGACGCGGCGAAGGAGATGAGCATGTGGGGTCGCTTCGGCCGCGCCGACGGCCTTGAATTCGACGCCGACGAGTTCCTGCGCATCCATCCACAGTGGAACTGGCAAGAGGGCTACCTCAAGAGCCGCCCGCACCAGCCCTGGAGCTATTTCGACGGGTCGGACTCAAAAAAATAGAAACCGACGGTTCGTCAGCTTACACGGTTGCCGCACGACCGGCGGGCGCTCGTCCAGATCCAACCGGTCAACCGACATGCTCCTGAAAACTCGGCGACCGGCGCCTGCTCATCCCTGGTTGTTCGAGAGGACGTCGAAGGGTGGCACAAAATCAGAATCGAACGGGAAGAACGGTCGCCCGGCTCGCGGCAGGTCGAGCTGGCGAAGATCCGGCGTTGTGGGGCCAGGTGTGTCGAGAATGAAGCTCGCGACCGCTGCCGGATAGCCCTGCTGATGGTTCATCGGGTTCTTCACGACGATGAACTTTCGCTCGTTCGGATCGAAGCCGGCGGCACGGAACTGTTCGTCGTGATACTCGTAGGTCGGCAGGCTGGCGATGACCGCGTCGACGCGCCCGATGCGAATCCACGCCGACCGGCCCATCGTCGAGGTATCGCCGGCGAGAATGCCACCCGTGTATGAAGAGGCGCCGTCGAACACCGCCATGACCTTGGTCGTGACCGTCACCGGAGCGCCGCAATCGTCGCTTGCCTTGTTGCCGAGCGGCCGGCCGATCGTCTCGGCGCGGCGCGGCGGGGCGTAGGCCGCCGCCTCGTCGAACGACTCGGCCAGAATGGCGGCGAAGTCGCCGACCCGGTCCAGCACCGGCTTCACCGTGACGACGATGTCGTCCTCGCCGGTCAGATGCGCCCGCGCGCTCCGGCGAATCTCGGCCAAAGCTAAAGAGGCCAGCGCGACAATTCCGATCGGACGGGCAGGAACCGCCGACGAGGTCGGCGAAACGATTGTGTGGCTGCTGTCGGACGCAGCCTCCTATGTCAGCGGTGCGATCCTTGACATCAGCGGCGCGCGCTGAATTGGTCTGACTGTGATGAAAGTCCGCCCGACAAGCTGACCAAGCAGCGTTTCCGCTTCGAACCAAAACTGGGTCTGGAGAACAAGATGGGCATCCTTCAATCTGCCGGCCTGGTGCGGCAAGTCGGTTTCGCAGGTGCTGCAATTTTCTATGCACTAGGTGCAACCTGTGCCCTCTCGCAAGATCAGGGCCCTCCGAACATCTTGCTTGTCATCGCCGACGACATGGGGCTTGACGCTAGCCCCTGCTATGACATCGGCGAGCAGAAGCCGGATATGCCGGTGCTTGATGCGATGTGCGCCAACGGCCTCGTCTTCGACAATCTGTGGTCGCAGCCGGTCTGCTCGCCGACGCGGGCGACACTGCTAACCGGGCGATACGGTTTCCGGACTGGCGTGTTGGCCCAAGTTGCAGGCCCCGGAGGGGTAGGAATTGGAACCGATGAACGCTCCATCCAGCGCCTGCTGGATGAACGTGCCCCGACGCCTTACGCACACGCGGTCGTCGGCAAATGGCATCTGTCCGATAGCATCAACGGTGGCGACGAAAATCCGGAGGTCATGGGCGTCGGCTTCTACTCGGGGCTTATCCGTGGTGCGGTCAGGGACTATTATCACTTCGACTTGACGACTGAGGGCGAGTCCAAAGAAGTCGACGGCTACGCGACGACGGTATTTACCGACATCGCCATCGACTGGTTGGCCGAGCAGAAGGAGCCGTGGTTCCTCTGGCTTGCCTACAACGCGCCGCATACGCCGTTTCACGTACCGCCACCAAGTCTCCACGATCGCCAGCTTGTCGACAGCGAGGAAGCAATCAAAGCCGATCCGTTGCCTTATTTTCTTGCGGCGCTCGAAGCCCTCGACCGCGAGATGGGACGGCTGCTCGACACGCTCGATGAGGCGACCCTTGCCAATACTGTCATCGTCTTCATTGGCGACAACGGCACCGACGCCAGGGTCGCACAGGCGCCCTACACGCGCCGCACGGTCAAGGGGACGCTTTATCCTGGAGGCATCCGCGTGCCAATGGTCGTCTCCGGTGTCGGTGTAGCGCGCAAGGGAGGGCGTGAGGCAGCGCTAGTCAATACAACCGACATTTTCGCCACGATCGCCGATTTTGCCGGCGTCGGGGCCGATTTCGCGCAGGATGGCGTCAGCTTCAAAGCACTGCTCTCCGACGACGGTGCCGTCGATCGCGGCTTCGCTTATGCCGACCTCGAGACCGATGTCCCGTCGACCCGCAGCAATGGCTGGTCGATCCGTGACAGAGATTTTCAGCTCATTGTTTTCGATGACGGCAAGCGGGCACTGTTTGATCTGGGAGGCGATCCTGGTGGATCAACGAATTTGCTTGAAGGACCGAAATCGACCGAGTTCGACGACATTGCCGCTCAGTTGCAGGCGCAAGGCGAAATGCTGCGCGCCAGCAAGTGACCCGCCGCCGCGAACCGTCAGATCATAGGTTTAGGGCGCCGAGGGCTAGCACGGTCGGGCATTGACCCCGGCCGCCGCCGCATATCGGTTGAAACAGAGGACCGAATATGGCCGCCCGGATAGCGACCCAGCCCGGTGCCGAAGCCAGAAGTTCAGCCGCCAGGCCCATCGACGAAGGTGTGCGCTTCGGCCATGACCATCTCAAGACGAGGGGCTGGCGCAGCGCCATCAGATCCTCACGTCGATCCCAGGTATCGGCCCGGCGGTCGCAGCAACTTTGATCGCATGCATCGCCGAACTGGGCAGCCTGACCAGAAGGCGAATCGCCTTGCTTGCTGGTCTCGCGCCGATCGCCGACCAGTCCGGCAAGCGTGAGGGTAAGCCCGTCGTTTGGGGTGGCCGCGCCCGTGTCCGGGGCCGCGGATAGATCGGGCGAGATCGTCTTGGTCATCCACTGGTCCGGTGGCGCCCACATGGACCTTCGCCTGCCGCGAAGGCGGCGCGGCCAACGCAACAGCACACCCGCGGGAACGGTCGAGGCCAATTTGCCGCCTTTCTGGCCGAGTGTTTCGACGAAGAGGCTGCCTATGCTGCGCTGCGCCGCGCCGAAACCGCCGACCCGGTCCAGCACCGGCTTCACCTCGACGATCGCGTCATCCTCACCGGCCAGATGCGCCCGTGCGCTCGACCAGGCCAGGCGCGCGGCCGCTTGACCAGGCCGACCCGGACCGGGATCTCGCTCGACGCTTGAGACGCCCTTAACCGGCAGGCAGGCAGGCGCGAACTCTGCTATGAGGGCAGGCATGAAACTGGGCCTCGAAAACCTGCTTGCCGACGCCGCGCTGCGAAAGCCGCTTGAAGGCAGGCGCGTCGCTCTGCTCGGCCATCCGCCTTCGCTCACGCGCGAGGGGCGGCATGCGCTCGACGCCCTTGCGGACTGTCCGGAAATCGCCCTCGCCTCGGCGTTCGGTCCGCAACACGGCATGCGCGGCGACAAGCAGGACAACATGGTCGAGTCGGGCGACTACACCGATCCGCGCCACGGCATACCCGTGTTCAGCCTCTACGGCGACGTGCGCTATCCGACCGACGAGATGCTGGACAGCTTCGACGTGCTGCTCATCGACCTGCAGGATATCGGCACGCGCATCTACACCTATGTCACGACCCTGGTCTATTTCCTCAAGGCCTGCGCAGAGCACGGCAAAGCCGTCTGGGTGCTGGATCGCCCGAACCCCGCCGGGCGGCCCATCGAAGGCACGATCCTGGAAGACGGTTGGGAGAGTTTCGTCGGCTCCGGTCCGCTGATCATGCGCCATGGTTTGACGCTGGGGGAACTCGCCAAATGGTTTGTGGTGCGCAAGACGCTTGACGTCGATCTGACCGTAATCCCCATGACCGGCTATGACCCGGACGCGGTGCCGGGCCACGGCTGGCCGTTGGGCGAGTTGCCGTGGGTCAACCCGTCGCCGAATGCGTCCAGCCTCAACATGGCGCGCTGCTTTCCGGGCACGGTGCTCGTCGAGGGCACGACCCTGTCGGAAGGCCGCGGCACGACCATCTCGCTGGAGGTCATCGGCACACCGGACATCAACTTCGAAACCGTGCTGGAGACCATGTGCGGGCTGTCCGAAGCCTGGCTCAATAGCGCGCTTATCCGGCCCTGCTTCTTCGAGCCGTCCTTCCACAAACATGCGGGCGCGCTCTGTTCCGGCCTGCAGATCCACACCGATACGGCGGCCTATGCCCACCAGGCCTTCCGTCCCTACCGCCTCGTCGCCCTGCTGCTCAAGGCGGTCCGGCAGCTTCACCCCGATTACGAGATCTGGCGCGATTTTCCGTATGAGTATGAGACCGAGCGCCTCGCCATTGATCTGTTGAGCGGTGGCACCGACCTGCGCGAATGGGTGGACGACCCGTCAGCCACCCCCGCCGACTTCAGCGCCCGGCTGGAGCCGGACGAGGCCGCGTGGGCGGAAGCGCGCAAGCCGCATCTGTTGTATTGAGGAGCGCCTTGCCGTTCCAATCCGGAGATGTCTGTGCTCCGTAGCAAATGGCCTTACGTCGATGGTCTGGTAATCTCCGCGCCGATCGTGCTGGGCCTGCTCGCCGCGGCGTTGGGCCAATTCCTGTCCGACGACGTTTCAGTCGGATAGCGCAGCGGCGGCAAGCTGCCCCCGGCGCGGCCGCCTCCACCGACATCTACCTGATCACAGTCATGGCCGTCTGCGTCTGGATCAATTCCAGTTGAGTGCACTGTCACCGTAACCTGGGATTGAACCAGTGACCCCTCCCGCGGCAAGAGAGTACTCTCCCGCTGAGGCACGCGCGCCCGGCGCCACCGCCGGCGTGCCTGCCTCCGGCCCGCGCCGCGTCACTGCCAGACGTTCGGCACCTCGGCGTCAGCGCGTAGCGCCGCGGCGCTGGCGCAGAAGCCGTCGGGGCGGGCGTTGCCCTCGGCGAGAAAGAGCCCGTAAGTGGCGCCAATACGAAACAGCACGGCCGCCTCCCATTCACGGATCCCGTCCTGGTCGGCCTCAGTCGGCTGTTCGGCCATCGCCGCGGCTAGCCCTTCGGAAAACGCCGTCTGGTCGAGCGCGTAGCCGTCGCAGATGCGGGTCACGGCCGCCTGATAGGCGAGATTGTTGAGCTGGGCGAACTGGCTTTCGCTCAGAATCGGCTCCTGGTCGATCACGAGATCGGCCCAGGCGTCGTCCAGCCTGTCATTGTCATCCTGGGCGACGGCGACCGTGGCGGAGCCACAGGCCATGACGGTGACAGCGAGTGCGGCCATCGTCCCCCGCACACATTGCATGATTCCTGCCGAGCGGGTCATTTGCCGTACACCTTGTGCGTCCAGTTGGCGTTGAAGGCGCCGCCGTTGTTGTAGCAGGCCTGCTGCGCCGGATAGCATTTGATGCCGCCGGTGGGTTTGTAGGCGTCTGCCCACGGATTCGGTTTCGACGGGGTCGGCGGTGGCTTTTTCGAATGGGTCGAAGGGGGGTGGTTGATCGCGGAAGACACCGCGGCGCCGATGGCGGCGCCGGCGATCACGCCGCCGATGACGGCACCGGTGTTGTCGGCCCGCGCCGTCATGGCGCCCGGCAGCGTCGCCGGCGCCAGAGCCATGGCGAGCGCAGCTGTTGCGAGTGCGGATTTCATTACCGTCAAACCTCCTGTTGTCGAAACCGTTCAGGTCGGGGCGACGTCGGGCGGTTTCCGGCGCCCACCGCGCCGAGCAACGGCACCGCAGCGGCGGCCAGGTCGTCGAAATGACTGATAACGCGGTCGGCGCCAAGTTCGGCCAATAGTAGGCGACTATACCCGAAATCAGCGGCGATGCCAGGGTACCAGCGGCCCCTGGCGACTACGGTTGCGCGGACGACGGTGGTCAATAGCGCATCACGGTCACGCCGCCCGGGTGAAGACAGATCCGGCACGGCGATGTGATGGAGCCCCACGGCGGCCACCGTTCTCCACACGGCTCAACAACAACGCGCTGCCATACTTGACTCTTAAAGTTTTCGTTAATTTGTCTGGACAAGGCGATTCGCCTCGATTCAAATGAAGTGATTCGGGGTGTCTCCCCGACGAAGCGGCGATACGACTGAAGGGGCCTTGCATGGCGCGAGCAGAGGCGGTTGGCCCGTCCGTCGCGAAACGGCGACCGTTGTCCGGCATCCGATTTCCACGGACGGCGGCGATCTCCGGCCATGCCAAACTGCTTGCCGATCCGGCCTATCAAAAGCTCCTGACCGCGGAACCACTGCTTCGCCGGCTGATCCCGGTCCTCATCGTGATTTTCCTGCTTATCGTCGGTGCGACCCGAGCCGTTGAGCTCTACCAGGACAAGAACGAGCGGGAATTCGAGGCCCGCCAGGCGATCGGGCTGGTCGCAGCCGTGATTGCCGGAGCGATGGAGCGCGCTTTTCCCGATGCGGCCGCGACCGACCTTACCGATGTGGAGGCGATCCTCTCGGCATCGCTTCCGTCCACAGCGACCTTCGGCGGACGACAGATCTACGTTACCAACCAGGAGGACCTCGTCATTGCCAGCGCACCGGTCAACGGCGAAGCCGAGGGCCTGCCGCTTACGCGTCTTCTCGGCGAATCGCATCCGCTGACGATTTTCGGCGCGCGCGCCGGTGTCCTCGAGATCAACCTCGCCGATGGAACCCCGGCCCTGGCGACAATGCATCATCTCGACGGGGGTATCGGTTCGCTCGCGATCGTCGCGCCGACCGCGGTGGTCTACGACGCGTGGCGAGCCGACGTCTCGCTGAACGTCACGATCTTCGTGGGAACCAGCGCCATTCTGCTGGTCATCCTTTACGGCTATTTCGCCCAGTCCTCGCGCGCCGCCGAGGCCGATACCATCTATTCGGAAACTCAGGCGCGCTCCGAGACCGCCTTGACCCGGGGGCGCTGCGGCTTGTGGGATTGGGACCTGGCGCGCGGACGAATGTTCTGGTCGCGCTCGATGTTCGAGATTCTCGGGCGGGAACCACGTGACGCGCTGCTCGGATTCGGCGAAGTTGCGGCACTGATCCACCCCGATGACGGCGACCTGATGGCCTTGGCGGAATCGCTCTACGAAAAGGGCGAAGCGACCGTCGATCAGATGTTCCGGATGCGCCATGAGGACGGACACTGGATCTGGATGCGGGCCCGCGCGGAGATGGTCGACCGCGACAGCGGCGAGCCGCATCTCATCGGCATCGCCGTCGACGTCACCGAACAGATGCGTCTGGTCGAGCGTTCGAAGACCGCGGACATTCGACTGCGCGACGCCATCGAGACGATCTCGGAGGCCTTCGTCCTCTGGGACGCGGACAACCGGCTGGTGATGTACAATTCCAAGTACCAGCAACTGCACGGCATGCCCGACACCGCTCTTCAGCCCGGCACCCCTTATGCGGACGTGATCGCCGCCGGCCGCAAGCCCCTGGTTCGCGCCCAGGTCGACGCGGATGGCCGCCCCGAGGAAGGCGCACGGAGCTTCGAGCTCCAGCTCGAAGACGGGCGCTGGCTCCAGATCAACGAGCGTCGCACCAAGGACGGTGGTTTTGTCTCAGTGGGCACTGACATTACCCAGTTGAAGCGCCATGAAGGGAAGCTGATCGACGGCGAGCGGCGGTTGATGGCGACGATCGCCGATTTGCGTCAGTCGCGGCAAAAGCTGGAGATGCAGGCTCAGCAGATGGTCGAACTGGCTGAGAAATATGGTGAGGAGAAAAACCGCGCCGAGGAGGCCAACCGCTCAAAATCCGAGTTTCTTGCCAACATCAGCCATGAGCTGCGCACCCCGCTCAACGCCATCATCGGCTTTTCGGAGATCATGCAGTCAGGCATGTTCGGCAATCTGGGATCTCCGCGTTACGGTGAATACTGCCACGACATTCATCAAAGCGGCACATATCTCCTCAACGTCATCAACGACATTCTCGACATGTCACGCATCGAGGCCGGGCGTATGGATCTCGACCTTGAGGAATTGGAACTCGATCCCCTGATCGGAGAATCGGTTCGAATTGTCCAGGCGCAGGCCGAAGCCGAGCAAATTGCGGTCTCGACCGACATTGATGAGAACATCCGGTTCCAGGGTGACCGCAAGGCGCTGAAACAGATCATGCTCAATCTCCTGTCCAACGCCGTGAAGTTCACACCAGCGGGCGGATCCATCACGGTACGGGCACGCGCTACCACGGCAGCGGTGACCTTCTCAGTCGAGGATACCGGCATCGGCATTCCGCCCGATGCGCTCGGCAAGCTTGGCCGACCGTTCGAGCAGGTCAGCAATCAGTTCACCAAAAGCCATCGGGGCTCGGGACTTGGCCTGGCGATTACCTCGTCGCTCGCCGACCTTCTCGGTGGCTCGATGCGGATACGATCGCACGAGGGTCAAGGGACGATCGTTTCGGTCCGCCTTCCCGTCGGCATGCCCGAGGGTACCGAACCGGACTCGGCTTAGTTCGGTTGCATCGTCATTGTGGCACTTTGAATAGCAATGCTTGCTGTGTGTTCGTGCCACGGAGCAATGGCGCTCCTCCCCCGAAATCGGCTAACGCATGCACACGTCTCCGAGCCTTCTTGGATAAGCGGGCCTTTCAGGGGCCTGCGCACGACGGTGCAACGGCGATCCTCCCCCGCGCTTTGCGGGGGAGGTGGCAGCCGAATGGCTGGCGGAGCATCTGTGTTTCGAGTCAAGCTCTGATCGGTGGATTTGTCTTCCATGTTCGGTTTTCGGTGATGAGAGTATTGGCCAGCACGACGAGCTTTCTGGCGACAGCGATGAGCGCCAGTTTTGC